>JAHECW010000023.1 GCA_024641545.1 Acidobacteriota bacterium
GGCCATTTCGGGCAGCCACCACCCCATAGACTGAACCGCCCAGAGGATGAAGACGAAGATCGAGGTGCAGGCGACGACGATGGCGATGTGGGAGGTGGTCAAGAGGGGAGGAGTGACGTTTTCCTCGATTTCGGCCTCGATTCCCGCAACATACGATGCGGCAGGATCGCGGCGGATCTTCGCGCCGTAACGGAGCATGTAGGCGATGGTCACCGTCATGCAGCAGGCGAAGAAAATCAACCGGAAACCGATGGCGCTGTTGAGCGGGAGGCCGGCGATGCTCTGGGCGATCGCAACGGTGAACGGGTTGGTGGTGGCGGCGGCGAACCCGACCGCGCCGGCGACATAGACCAGCGCCGTGCCGTAGATCCGGTCGCAGCGGATCTCCCGCGCGACGATGAGGAAGATCGGCACCAGCGGGATGAACTCCTCGCCCATTCCCAGGGTCGAGCCGCCGACGGCCATGAGCAGCATGAGCACGACGGTGAGGAGCTGCCAACGGCTGCGGAGGCGTTCCAGGACCGCGTGCAGCACCGCGGGGATGGTCCCGGTCTTCTGCAGGATGCCGAAAACCCCGCCGATGATGAAGATGAAGAAGATGATGTCGGCCGCGGCGATCATCCCGCGCGGGATGGCGCTCAAGAACCCTTCGAGGCTGACCGGGGACGCGAAGCCCGGTTCGGGGTCGGTGAATATCAGCCCGCGGGCGCTGAGGTTTTTCGGGACGGTCTCGTAGGTGCCGGCCACTACCATGGTCCGCTCGTTGCCGCCGACCAACCGCCGTTCGCGCTCGAACTCGCCGGACGGCACGATCCAGGTCAGAATGCTGCAGACAAAGACAACTCCGGTGAGCAGAGCGAAGACGTGAGGAATTCGAATTCTCAATTCTTAATTCTCAATTCTCAATTGCATCGCAAGCGATCTCGCGCTTGTTGGATCGGTCCGAAAATTCAAAATTGAAAATTCAAAATTAAGAACTCCACCGTGTGTGGTCCGAAAATTAAGAATTAAAAATTGAGAATTCATAATTGTCTAGCCTTCCCCCGAGATGACATCCGGGTCGTCGCTCAGCACCCGGCTGATCTTGGCGAAAGCATCGATGGCCTCCTCGGGATGGCGGGTCGCGACGGCGGTTGCCAGGGCGTTGATCACCACCGTCATGGCGGCGACGGCGTTGGTGAAAGTCAGGTTGTCGCTTCTGACGGCGAGAGACCGTCCGGCACGCAGGGCGGGGGGCGCGCTGAGCCGGTCGCTGAGGACGACGGTGGCGACGCCCGCGTCGGCCGCGGCGGTCACCAGCTCCAGACTCTGGCGCGAATAGGGCGGGAGGGAGATCACCAGCACGAGGTCGGTGCCCTTGAGCGCGACGAGCTGCTCCCGCGGCGAAGTGAATCCCGTCGACATCGGGTGGGCCGCGACCCCGACCTGGACGAGCGTGTAGGCGGCGAGCTCGGCGAGGTAGGCCGAGATTCCCATCCCGAAGGTGTAGACGTGATCGGCCGAGAACACGAGCTCGGCGATGGCGGCGAAGACCTCGCGCTCGATGTTCTCCACGGTCAGGCGGATGTTGCGCCCCTCGTGGGCGGCCACCGACTCGAGCAGGTCCTCGCCGAGATCGCCGCCGTCGCGATCTTCATCGACCCCGAGGCGACTCTGGAGCAGCTCGACGAGCGCCATCTTGAGCTCGGAAAAGCCCGAGAAACCGATCCTTTGACCGAAACGGACGATGGTGGCCTCGGAAACCCCGCACCGGCGGGCGAGCTCGGGAACCGACAGGAAGGGAACCGTGTCGAGGTGTTCGAGCAGGTAGTCGGCGATGGTGCATTGCTGAGGCGGCAGGTCGTCGACGTGTTCGAGGATGCGGTCGCGGACGTTGGTGGTGGTCTTGGCGTTCGGCATGGCTCGGGTCTCTCCGTCTCGAGGCTCCAGAACACTGTACCGCAACGTCGGAGGGGGGTCGAAATGGAACTTGACAGCAGCGCGCTCGGACAACGAATCAGACCTCAGAATTGCGGGAGTGGATCGTTCAATGGGCGGCCCCGCTCACAAACCCACCTTCTCCAGAATTCTGTCAAGAGCCTCGATCTCGCCCTTGGTGGTGTAGAAATGCGGCGACAGCCTCACCGAGCCCTGCCGGACCGAGCACACGACCTTGCGTTGAGCGAGCCGCTCGGCGGCCTCCTTGGGCGCGACCTTCGCGGGTCGGGCGGCGACGATGCCGGCGATCGCCTGGCCCGAACCCGGTGAGAAGACGTCCCAACCGTGGGCCAGCAGCACCCGCGTCAGCAGCCTCGCCAGCATCTCCACTCTGGCCTGGATCTGGTCGTGACCGACATTGTTCAGAAGATCGAGGGCCGCGCCGAGCCCGGCGATCCCGACGGTGTTGGTGGCGCCGGGCTCGAACCTCCGTCCGCTGTCGAGGAATTCGAGAGCGTGCAGAAAGAAGCTCCCGGGCTCCCTCTGGATGTTCCGCCACCCGGTGATCGCCGGTCTGAGCTCCGGGCGAAGGGTCGAGGAAATCGCCATGAGTCCCGCTCCCTCGGGGCCGAGCAGCCACTTGTGACCATCGGCGACAACGGCGTCGATCCCGAGGGCGCGCATGTTCATCGTCATGACGCCGAGCCCCTGGATGGCATCGACCACCGTCAGGACGTTTCGTTCGCGGCACAGAGTTGCGAGGGCGTCCAGCGGCGCGACCCAACCGCTGTGGAAGGCCACCCACGAAACGCTGAGCAGTCGAGTGCGATCGGTGATCGCGTCCGCGACATCGGCCGGATCGATCCGGCCGTCGGGTTGCGGGTATCGGATGACTCGCACGCCCTTGCTCTTGAGATTCAGCCAGGGGGCGACATTGGCCGCGAACTCCTCCTCGCCGACCAGGACCTCGTCGCCGGTCTTCCACGACAGACCCTCCGCAATCAACGAGAGGCCTTCCGATGTCGATCGGATGATCGAGATGTCCTCGGAGTCGCAGCCGAGGATCTGGCCCCCGAGGTGGCGGCATGCGAGTTCCGAGTTGTGCCACTCTTTCGAGTTCGCATAACCGGTCAGCTGCTGATCGGTGACCTGCCGCCGCATCGCCTCGGCCACCGGGAACGGCAGCGGGCAGACCGCCGCGTGGTCGAGGTAGAGGCAGCTCTCCCGGATCGGAAACTCGGGGAGCCAGTGGCCGAGATCGAAGGGCATGGAAGGATTGTAACCGGGGTGTGGAGGTCGGACGAAAAATTATGAATGATGAATGATGAAATGATGAGTTGCGTCGCACCATCTCATCCGAGGGCAGGGCGACGGCAGTTCGGTGTTCGAGATCCGCCGGCGGATCGTGGTTGTCCCGCTCTTCCGGGTTGCTCGCATGGGTGCCTGGCTCCAACTTTGTTCGTCGCGAACAACGTTGCGTGCCTGGCTCCCTCAATAGGGTGTCGGGAAGCCCCTGATCAGATTCCCGGCAGCAGGTGAATCCGTTGCAGCTGCAGCAGCCCCGCCTTGACCAGCGAATCCGAGTCCTGGAAGGCGAGGGGAACGAGATCGGTCTCGGGGATGTTGGCGGTGTGCATCTGAGGCCCGCGGAGGACGCCGTAGCCGGACGCCGGGCCTTTGCGATCGCCCCGGTCGCTCATGGCCCGGGCGAGGTCGATGAGCGTTTCCCATTGGTCGACGGGGAAGTTCGGCTGGGTGGAGAGGGGATAGATGACGTAACCGACCCGGGTTCCGAGACCTGCGGCGCGGAGAAGATCCGACCGACCCGCCAGGGTGAGAAACCGCTGCGCCACGACATAGGCGTGCTGCGGGTCGATGTCGCGCAACACGACGAGGTGTTCGTTGTCGGCGAGTTTGAACGGGATGTCGGAATCGCGCATCGCCTCGCGAAGGAGCTTGGTGACGTGGATGCCGATTTGGCTGCCGCCCTCGATGGATGACGGAAACCAGTCGCCGCTCACCGATTGCAGCCGAACGACGTAGAGACCGACAAAGGTGCTCGTGAGCACGTTGCGGGGGTCCTTGTTGCCCATCATGGCGCGCCGTTGTGCGAGCCGCAGCTCGTACGGCATGAAGACCCTGAGAAAGTCCAGATTGGGCTCTGGCAGATCGTGCACGCGCTGGTCGGCAACCATGTCTCGATGGTCGCAGATCGACCATCAGCCGTCAATCCACCGGCCGGAGACGCAACGACTCAAGTGTCGATCTCATGACCCGCGAGTTTTCAGTGAAGGCTGAATTATTAATCGAGAATTTTTGAATGATGAACTGCATAACCGCCCTCCTCCGGGAAACGCGAGGTGGTGCGATGAAATTCATGATTCATGATCAAAAAACGCCCCGGGTTCCCCCGGGGCGGTTGCTCGCTGAGGTGCCGAGATCAGTTCTTTGTGCGCAGCACGTTGAGCGCCGATCCGGCCTTGAACCAGGCGACCTGCTCGTCGTTGAGACTGTGCTTGAGAGTGATCTTCTCTTCGTCGCCGTTGCTGTGGTGGATGACCGCGGTCACCGGTGATCCCGGGGTAAGCCCGGCGAGCCCGACGATGGAGATCCGATCGTCGACCCGGATCTTCTCGTAGTCGGCAGGGTCGGCGAAGGTCAGGGGCAGCACTCCCTGCTTCTTCAGGTTGGTCTCGTGGATTCGCGCAAAGGAGCGGACGATGATGGCCATGCCGTTGAGATGGCGGGGCTCCATGGCCGCGTGCTCGCGCGATGAACCCTCGCCCCAGTTCTCATCGCCGACGGCGACCCAACTGATGCCTCGTTCCTTGTACGACCGTGCGAGCTTGGGCAGCGAAACGGTTTCGCCGGTCTCGATGTCGACGCCGTGTCCGGGTTCGTCGGCAAAGGCGTTGATCGCACCGAGGAAGAGATTGTCCGAAATGTTGTCCAGGTGGCCGCGGAACCGAAGCCACGGTCCGGCCTGGGAGATGTGGTCGGTGGTGCACTTGCCGTCGGCCTTGAGCAGGATCGGGAGCTTCTCGAAGTCGGCGCCGTCCCACGCGGTGAACGGGTTCAGGAGCTGGAGCCGTTTTGAGCCGGGATCGACCTTGACGGCGAGAGCGCCGCGCTCCTTCGGCGGCGCGAGGTAGCCGTCCGCCTTGAAGACGAAGCCCTTGGCGGGGATCTCGGGCGCCGGTTTGGGCGCCTCGAGCTTGAACGATGAACCGTTGTGTTCGATTTCGTCGGTCATCGGATTGAAGCTCAGCCTGCCGGCCAGGGCGTAGGCGATCACGATCTCCGGGCTCGAAATGAAGGAGGCGGTCTTGGGGTTGCCGTCGTTTCTCTTGGCGAAGTTGCGGTTGAACGACGAGATGATGGAGTTGGTGGTCCCGTCGGCGATGTCGTCGCGCTTCCACTGGCCGATGCACGGTCCGCAGGCGTTGGCGAGAACGGTGGCGCCGAGCTTTTCCAGGGTCCCCATCTGGCCGTCGCGCTCGATGGTCGCCTCGACCTGCTCCGACCCCGGGCTGACCCAGAGCGGGCACTTGACGGTCGCGCCGTGGTCGAGCGCCTGCTGGGCGACGTCGGCGGCGCGGGAGATGTCCTCGTAGGACGAGTTGGTGCACGAGCCGATGAGGCCCGAGGTGAGCTCGTCGGGGTAGCCGTTGGCGGCGACGTCGGCGGCCATCCGCGACACCGGCCGGGCGAGGTCGGGAGTGTGCGGACCGACGATGTGCGGCTCGAGGGTGTCGAGATCGATCTCGATGACGAGGTCGTAGTATTTCTCGGGATCGGCCAGGACCTCGGCGTCGGCGGTCAGGAGATCGCGGTTGGCTTCGGCGAGGGTCGCGATTCGGGCGCGCTGGGTCGCATCGAGGTAGACCTTCATGCGGCGGTCGTAGGGGAAGATCGAGGTCGTCGCCCCGAGCTCGGCGCCCATGTTGGTGATGGTCGCCTTGCCGGTGCACGAGATCGATCCGGCGCCGGGCCCGAAGTACTCGATGATCCGGTTGGTGCCGCCCTTGACGGTGAGAATGTCGAGGAGCTTGAGGATGACGTCCTTGGGCGCCGCCCAACCGTGGAGCGAGCCGGTGAGCTTGACGCCGACGACCTGGGGCTGGAGAACCTCCCAGTTGAACCCCGCCATGACATCGACTGCGTCGGCGCCGCCGACGCCGCATGCGACCATCCCGAGCCCGCCCGCGTTGGGAGTGTGGGAGTCGGTGCCGAGCATCATTCCGCCGGGGAAGGCGTAGTTCTCGAGCACGACCTGGTGGATGATGCCGGAGCCGGGCTTCCAGAAACCGAGGCCGTACTTCGCCGAGGTCGACTGGAGAAAATCGTAGACCTCGCGGTTGAGGTCGATGGCGGCGTTGATATCGGTGTCGGCGCCGGAGCGGGCGAGAATCAGGTGGTCGCAGTGGACCGTCGAGGGCACCGCGGTGGTGTCCCGGCCCGAGAGCATGAACTGGAGCAGCGCCATCTGGGCGGTGGCGTCCTGCATCGCGACCCGATCGGGTTGGAGCTGGATGTAGGCCTTGCCGCGATCGAGAATTTCGTTTTCCGGGTCGGCAAGATGCCCGAACACGACCTTCTCGGTGAGAGTGAGCGGTTGGTTGAAACGGCGGCGGATGGTTTCGAGCCGTTTCCGGGTCGTGTCGTAGACCTTTTGGACGAGCTCCGGAGTGGTTTCGATGGTCGGCATGTGGGTCCTCTTTCTCCCGAGAGTTGTCGGGCGGCCCGGTTGATGCCGGGCCTCGGATTTGGGGTCGTCATTCTACTCCTCCTTTGCGGCCCCTGCACCCCCCGTTCCCTCTCCCTCTCCCGCTACCGTGCCCGTTTCCGTTCCCGTTCCCGTTTCCGAGTCCGAGTCCGCGTCCGAGTCCGCGTCCGAGTCCGAATTCGAGTCCGAATTCGAGACCGATTCCTCTCTCTCCCGTCCCCGGCGGGTGAAACAGCTGGGTCACCCCATCCCCCGAGGTCCGGAGCGCCGCCCGCCGGACGCGCGGCGGGCCCTGAAACGTCGAACCGGACCCAGGCGCAGGGGAAATCCGCGCTATCCTCGGATCACGGTGATTGACGCATCCCCGAGCCCCCGCTTTCTCTGCGATGCCATGCTCGGCTCGCTCGCCCGGTGGCTTCGCCTCTGCGGATATGACTGTCTCTACCTCGGCACCGAACCGGAGGATGCCGAACTCGCCCGGATCGCGGAGCGCGAGAATCGCTGGTTGCTGACCCGGGATCGCGAGCTCGCGGCGATCGGGCCGAAGACGCAGATGGTGGACTCCGGGATCCTCGAATCTCAGCTCGCGGAGGTTCTCAACCGGCACTCGCTCCCGCCTCCCGAGGACCTGGAGCACTCCCGCTGCAGCGACTGCAACGGGTTGCTCGAGGATGCGACCGCCGACGAGGTTTCCGCCATCGTTCCACCCTATGTCCTGGAAACAGCCGAGCGGTTTCGCCGGTGCAGCGACTGCGCACGCGTGTACTGGCCGGGCACGCACGGTGAGCAGATCCACGTCCGGTTTGCCCGGGTCCGGCAGAAAATGACCCGAACGGAGTAGCATATCGGCGTGAAGAATGAACATGAACACCCCCTCGCCGAGCTCGAGGAGAGTCTCGGGTACCAATTCCAGAATCCGGAGATCCTCCAACGAGCGCTCCGCCACGGATCGTCCGTGGCCTCCGATTTCGCCGGCTCCTACCAACGCCTCGAGTTCCTCGGCGATGCCGTTCTCGGCCATGCCGTGGCGTTGATGCTCTTCAAGCGGTTTCCCAATGACGACCAGGGTGATCTGACCCGAAAGCGGACCCACCTGGTTCGCTCTGAACGACTGGCTGAGCGCGCCGCTCTGCTCGGTCTCGACGGTTGGGTGGAGGTCGGCCAGAGCCTCGAGCGGGGAGGCGGCCGTGAGTCGACCAACCTCCTGGAGGATGTCTTCGAGGCCGTGATCGGCGCCATTGCCATCGATGGTGGATGGAGCCAAGCGCGAGCATTCATCATGCGCCAGCTCGGCGACGAGGTTGACGGCCTCGACGAGCGCACCCTGCTTCTGGCCAACCCCAAGTCGGCTCTGCAGGAGGCGGCGCAGGCCGGCGGCCTGCCGCTGCCCGAGTACAAGCTGATCCGCAAGGGCGGCACCGACCACATGCGGAAATGGGTCTACGTCGTCACCTGGAACGGCGAGGATGTCGCTCGCGGCGAGGGGCGGTCCAAACGGGGCGCCCAACAACGCGCGGCGCGGCGGGCGCTCGCACGGCTCGGGCTCGTACCCGAGGAGTGACGGCAATTCGTCGGACGAATTGCGATGGCGCTCGCTCCGCTCGCGCCAACCGGACCGGCGGACAGAAGGCGCCGGAGCGGCGTGCCGCTTTGTCGGTTCGCGGACTCGGCGCCCCTCCCGATGAATTCGTCTTCTCGACCCTAGAGAACCGGCCCTGCGCGCGAGACGCGCGCACCACAATTTACGACTTGTTTTCTTCAATTTGACCTTGGCCACTGTGGTGCGGGCGTCTTGCCCGCCAGGAGCCGATGAGGGCATGTCGTTGGATGCAGGCCCCGATCGCCGGAAACGCGACTACTCGACGTTTTCCCCCGCGTGCAGATGTTGCCAGAGATGGCGCCCCAGCCTCGGCCCGACGGCGCGCTGGAGTTCCTCGACGGTGGCCTGCTGCACGTCTCGGACCGAGCCGAACTTCTGCAGCAGCTCCCTGGCGCGTCCGGGCCCGATGCCGGGGACGTTGATGAGCTCGGTGGCGAGGGTGCGTTTGCTGCGGCGCTTGCGGTGGCGGCTGACGGCAAAGCGGTGGGCCTCGTCCCGCGCCTGGCGGAGGACGAGATGAGCCGGGTCCGAGGGGTCGAGGCGCAGGGGCTCGGATGCGCCGGGCAGCCAGAGCTCCTCCTCGCGCTTGGCGAGTCCTGCCATGACGAGCTCGAGACCGAGTGAATCAACCGCCGCCATGGCCGCATTGAGCTGGCCGACGCCGCCGTCGATGAGGACGAGATCGGGCAGTTCGGCGCCCTCGTCCCGGAGCCGCCGGTAGCGCCGGGTCACGGCCTCAGACATGGATGCGAAGTCGTCCACGCCTTCGACGGACCGGATGTGGAAGCTGCGGTAGGCTCGCTTGTCCATCCGGCCCTGACGCCAGACGACGCACGACGCGGTGGTGTCCTTGCCGCCGGAGTGGGAGATGTCGAAGCACTCCATGTGCTGCACCGGATTATCGAGGGCGAGGGCGTCGCCGAGACGGCGGGCCAGGTGCTGCGCCTGGGATCGGGGCGCTCGGAAACGGAGGTCGAAGGCTGCGCGGGCGTTGTCGCGCGCCAGGGAAACGCGGCGGGCGCGGGGGCCGCGCTTGGGCGCCGCCACATCGACCGCGGCCTCGCGCCGGTGGGCGAGCCAGGACCGCAGCAGCTCGCGATCGTCCTCGTCGAGATCGACCGAGGTCTCGACGGTGCGTGGGATCGCCGGGTTGGCCCCGTAGTACTGGGCGGTGAAGCTGGTCAGGAGTTCGGCCATCCCGACGTCGCCGACGCCTTCGAAGTGGAACTCGCGCTTGTCCACCAGTTTGCCCTCGCGGTAGGGGAGGACGCAGACGGTCGCGTGTTCGCCGTCGGTGAATACCGCGAAGACATCGGCATCGCCGCGACCCGGTTGCTCGACGTCCTGCGGCTCCCCGAGCCGGCGGACGACGGCGATGAGGTCACGGTACCTCGACGCGAGCTCGAAGTTCTCGCTCTCGGAGGCCGCCCACATACTGGTCTCGAGACGGGGCAGGAGCTCGCGGTGGCGGCCGCCGAGGAAGAGCTTGAGCTCGTCGACCGCGCCGGCGTAGGCCGCGGCATCCGTCAGGCCGTCGACGCAGGGGCCGAGGCAGGCCTTCATGTGGTAGTAAAGGCACGGCCGCGGGAGCTTCCCGTCGATCTCGATGTGGCAGGTTCTGACCTGGAAGTGGGTGCGGGCGAGGTCCATGAGCCGGCGGGCCATCCGCTGGCCCATGAAGGGACCGAAGTAGGTGTGGCCGTCGTCCGAGACCCGGCGGGTCAAGAACACCCGCGGCCACTCCTCGCCGGTGGTGAGCTTGATGTACGGGTAGGTCTTGTCGTCCCGCAGCAGCACGTTGAACCGTGGGCGGAGCCGCTTGATGAGGTTGTTTTCGAGGATGAAGGCCTCGACCTCGCTGGCGGTGACGGTGAAGTTGAGCTTGCGCGCCCGCGCCACCATCGCCAGCGTGCGTTCCGGCAGATCCGATCGGCCGAAGTACGACAGCACCCGGCGGCGGAGGTTGCGGGCCTTGCCGACATAGAGCTCGACGCCCTTGGCGTCTCGGAACCGGTAGACCCCGGGCGATTCCGGCGCCTCGTGCGCGCGTTCGAGCAGTGGATGCTTCTCGACCATGGCGGTATCTTATCCCGCGTCCGCGTCCGCGTCCGCGTCCGTATCCGTTCCCGATCCCGTTTCCGAAACAGCGGCCGCGACAGCGGCAGCGTCAGAGGCAGGGACAAGACAGAGATGGCCTCATTCACGCACGCCCGAGTACCATGTCTCCATGTTCATCGCCGAGACCTTCACCTCCCTCCAGGGCGAGGGCATGCTCGCCGGGATCCCTTCGTTCTTCATCCGGACTTCGGGGTGCAACCTGCGCTGCCGCTGGTGCGACACCCCATACACCTCGTGGCTGCCCGAGGGCGACCGGCGTGCGGTTGCCGACCTCGTGGTCGAGGCGGTCGGCTCGGGCGTTGGGCACGTCGTGGTCACCGGCGGTGAGCCGCTGCTCCAGCGCGAGATCGCTGCCCTCACCCGCGGGCTCCGGCGGGCCGACCTCCACGTGACGGTGGAGACGGCCGGGACCGTCGATCCTGATTTCGAGTGCGATCTGCTCTCGCTCTCGCCCAAGACCGCCAACTCCGACCCCCAGGGCGCGTGGCGGGAGCGGCACCGCCGGCTGCGGAGCGGCCACGAATCCATGCGCCGCCTCGTCGGCCGGTTCCCGAAGCACCAGCTCAAGTTTGTCGTCGCCGATGGAGACGATCTGCGCGATGTTCTCGCGGTGCTCGAAATCGTCGGCGGGATCGAGCCGTCCCGCGTGCTGCTCATGGCGGAGGGGAGGACCGCCGCCGAGGTGGCAACGAAGGCGCCCATGGTCGCCGCCTTGTGTTTGGAGCACGGCTTTCGCTACACTCCGCGACTGCACCTCGACCTCTTCGGCGCGGGTCGAGGAGTGTGAGAGTTCCAAAACGGGTAAGAAACATGGGTTTTTTCAGAATCGCCAAGACCTTCGAGGTCGAATACGGCCACCGGTTGAGCAAGCACCCCGAGAAGTGCCGTTTCCCCCACGGCCACAGCCTCAAGATCGAGGTGGTGGCGCGCGGCCGGCTGCTCGACGGCAACGACATGGTCTGCGACTACAAGGCTTTGAAGATGCTTGTCGTCGATCTGGTGGAGCGGCTCGATCACGCGATGGCGCTCAACTCGGAGGATCCGCAGCTCGAGAAGCTCAATGCCATCGGCGACAGGGTTCTCGTCTTCGAAAGGCAGGACCCCACCACCGAGGTGCTCGTACGCTGGCTGTATGAGCAGATTTCCGAGCGTATCGAGGCCGACGGCACGGTTCGAACGCCATCGGGGGCGATCTACGAGATCCCCGAGGGACTCCAACTCGAAAAGGTGCGGGTGTGGGAGACGAGTACATCCTGGGCGGAGTACGTTGGGATTGAATAAACCCGCGTCCGTGTCTGCGCCCGCGCCCGACTATTCCCCGGCGAACCCTCTGGTTCAGCCCGACACCGTGTCGGCCTGGACGGAGGTCATCCCGCAACCCATCGCGCTGACCGGCGGCACCGGTTTTGTCGGCTCCCACCTCGTGGATACCCTTTGCGGTGCCGGTCTGCGGCCGCGGGTTCTCGTCCGGGACGCCGCCGCTCCGAGGTGGATCGCCGGAGTCGATGCCGAGTGGGTCGAAGGGTCGCTGGAGGACCGGGAGTCGCTGCGGAGTCTGGTCGATGGCGCGGGGACCGTCATCCACCTGGCCGGAGTCCTTCGCGCCGCGCGCGCGAGCGAGTTCGACCGCGGCAACCGCGTGGGTACGGCCAACCTCGTGACGGCGATCAAGGGCGTCGCGCCGGATGCGCGTCTGGTGCATGTGTCCTCCCTCGCCGCCGCCGGACCGTCGCCGGAACCCGAAGGCCTGGCGCCCGACGACCCGCCAAGACCGGTTTCGGCATATGGCCGATCGAAGCTCGCCGGCGAGGCCGAGGTCGCTGCTCTTGGGGAGTCGACCTGGTGGTGTATCCTCCGACCGCCGGGAGTCTACGGGCCTCGCGACAGCGATGTCTTCGAGTTCTTCAAGATGGCGTCGAAGGGGTTGGCCGCCATTCCTGCCGGCGAACGTTGGCTGACGATGGCCTACGTCGGCGACGTTGTCCGCGCCGTTTTGGCTGCGGCCGCGACCGGCGGCCCTGGTGAGATCTACCACCTGGGAGAGCCCTCGCCGCAGAAGCTCGACGATATTTTCGGCCAGCTTGCCGCGGGTGGCGGCGGTCGGGTGCGGATCGTACGGCTGCCGCCGGCGATCATCCGCTTTGCCGGTGCGGCGGGAAGCGCCGTGCGGGTCCTGGGTTGGCGCCGGCTGCCCCTGACCCGCGACAAGGCCACCGAACTGCTCGCCAGGCATTGGACGGCGCAGACCGTTTCTTCGCTGGAGGCGTTGGGGCTGGGGACCGGGACATTGTTCGCCCAAGGAGCCGACACCACGTGGCGGTGGTATCGACTCAAGGGCTGGGTGCGCTAAGCTGGCGACGGAATAGACCAGGGTAAGGAGGCGGCGGCGCCGCACCGACGGAGTTCAATGGACGTTTTTCAGAAGGCTTTTGATTTCAAGGACGCCGATAACGTGCGGGCGATGGGGCTCTACCTCTATTTCCGCACCATCGAGTCCGGCCAGGATCCGGTGGTTTCGATGAACGGCCGCCGGGTGATCATGTTGGGTTCCAACAACTACCTGGGGCTCACCAACCACCCCGAAATCAAGGAGGCTGCGGTCAAGGCGCTGCGAGAGTACGGCACCGGCACCGCCGGTTCGCGATTCCTCAACGGGACGTTGGATATCCACGTCGAGCTCGAGGAGAGGCTCGCGGATTTCATGAAGCGCGACGCCGCGCTCTGTTTCTCGACCGGATTCTCGGTCAATCTCGGGGTGATCTCGAGTCTCATCGGCCGCCGCGATGTGGTGGTGCTCGACAACCTCGATCACGCCTGCATTCTCGACGGGGCGCGCCTGTCCTATGGCCGGGTGCTCAAGTACGCCCACAACGACATGGACGCCCTCGAGGAGCGGTTGCGCGGCGTCAGCGACGACAACGGCTCGATGATCGTGGTCGACGGGGTTTTCTCGATGGAGGGCGATGTCGCCGACCTCCCGAAGATCGTCGAACTCAAGAATCGATTCGGCGCGCGGCTGATGGTCGATGACGCCCACGGCATCGGGGTCATGGGCGACAACGGCCGCGGCACCGGCGAGCATTTCGGTCTCGACGACGAGGTCGACATCGTGATGGGGACGTTCTCGAAGTCCCTTGCCGGAGTGGGCGGGTTCGTCGCCGGCGACCGAGTGGTCATCGATTGGATCAAACACAAGGCGCGGCCGTTGATGTTCTCCGCGGCCCCGCCGCCGGCTTCGGTGGCCTCGGTGATGAAGGCCCTCGAGGTGATGATCCGCGAGCCCGAGCGGCGCGATCGGCTGTGGGAGATCACCAAGTACATGAAACGCGAGTTCACGTCCCTCGGCTTCGACACGGGCGAGTCCGCGTCGCCGGTGATTCCGCTGGTCGTCGGTGAGGATGTGACCTCCTTCGTGATGACTAAACGACTCCAGGAAGAAGGGGTCTTCGTCAATCCGGTGGTGTCGCCGGCCGTGCCGCCGGGCCGGGCCTTGATCCGCACCTCGTACATGGCCACCCACACCCGCGATCAACTCGACCGGGCCTTGGAAGCCATCGCCAAGGTCGGCCGCGAACTCGGAGTCATCGCTTGAGGGTCGATCGGGTCTCCGGGCGCGCCGATCTTGCAGCGTTCATCAACCTGCCCTTCATCCTCTACCGAAACGATCCCAACTGGGTGCCGCCGCTCAAGGCCGATGTCCGCAAGCTCCTCGACCGGAATCACCACCCGTTCTACGACGGGGGACGCGAGGCCGAGATCGAGCTCTTCCTCGCCCGAGATGGGCGCCGGGTGGTCGGTCGGATTGCCGCCGTCCTCAATCACGCCCACAATCGAGCCCACGAAGAAAACGTCGCTTTCTTCGGGTTCTTCGAGACGGTCCATCGACCCGATGTCGCCGATGCCCTGCTCGCCGCCGCCGAGCACTGGGCCCGGGGGCGCGGCGTCGACGCCGTCCGGGGACCTGCGAATCCGTCGACCAATTATGAGTGCGGGCTCCTGGTGGAGGGTTTCGACCGGCCGCCGGTTCTCATGATGACCTACAACCCGCAGTGGTATGCCGATCTCATCGAAGGTGCGGGTTACGCCAAGGCCAAAGACCTCTACGCCTACATCTCGCCGGTTCACGATGCCAGCCTCGAGCGACTGAAGAAGCTCGGCGCCCGAGCCGAACGGCGCAATCCCGGGCTGACCACACGCAGCGTCGATCTCAAGCAGTTCGACCGCGAGGTGGCGATCATCAAGGAGCTCTACAACGCCGCCTGGGAGAAGAACTGGGGATTCGTCCCGGTCAGCGACGCCGAGTTCGACGCGCTCGCCGGAGAGTTGAAGGATCTGGTCCACCCCGATTTGTTGCGGATCGCGTCCATCGACGATCAACCGGTCGGGTTCATCTTGACGGTCCCCGATTGGAACCCGGTGCTCGCCGACCTCGGCGGGACGCTGTGGCGGCACCCCATCAAGCTCATCCGGCACCTGCTCTTCACCAAGGTCGAATCTCTGACGGGGATTCGGTTGATTCTCCTCGGCATGAGGGAAGGTTTCCGAAATCGGGGGATCGAGAGCCTCCTCTTCGCCAGCGGGATCGAGGTCGCGCTGGCGGCCGGCTACCAGTGGTGCGAGTACTCGTGGATCCTCGAGGACAACGAACGCACCAAGGGCGCCGTCCGCCTCATGGGCGGCGAGCTCTATAAGATCTACCGGATGTACGAGAAGGGGTTGTAGGCGAGGGGCCGAGATTTCCGGGTCACGAAATGGAGCTGCGTTCTTCTGCCCGCTGCACACTCCTCACTCTCGGCGTTTCAACCCTGACCTTATCTGCACAGCGATGAGCCCTTTTCTCCGACCCCGCCGGTCGCCTTGAGGAACCTCTTTGTCAGACCCCTGAGCATGGTCCTCACATCCCGCCTGTTCCTGCCGTTCGGGATCGGGATCTGGGCGGCGGCAAGGGCCTGGTGGCCGCCGCCGAAACCACGGCGGCCGCCCAGGTTGCGGGCGATCTTGCCGGCGTTGCCTTCTCGGTCGCTGGTGCGCAGGCTGAGGTGGATCCAACCATCGATGAGGCCGAAACACATGGTCCAACTGACACCCTCGGCGCGGAGCAGCAGATCCGCCGCCTCGGCGACCATCTCGGGCGAGTCGAGCTCGCCGAGATCGGACACGATGCGGTTGCCGTAGACCACCGCCTTGTCGAGCGCCTCCCTGAGCTTGGAGAAATAACTGTGCGGCAGGGGCGCGGAGACGATCCGTCCGAGAACGCGGGCGTTGGCCAGCGGGTAGAGACCGAGGAACGCCTCGACATCGCCCCTGGTGCTCTCGCGACCGAGATCCTGGGTGTCCGAGCGGATACCGTAGATCATGGCCGTCGCGAGCCGGACGGGAATGTCGATCCGCGCTTCGTTGAGGTACTCCCAGAGCATCGAACAGGTGGCGCCGTACCGGCTGCGGATATCGGTGAACCGCGCCGAGCGGGTTTCCCGGCGAATGGGGTGGTGGTCGATGACCACGTCGAGTCGGACCGAGGGGTCGAACTTGACGTTGCCGGCGCCGGGCTGGGCGTCGACCATCCCGATCCGGTCGAATCGATCGAGATCGATGGACTCGAGCTCGCGGGTGTTGAGCCTGAGGTAATCGAGGAGGGCCTTGTTCTCGGCGCGCCCGACCTCGCCGGAGTGCGCCACCGAACACGAGATCCCGAGGCTCTGATTGGCGATCTCCCGCAACGCGGCCGCCGCCGCGAGGGCATCCGGGTCGGGGTTGTTCTGGACCACGATGAGCATGGTCTTGGCGCCGTCAAGGAGGGACAGAAGCCGGGCGAGACGGGTCGCCGGTGTCATTCTGCCCGCCATCAGGCGACGCCTCCCATGAATGCTCTCGGTTGGCGGGTGATTCTCATTTGCACGGTCTTCCTTCGGCGGTCAGTATAGCCTGGAGCGTGCGGCGCATCGAAAAGGCGGCGCCTTTCGCGCGTCGCATCGGCTCATTTCGGGGCGAACCCTCGATCCATGCCACCGGTGCGGACCTGCGGATTCGCTCGAACATTGTCTCGATCGCACTTCCGAAATCCATCCGCCTTCGATGTGCCACACCCTTCCAGAGATGTAGAATACCCGCACGGAGGTCGCGTGATACGTCGAGGATGGTTTCTGACCCTGGCAGCGGGAGTCGCCGTCGCCCTCGTTGCCGTGGTGGTCGGCGGATCGGTTCGATTCGGAGTCGCGAGAAGCCGGCTCCCGGAGCGCGGTTTGAGCGTCGAACGGCCGGCAGGCTGTCCGGCGGAAGTGACGATACGGATCGATGGGCACGGGATTCCGCACATCCGAACCGACGACGAGGAAGCCGTGTGGTTTGCCCAGGGCTATGTCCACGCGAGGGATCGTTTCTTTCAGATGGAACTGGCCCGGCGGCTGGCTGCCGGCCGACTCGCCGAAGTCATGGGCGCGCGCGCTTTGACAAGCGACCGCAAGATGCGGACCTGGAGGCTCGCCGCCTCGGCGCGGCTCCAGGCTGCGTTGCTCGACGGCGAGTCGAGGGCGGTCCTCGACGCCTACGCCGGCGGTGTCAACGCGGCCCTCGAGAAGTTCGGTCGTTGGATCTCCCCCGAGATCTGGTTGATGGGAGTCGATCCGGAACCGTGGACGCCGGAAAACTCGCTCGCGGTGGCGCTGCTGCTCCAGCTCGATCTGAGCTGGTCCATGGGTGAGGAGTACGAGCGCGCAGACGAGCTGACGCGTCTCGGGCGCGATCGCGCCGTCGAGCTCTGGGGCTGGTCGCCGAGCGAAGCCAGGGCGTGGATTCCGCCGGGAGATCTCGCGGTCGAATCCCGAACCGGCGACGAGCCGATTCGACCGCCGCTGTCGGGAGTGGGTTCGAACAGCTGGGCGCTGGCGCCCGAAAAGACCGCTACCGGTCGCGCCCTGGTCGCCACCGACCCGCATCTCGGGGTTCATCTTCCGGGCCCGTTTTCCCTGGTTCACCTGAACGGGCCCGGGATCCACGTGGTCGGAGCCTCGTTGCCGGGAACGCCCGGAGTTCTCATCGGCCACAACGAGCACGTGGCATGGAGCTTCACCGCGGCCATGCTCGATGACCAGGACCTCTTTGTCGTGACCCTCGACGAGGAAGGTGAGAACGAGCTCATCGATGGCGCATGGCTCCGAGTGAGGACCGTCACCGAGCAGATCAGGATCCGTTGGGAGGAAGACCCGGTTGTCCTCAAGGTCAGGATGTCGGAGCGCGGTCCTCTGGTGCGCGACTCCGGCACCCAGGCATTGGCGCTCTCCTGGACCGGTCGTTCGGGTGATGGGATCGTCCGTGCCGTCCTCGAGCTCAACCGCGCCGCCTCGGCAGCGGATGCCGCCCTGGCGTGGGATGGGGTCATCGGTCCATCGCTGAACCTCGTGGCCGCCGACACCGGAGGCCACATTCTCCACCAGGTTGTCGGCCTGGTTCCGGAACGAGGTCAGGGCGCGGGCCGGCTGCCCGCTCCGGGGGCCGACTCGAGGTGGGGGTGGCAGGGCTTCCTGCCCATGGCGCGCAACCCGAGGAGCCTCGATCCCGAGAGCGGCGTGCTGGCGACGGCCAACCACGATTTCTTTTCCGAAGGCGATTTCCCCATGCAGGAGCGGCTGCCCGGCGACTTTGCGTCACCGTGGCGCGTGCGCCGACTTCGGCATCTGCTCGAGGCTCGTGACGACTGGAACGTGAGCTCGACCGCCATGCTGCAGCGGGATGTCGTGTCGGAGCGGGCCATCGCCATCCTCAAGTCGATCCGTCCGGATCTCGTCGCGCATGAAGGGCCGAGCGCGCAGGCGCTTCTCGAGTGGGATGGTCGGATGGGCGAGAGCGAGTCGGCCCCGCACGTCTTCTCCCGCCTTCTTCTGGAGCTCGGCGCCGAGGTGGGGGCCGATGAGTTCGGTCGGCCGTCCGGCCTCGAGACCGAGCACCTGATGCGACTGCTGGCCGGTGGGATGAGCGACAAGTGGTGGGACGACGAATCCACCGGGAGCATCGAGACCCGCGCAGAGGTGATGATGCACGCCCTCGATGTGATCGACGGAATGAAGATCGACGCGCCCTGGGGGGATATCCATCAGATCGTCTTCAGGCACCCCCTGGATGAGATCCCCATCGCCGGCAGGCTCCTCGCCGGGTCGTGGAATCGTGGACCGTTCTCCGCGGGCGGCGACAATGTGACCGTCGACGCGAACTACTGGGACCGGGGACAACCTTTCGGTGTCTCGGCCATGCCGGCCCTCCGTCTCGTGACCGATGTCGGGAACTGGGATGCGTCGGTGGCGGCGATGCCCCTCGGGCAGTCGGGCCGACCGTGGTCGTCGCACTACGCCGATCAGATCCAGCTCTGGCGCGGGGGCGGTGTCTTCATCCTGCCGTTCGGTGAAGCGGCCGTCGAAGCCCAGACCGAGGCGAAGCTGATTCTGAGGCCGGAAGAGCAGAACGCTCGATGAGTGATGAATTACCAATCTTGGATGTTGAATCGAGCACAGGGAGTTGAACCGCGTGCGAGGGTGTGCCTGCCCCGACCAATCAAAGCGGGTCATTGAGGCCCGAGCATGAGCGTGACGCTCGCAATTGTGGTTTGTGGGCCCCAGATCGAGGTTGCCCTGCGGACTTCCTCGCACGGGGTCGCGTCGCTGGTGCGACTGGCCGGGATCTCCCCCCGGTCGACCCTGGTATTGGCGGCGGCCGACCTGTTGGTCGAAGATGCCGGTCTCGAACCGGCGGCCATCGAGCGCGTGGTCGTCAGCCGGGGACCGGGTTCCTTCACCGGGATCCGCGCAGGCATCGCGACCGCCCAGGGGCTGGCGGCCGCCACCGGCGCCGAGATCATCGCTTTCGATTCGCTCCTCGCCCAGGCGGCGCGCTGCCGGCCGACCGGGGAGGTGTGGTCGGCGCAGCCCGGCCGACGCGGCGAGGTCTACGCACGGTTGTTCGCGATCAACCCGGGGGGAGCGCCGGAACCACTGTCCGAGATCGATGTTCTTCCGGTTTCGGAGCTCGGCGAGCGCGGACCGTGGGTTGCGCCGGATTCCCTCGATCTCGGTGAGGTCGAGCGGATCGCAACCGCCAGGAGCGCCGCCGAGGCCCTCCTCGCGCTCGACGACGCGGGCGTCGAGCCGCAGACGATTGAACCGCTCTATGTCGAAGGTCCGCCCATCCACACGGCTCGGAAACCGTGACCGACGCTCCCCGCTGCAGTCTTCGCGCGATCCACCCGGGCGACATCAGGGCCCTGGCGGCGGCCGAGGTTGCGTGTTTCGACGACGCCTGGCCGGAATCGTACGTCGCCTCCGAGCTCTTCGCGCCGGCGCGTTTCCACCGGGTGCTGGTCGATCCGGGTGGCCGGCTCGCGGCCTATCTCTTCGCCGCCTGGCAGTATCTCGATCTCCACATTCTCAAGGTCGCGACGCTCCCGCCCTTCCGCCGGTTCGGTCTTGGAACCGAACTCATGCTCGCCGCCGAGGAGCACGCCCGGGAAATGGCCGGCGAGACCCTCACCCTCGAGGTTCGGGTGACCAACATTGCGGCCATCGGGCTCTACGAATCACTCGGCTACGAGCACGTGGGTGTGCGTCCGGGCTACTACGCCGACGAAAGCGATGCGCTGATCATGACCAAGCGGGTGGGGGAGACCTAGCCCGAATTTCTCGCCTTGATTGGCCGCGAGGGCGGCGAAACGGATCGTCATCGAGTTCGGTCGACAGACCCGAGATCGGGGGGCGGCTCCTCCATGGCGTCGCAGTTCCCGCGAGGAGGATGACCGACCACCCCGACCAACGGAAGAGCCATCGCCGTCCTCCACCGGCATCTCGGTGGACTGATCGATGGTGTCCGGGAGAAGTCCCGTCAAGGACTTGAGATCGGATTGTCGCTTCCATCCATGATCCTGTCGCGTCCATCCATTCATGTGCCCCGGAGCGAGGCTCAGAGTGGTGGTATGGAATTCGCCATGTACGAAGAAGCGGTCTTGTCGCGGTCGTCGGGAGGCCTCGGCCGGCTCCTGATCGGACGACGAGATTCGGGCTGCTCGGATGGGTTCCGGGATCAACCGCATGTCGGTCAAACGGTGACCATCGAGAGAAAGGCTGTTACGAAATGACGTCCCATCGAGCATCGATGACGTTGGTTGCAACATCCGCCTGCATCGTTCTGGGTGTGGTCTTCCTTTCCGCCGAAGAGGACAAACCCGATTGGCAGAATCTGGTCGCGGGTGCGGTGCAGGAGGCTCTGGAAGGCAGCGGCGACGGTGAGGTCGGGCAGATCCGCAGGGTCAAGATGACCCCCCGCCGCGACGGCGGGGTCGATCTCTCGGTCGAAATCCGCGGTGTGGACGATCCCGGCCGGGTGGCGTTCGAGGTCGTTGTTTTCGATGACAATCTCCAACCCCTCGATCCCGTGGATATCAGTTGGGACGAGATTCCGGCCGGCGAAGGAAGCACGGTGGTTCACCTGACCTACCTGGGCGGTGCGGAGGTGCGTTCGGTCGGCGGCAATCTCATGCTGGTCGATCGCGACACCGGGAGCCTCTCGAGTCGACGCAAGGTGGCGATCCCCTGGCAGTGGACCGGATCGGGCGGAGGAGGCGGGCAATCCGGCACAGCTCAGGCGCCGCCTCCCGGCTCGCTTTCGATCCGCACCGACAACGACGGCGCGAGCGATCGCGAACCGGTCGTCGTCGACCTGACTCCGGTGAGGATCGGGGACACCCCGAAACCCGAGGAGATCCGCCTGACCACGGTTCAGACAATGCACGTCGTCAAAAAACCGACCCCGACGCCGCGGGCACCCACCCCGGGGCCCACCGCGACACTGACTCAATTGGCGATCATGGCGCCCGCTGTGACAACCACCCAGAAGGTGACCTCGGTCGATCTCTACGGCATGGCCGCCAAAGCGAAGTGGAGGTCGAGCAACGGGACCCTTCCTTTCAACGGTTCCAGCAACGACAGCCGCGGTTTCGTCCGCGCCCTCGGCACCGCGACGATGCTCGACGGCAAGAAATATCCCAAGGTCCTCCAGACCCACCCGGCGTGGACCGACAACGGGACCATCAGCGGCGCCTATGCCGGGACGATCCCCTCGAGCGCTACGAGATTCACGGCCAAAGCAGGCTTTCTCGAGGGCGTCACCCGGTCCGACGGCGTCCGGGTCACTGTCGAGGTATCAAAGGGGAATTTCAGAACGACCATCGTCGACCGCACCATTGCCGCCAAACCAGGAGTGGTGACGCTCAGCGGCGCCATCCCGGAGGGGCTGCGCGGCCAGGCGGTGGTCCTGACCCTCAACGTCCACGCCAACGGGACATCGACCCAGGACTGGTTCGCCTGGATCGAGCCGGTGGTCGAGTAGGACCATGCTCGCCACGCTCCTCCTCGCCGCGGCCGCGGCCGCCGGTGTTCCCTCGGTGGATCGGGTCGAACCATCGACCCTGGAGGCCTACCGGCCGGTCGAGCTGACGATCGTCGGCGGCGGGTTCGGCCCCGAATGCCGGGTCCTGATCGGCGCCCCCGGGCGCTTGGCGCCGGTGCGGCACGAACTGGTTGGTGACGCCGAGATCCGGGTCCACCTGACCGCGGGCTACGGGCCCGATCCAGCGCGGCGCCAGGTGGTGGTCGAGTGCGGCCGGAATTTCCGATCGGTCCCGTTCGCGATCGAAATCGTCCGCGGGAAGACCGAGGAAGCCGAACCTGCACCCCCGGCCGAAAGGGCCGCGGCAGAGCCGCTCGTCGATTCCGAGATTCCGACCGTCACCCGGCTCGAACCCGCCGCCATCGACGCGGGTCAGGTTTTCACACTCACCGTCATGGGAGGCGGTTTCGCCGCTGGCGCCGAGGTCGAGATCTTCGCCAACAGCCATGCGGGGAGCTCGCACCTCCCCGCGTATGAGATGTTGCGATTTGCCGCCGAGGTTGCCTCCGACACCGTGATCCTCGTCGATCTTGATCGCGGCTTCGCAGCGTCTCCCCGGCTGCGCCAGGTGGTCGTGATCAATCCCGATGGCGGGACCAGCGCCCCTGTTTATCTGGAAATCAAAAGGAGTTCGCCATGAAGCGCGCCCTGATCATCCTGTGTGTCGTCGTTGCAACGTCATCGTGGGCCGTCGCCGAGAAACGGCCCCCCGGATCGCGGGGCATTTTTTCCCCGACGACACCGACACCGGCGCCGAACATCATGATCCACACCCTGCTGCTGTCACCATTCGAAGCCGTCGAGGTCGCCCGTGATGAAGTGGCGGACCGCAACGGCTGGGGCCCCGTCCGCCCCGGCTACGACCTCTCGACCGTCGAGGTCGACCAGCTCGACGAGTTCTACGGCGTCGATCTCCGCCAGCTGTGCCGCTACAGCCTGGAGGTCTACCCCGATGCCAATCCTGACTCGGGTATCTTCTACTACCGGCCCCAGAACTTCGCTCTCAAATTCGAACCCCCGGACTTCTTTCTGAGCATCGAGTACAAGGCCGGTAATGCGGGTGGGGAAAACGTGCTCATGCAGGCCCAACTCACCCCCGGCGCCGACCAGGCTGATCGCAAGATCCTCAAGGCTCTTCTCAAGGCCTATCTGAAGGAACGCGACCAGCAGGTGACCAACCCCAACCTGCTCCCACTCCCGGTCACCTACGAGGCCGACTTTCAGTTCCAGCACTGGAATATCCAGGAAGTGACCGTCAACGGCGTCGACCCCGACACTGGCGAAATCCAGATCACTCTCTCGGCCGATGTTCCCGCCAAAGAGCTGGTGACCTCCACCCTCGGCAACACCAACGGGCTGACCGGCTGGGTGGATCTCAAACCGATCATCATCGATCCCGACCGCCAGAACTTCACCGAACCGTTGCGGCTCGTCGCCGGTATCAGGCTTCCCGACGCCCTCGGCGGGCCGTCGCCGCGTTGGCGACCACCGACCTCGGGAGCCCAGGCGGAGTTCACCAACGAGTGGCCGTTCGAGATGCGTCTTGAGTATCTCGCCTATCTCATCGAAGACGATGGTGCGCTTCGGCTTCGAGGTTGGAGACTTGGTGAGACCACCCTCGGCCCCGGCGACACGGCGCGGCTCTCCATCCTCCAACTCAACTCCGAACTCTCTTCTGACGACGTCGTGACCGCCCTCTACCTTGGCGATCTCCAGCGCGATGACAAGGCGGTACGGAGAGTCGTGGAGAGATGCACCAGTGGAGTCGGATCGCTGCCCGTCAAAGACATCCTCATCGTGGCCCTGGACCCGGAGGCCCTCTTTGCCCAGTACAACATCTACAAGGTGGTGGTCGAAGTCCGCAGCGCCCACTTCGACCCCGACGGGCGGGAGGTGGTGAGCCACTCCTACGACATCGACGGCAGCGAGGAAACGGTACGGACCGACCAACTCCACCTATGGGAGGATGCGGGAGACCTGTACCACTTCAGGATCGCGGTGGTCACGCGCGACGGGGCCGTCCACGCCGACCGCGTCTGGTGCGCGCCGGACGTCTCGGTTCCCGATCAGATCCTGATCGGCTCGAAGCTGGTCGAGGAGGCGCTCGCTCAATGAGTCGCCGCCTCGCGGCCCTGCTCGCGGTCGTTTGGGCATGCCTGGCCTCCGCCGCGCCGGTCCTGGACCAGGGCCGACGGACCGCGGCCGGGTGGTGCTACCCGGATCATGAGGACCGCCGGGTGTGGTGGCTGCCGCCGCCGGCCCCGGTGCTGATGATGGCCGGGGATCGGCCGGGAGTCGATTTCACGGTCTTCAACTACCAGGGAACGAGGGCGACCGTGGACGCCGATCAGGCGTGGACCGGCGCCATGCTCCAGTTCACCGTGGTCATGCCGGAGGCGACCGAGGCGGCGGCCGCCGCCAGGCGAATTCTGGGGACCGCCGTCGACCTCCGCACCATGCCGGCGGCCGGCATCGAGGCGGAGGTGGTCTTTGCCGGCGTCAACAGTGCGCGTTCCGCGGCGGTCGCTGGATGGGAGGAGACTACGGTTGGCGCGTGGCGTGAACGCAGCTTCGCGATCAGTCTGACCCCCGAGGAGACGGCGGTGGTCCACGACGCCTGGGAGGCCGGCTCGGTGGTCCTCTCGGTCAACACGGCCGTGAGCGCCTACGCCTTCGCCACACGCCCGGACGAGGACGACGCAGCGGCTGATCGCACGGTGGTGACAGTGGACTCGGTACCGGTCACGGTCGATACTCGACGTCACCCTGAGGTTTTCCGCGTCCTCGAGCTCGACGCCACCATGCCTTTGGCCTACACCAGTGTCGAACTCGGGTGCAGCGAACTCACTGACGGATACGGGCTCAGCGATCTGGCACAGGTGATCGCGGTCGTCGAAGCCGAGGCCGTCAACGGCGACGTCATCGCGAAGGAGCTCCGATTCACCAGTCGGTCCGCACCGACCCTCGAGATCCGCTTCGACCGCGCCGTGCGTCTCGATCACGGCTATCGCCTGCGCGTGGTCCGGGTCTACGCGACCGGCCGGACCGAGGAAGCCCCACCCCGGCGAATCGACGTGTGGCAGGGGTTCGAAGACATCTGCAGCGCGCCGTCCGATGAACGGATCGGGCCGGACCCGCGGCTGCTCTACTAGGAGGATCGGATGAGTGCAAAAACACGGTGGGCCGTTTCCCTGATACTCATGGTCTCGGCGATGCCCGCATTCGGTCTGGTGTGGTACGACACCGGCCGACTGACCATCGACGGGGTCGAGCTCTTCCAGGACGCCGACCATCCGACCCAGTACTACTACCTGCCTCCGGCGCCGTCCCTGGCCATGGACGCAAACGGCAATCCACAGCTTCTGTGCCTCAAGTATGTCGACCCCAAGGGCGAGTCGTCGGGCGGGCTTTTCCACATGCTGGCGTCCCTCGAACTGGGTCCCGAGCGGGTCGCGGAGATCGAGGAGCAGCTCAAGGAGAAGCGGCCCGGCGCCACCATCGTCGGCGCGTTGAACCTCCTCGAGGCCAAAACCGAGGAGGGCGGGCCCGCAACGGCGTCGTTCCAGGTGGTCTCTGCGGTGCTCTCGGACTCCGAAGACGGGGGCTTCACCCGTTCGCTCATCACCTCGGGCCACGCCCCGCTCACCGCCGGCAGCCGGGCCGCGGTCGCGGCCAGCCTCGATCCGCGGGGCGCGACCCTGCTCTTCGAGTCGCTGACCGGGGTGACATCGGATGTCTCGGTGAGCATCGCGGCCGAGTACGAGGCCAGGGTCCGCGGCTACAACGCCACCGTCACCGCCGAGGTGGCGACCATCTACGAGCACCTCTCCGGCGTTTACAACAAGCAGGAGGGCTACAAAAAGCGCGAGCTCCGGCAGGTGGTGGACGAGCTCTACCACAACAACGTGATCGAGGTCGAAGTCTTCGACCGGAGCAAGAGCCTCGGGATCAACGCCGCGGCGGTCGAGGGCATTCTCAACCTGGTCACCGACAAGATCGTCAGCCTGATGTTCGACCACACCAGCGGGCTGGCAAAGATGCCCGAAAAGGAGGTCGCAGTCGAGAAAGGCCAGATCCGCGGCCGCCAGGAGCGCGGCGCCTTCGTCAAGTTCTTTGCCGGCACCGGCAACCAGGAGTACATGACCGACGACCAGTTCGTCCTCAAGAGCCGTCAGGACATTCGCCGCACCACCTTCTTTCTCAATCTCTCCCAGGACACCACCGTGAGGATGCCGGTCTATCTCGCCGGCAACATGGGAGGCCTCTACGAGGCGCACAAGGACAACCCGGACATCTTCCGGGTGATCAACCTGGGCGACCCGTCATTTCAAGTGCGCGAGGTCCGGTTCGTCCTCGACGGCGAGTGGGCGGCAGCCTTCGACGGGCTCGTCAACTGGGTCTCGGTCCAGTTGCTCAAGGAGTATGGCGGCGACCAACCGGCGGTCGACGCCCAGGCCCAGCTGACCGCGAAGGACGTCGGCGAGGGTCAACTCGAACGGTCCGTCAGCTACCCGCGCCTGGGGATCGCCGGACCCGAGTGGCTCGACTACCGCTACCGGGTCAACTGGAGCCTGCTCAGGCGGGACACTCTCAGTGAGCCTCCCGACGGTGAGTGGCTGACCACGTCCGAACCCGTCATCACCCTGCGGCCACCCCTGGAGATGACCGAGGCCGAGCTCGAGGTCGATCGCGATGCCATGATCGACCGCGGCGTTCGGGTCGGCGTCGTCGAGGTGCGGACCAGGGTCATGGGCGCCGCCGAGACCCGCCGGGTCGGGGTCCTCCGGGTCACCGACGCCGAGTCGGTGATCCTGCTCAACGCCATCCACGATCCTGCGGCGGAGCCGGAGGTCCGCGTCACCTGGGTCGCCATCGAGGGCGGCGGCCGCCGGGTTGGGGAGTGGCAGGGCATGGGGGCCGGCTACCTCTGGATCGAGGTGCCGGATCTGGTCGGAGGCGCGTCGTGAAGAGATCGCTCACCGCGGTGGTCCTCGCGCTGGTGCCGGCGCTGCCCGCCCTTTCGCAGGAGGTCCTTCTCGACACCTCGCTGACCGTCGCCGGGGTGACCCTCTTCGCCGCGCTCGACGAGCCCGGCGGGTGGTGCTACCTGCCCGACGAACCGCGCATCGCCACCGACGAGAACGGTCGACCGGAGTTCTCGCTGGTGAAGTACGCCTCGGCCGCCGAAGCCACCGGGGGCGGCAGCCACGGCATCACCGCCGCCAAGGGAGGCGGGGTGCTCCACTTCCTCGCGACCTACGGCGTCGACGAAGCGCGACTCGCCCGGGCCCGGGCGGCGCTCCGCGAGTTGGAGGGCCACGAGGAGGATCGGATCCTCGGTCCCATCCAGTTCCGCGCCGGTTCCTTCGCCCTGGTCTCGACCGTCGCCGCCGCCGACGGCGGGATGGCGCGCAGGGTGACCGGCGCCGGCCGCGCGCCGTTGCTCGAGGGCGGCAAGATCGCGGTCTCGGTGGGGCTGACGCCCGAAGGTGCGACCTTCCTCGAACGGTCGCTGGAGATGGAAAACCCCGACCTCAGTCTGAGCTTCTCCATGGAGATGGAGGGCTATCGCGAGCCCTACGAGGCCGACCTCGTGGTGAACTGGGACAAGATCTGGTCGCACCAGGAACTCGAGGCCCGGGTCAAGGTGCTCTTCGTCGGCGCCGAGGTGGATCTGCTGCTCGACGAGATGGCGACCAACGGCGCCATCCGGGTCGAGGCCAAGGGCGAGAGCGCATCGATGGAGAAGCTCCTCGACGCCGCCTACGCCAAGGTCAGCGACATGCTCTTCGACCAGGCGCCCCCGGGCGAGGCCGAGCGGGAGAGCATCGACAGCCTCGGCGATACGGTCAGCCGTCTGGTGGGCAGCGTCAAGCGCTCGACCGTCGATCTCTTCGCCGGCTACACGCTGTCCAAGAAGAAACGCAGCGGTGTCGCACGGATCAGCCTGAGCCACCAGCGGGGGGAACGGCTCTTCATCCTGCTCACCGGCAACGTCGGGCCGCTGGCCCGCGAGTGGCGCGACGACCCGCGGTTCTTCCGATCGGTCAACCTCGAAGACCCGGCCTTCAGAAACCGGGAGGTGACCTTCAGCTTCGACGGCGACGCCGCCGACTTCGGCAAGGTCGTCAACCACCTGGTGATCCAGCTCCGCAAGACCCACGGCGACGGTTCCCAGACCACCCGTGAGGCGATGCTCGACCCGAGAACCCTGGTCGAGGGCGACAACCGCATCGTCTTTGCCTACGGCTGGGCCGGCGAACCCGATCAGGCCGGCTGGCTGAGCTATGACTGGCGCGCGGTGTGGAGCTTCCGCGGCGGACGATCGCACGACACCGGCTGGCAGGCGGCCGACAGCTTCGCCGTTGCCCTCCGGCCGCCCTACGACGTTCGAACCGTCATCTTCGACGGTGTCCCCGAGACCCTGGATCAGGCCGGGGTGCGATCGGTCCTCGCCCGGATCGAGTGGGATTTTCTCGGCGAGGCCAGGAGCGAACGACTGACGCTGCGACGCGGGCATTGGAACGATGAGCTCGAGCTCGTCCTGCCCGCAGAACGACCGACCTACAGCGTGTTTCTCGAGTGGCATCTGAGCGACGGAACTCGGCCGAGCCGGGGACCGTGGAACGAGGAGTCGGGCGTCGTCTACATCGACGAGCTGCCCGACGCCGGAAACTGACCGACGAACCGGTCGGGGGAGGAATGACATGAGATCCGACACAACGATCCGCCTGGCCATTGCGGCCCTCGTGCTCGCGGTCGCGGTACCGGGAACCATCGACGCCAAGCTCGTGTACGAGGAGATGGTCACCATCACCCTCGACGACGGCACCCAGGTGGTGCTGGTCATGGATGACTACGGGGTCACGCGCCCGACCGGGTCGCCCGGCTCGTCCAAGGTCGAGCAGGCCAAGTTCGACTATCTCGACCGGGTGCGCGCGGCCAAGGGAGCGCCGCCGCCGCCACCGGTGGTCGTGGCCCACGGACCGGGCGCCTCCCAGCCCCAGCGCCAACTCCTCGATCAGCTCGATGGGCGACGAGGCCTCGGTAACGATCTGATGAAGCTGCGGGATCACAGCAAGAACCAGATGCTGTGGGCCGGCACCGCAGGGCCCGAAAAGCGTTACTACTATCTGCCGCCTCCTCCGCGCGTCGCCGCCGACGCCGAAGGCCGACCCCAGTTTCTCTTTATGAAGTTCACCTCGGACCGGACCACCGAGGCCGGCGGCGTGACCGGCGGCATCCTCCACTTCCTCTGCGAGTACGGTCTGACGCCTGCGCAGGAGAAGGAGCTCGAGAAGAAGCTCGCCGACAAGATCAAGGGCGGCAAAATCATGGGTGCGGTCCGCATGGAGGGGGGCGAAGGCGATTCCACCTTTCGCGTGATCTCGGCCACCATGTCCGAGGGCGGGTTCACCGAGAAGCTCGTGGCCTCGGGCAAGGCGCCGCTCCTGCCGGGCCAGAAGGTCGCGGCGGCGGCCAGGCTGGACGCGGTGGGTGCGGTGCTCATCGAGGAGTCCCTCAAACGACCCACCTCGGACGTCTCCATCGAGTTCAACCTCAGCTACACCGCGTTCATGCCGGCGTTCGACGGCAGCATCACCTTCGACTGGGAGAAATTCGACGCGAACATCGACAAGTGGGAGGTGGACTTCGACAGCTCCAAGCGGAAGTACTGGAAGAACGGACACTACCAACGGGACCACACCGTCACCTCCGACGAGATCCGCGAGATGTACGATTTCATGTGTGAGCACGAGGCGATCCGGATCGAGTGGACCGAGGGCATCGTCGATGAACGGCTCGAGGTCATCCGGCAGGCGTTCTTCCGATTCATGGAGACCTCGTTCTTCGAGAAACAACCGCTCGAGATCCCCGACGATGAGGACGAGTCGGACGAGGAGATGACCTCTCCCGACACCGGCGCGGTCGACACCTCGAACCGCCGCCACACGGCTTCGTACGACTTCGACCGTTTCATGGCCAAGAGCGAGGAGGCCTTCGTCAACAAGACGATCAACATGCGGGCGACCCTGCCGGTCAAAGTGGAGTACGTCACCGTCGGCAACATCTCGGGATCCTGGTACCGGGAGGCGCGGGGGGAATACCCGGAGCTCTTTGCCGAGGTCAACGTGGACGATCCGTTCTTCCAACAGCGCCAGGTCTCCTTCACCCTCGATCTCGACGCCATCGAGGTCTTTGACGACGCGATCAATTTCGTCACTGTCGAAGTCCGCAAGGACCGGCCGACCGGACGGGACTTCCACACCTCGTTCACCATGACGAAGGACGAGATCGCCGCCCACGGCACGTCGAAGATCGTCACCTACGCCAAGATGCGCGACGACTCGCCGGAGGTCTTCGAGTACCTGGTCCGCTGGAGCCTGCGCGGCGGGGTCGAGTGGCCGTCGCGGCCGGTCTGGGCGAAGGGCCAGTGGGAGGGCGTCACCCTGGCGCCGCCGGTGATGCCCCTCAACGTCGAGGCCGAGGCCGATCTCGCCGAGCTCGAGGAGCTCGGCTTCACTCGCGCCACCGTGGAAGTGAAGTACACGCAGTTCGGCGAGGAGATCACCGAGAGCCGTGCGCTGGCGCTGTCGCCGGCGAAGGGCGAACCCCTGGCCTCGGTCATGATCTTCAGGGACCGGCGAGACACCGACTGGCAGTACCGGACCAATCTCTATCACAAGCGCCTGGGTCGCCGTCAGAGCCGATGGGTCCGGGGCGGTGAGGACGGCTATGTCTACTGCACCATCCCCGAAGATCTCATCGCCGAAGCGTCGCAGGCGATGGCGGGCGCCGGTGAGTGAAGGGAGGGCGGGATGCGAGCCTCTGTTCTGATCGCGTGTGTTCTGATGCTCGCCGCCGGCCCGGCCGGAGCGCAGGAGATTCTCCTCGACCAGATGGTCGAGGCGGGCGGGCTCAAGTGCTACCCGGTCCACGGCGATCCCGCATCGTGGTACTACCTGCCGGACCAGCCGCACGTGGCGGTCGGCGACTCCGGCCGGCCGCAGTTTTCTTTTCTGATGTACTCGAGCCCCGAACAGCGCGGGGAGGAGGGCATCACGTCCGCGCCGGGTGGCGGCGTGGCACACATGCTGGTGGCCTACGACGTCCCGGAGGACATGGTCCGGCGGGCCCAGAACGAGCTCCAGCGACAGAAACCGGGAGCTCAGCTCAAAGGCCCCGTGGCCTACACCGACGGCACCTTCAGCCTGGTGACGGCCGTGACCGACCCCGAGGCCGGGATGTCGCGGCGGGTGGTCGGGGTCGGCAACGCACCGGTCATGTCCGGCCACAAGGCCGCGGTCTCCATGCATTTGACCCCGTCGGGCGCCATGTTGCTCTGGGAGAGCTTCTCGCAGCGCACCCCCGACATCTCGGTCAACTTCGAGATGACCCTCTCGGGCTATCGCAACCCGGTCGAGGCGACCATGACGTTCGACTATCAGCGGATTCACAAGACCATGGAGATCGAGGCCGGGATCGAAGCGAGCTTCATCGAGGCCGATGTCGACATCATGCTCGGCAAGATGGTCGACAGCGGCGCGATCTCCATCGAGCTCAAGGGCGCGCCGCCAGAGCAGTGGAACGATGTTCAGAAGCTCGGCCTCGAACTCGCCAAACACCACCTCTTCGAGAACCTCGGCGCGGCGCCGCTTTCGCAGGTTCGCGAGTTGACCAGTAGCACCCGATCGAACCGGCGCTCGTCGCTCGAGCAGCCGTTGGCAGAGAGAATCGAGGTCTATGCGCTCCCGCCGCCTGGCGAAGAGGAGGCGAGACGGCTCGACGAGCGCGCCGAGCGCGCGTACCGCGCAGAACAGTACTCGGCCGCGATCGAACTCATGGAGGCCGCCCAGGAGGAATATCCGGGAACCTCCCGGCTCTACAACATGGCGGTGTGCCACCTTCATCTCGGGCACCGCGATGAAGCCCTCAGGTTTCTCGATCAATGGCAGTCGGAGGTCGATGTCGACGAGTATCGGAACAGCGAGGCGATTGCGGAGGTGAGAGAACAGATCTCCGATCAGCCCGAGCGGATTCCGGTCGATATCCGTGATCAACTGGCACGACGCCTGAGCGACGCCCGCCGATCTTCTGCCGGCGAATCCGTCGATTCGCCCGAGGCGGACACCGTGGGCGAAACAACGGCGACTGCTGCGCCGGCGACGTCCGAGGGTCCGGGCGGATCGGTCGAGGACCCGGTCGAGGAGCGAAGCTCCGAACCCGCCTCCACCCCGACACCCGCCCCGCGATCGGCCGCACCGCCAGCCGAATCGGAGACGAGTGCCAGGTCCGCCGGCGCCGGTGCGAGCCGGACCCCTGCCGCCACTCCGCGGCCGGGAAGTCGCGGACGATCCGCACAATCCCGCGGCGATGACGGCGGCTCCAACTTCTCCATCTCCATCGCCTTCCGCTACCGCAAGATCGAGCGCAGCGGCAAGTTCAGCATCAACATGAAGCAGTGGAACCGGGTCGAGATCCCGGTCCGTTTCGCCGCCAACGTCGGCGATCTGTCGCGCTACATGGACGACTCGCGGATGTTCCGCCGGGTCAGCCTCAACGACCCCATGTTCAAGCAGCGCGAGATCCCGGTGACCGTCGACGTCGCGAGCGAGGAGGCCTTCGGCGCCATGCTCAACGCGGTCACCGTGACACTGAAGAAGCGCCACCAGTCGGGCAGGGAGACCCTCGACGAGGTCAACATCCACCGTGCGGACTTCGGTTCGGGGGAGATCGAGACCCTGGTCTACGGCTGGGACGGCGACGACGATCGCGACGGCTGGCTGGAGTACGACCACCGGGTGCGTTGGAGCTATGTCGGCGGACCGGTGATCGAGACCGACTGGCAGCCGACCACGGCCGGCGCCCTGGTGCTCGAACCGCCGCTGCGGCCGCGTGAGTTGACCCTCGAAGCGGACCCCGACCTGCTGCGCGAGCAGGGCGTCCGAGATGTGGTGCTCGAGATCCGATATCCCGCCGGCGACGCCGAACGATCGGCCCACGCCACCGTCAGGCCGTCGGACGAGGTGGGCCGGCAGACCGTCGTGCTCTACCAGGACCCGCAGCACCCCGACTACACCTACAGCTTCGACTGGCGTCTCTTCGGCGGACGGCGGGTGGAGGCCGGGCCGTTCGACGACACCGCCGACTTCATCTACCTGGACGAGATACCGCGGTGAGGGGCGGCAGCAATGGGATTGACGCACGACATCGACGGGAGAAGACCATGAGAAACGCTGTCCGTATTGCGTGTCTGTTGCTGATCGCGGCCTGCCCCGCGGTGGCGCAGGAGGTCCTCTTTGACCAGATGGTGGAGGCGGGAGGCCTGAAGTGCTACCCGGTCCACGGCGATCCGACGTCCTGGTACTACCTGCCGGATCAGCCCCATGTGGCGACAACAGGTGAGGGGGAGCGTCCTCAGTTCTCCTTCCTCATGTACACCACGCCCGAACAGCGAGGCGAGGAAGGGATCACCACCGCTCCCGGCGGCGGTGTGGCGCACATGCTCGTCGCCTACGACGTCCCCGAAGACATGGTGCGACGTGCCCAAAGTGAGCTTCAACGTCAGCAACCCGGTGCGCAGCTCAAGGGGCCGGTGTCATACACCGACGGCACTTTCAACCTGGTCACCGCGGTGACGGATCCCGAGGCGGGGCTGATGCGCCGGGTCGTCGGTGTCGGCAACGCGCCGGTGATGTCAGGTCACAAGGCGGCGGTCTCCATGCACCTGACACCGACGGGCGCCATGCTGCTGTGGGAGAGCTTCTCGCAGCGTACCCCCGATATCTCGGTCAACTTCGAAATGACGGTCTCGGGCTACCGCAACCCAGTCGAGGCCAGCCTGGTCTTCAATTACGAACGGATCCAAGAGACGATGGAGTTGGAGGCCAGCATCGAGTCCACCTACCTCGAGGCCGAAGTCGAGGTAGCTCTAAGCAAGATGGTGGACAACGGCGCCATCACCATCGAGATGAAGGGAGCGCCGCCCGAACAATGGGCGGACGTCCAGAAGCTGGGACTCGAACTCGCCAGACATCATCTTTTCGAGAACCTGGGCGCCGCGCCGCTGAACCAGGTCACTGATCTGGCCCGCGCCGGCCGATCGGGGAGCCTCGGGTCGAGCCGGGCTGGAGGCTCCTCCGAACTGGAGTCGGGTGGCAGCTCGGGGGCGTCGGAATCGAACTCTGGGAGCGGGACCGATCCCGCCGGTGGTCGTTCCGCAATGCTGGATCAGGATGGTCTGGAGAGGATCGAGGTCTTCGCCCTGCCGCCGGAAGGGGACGAAGCCGTGAGCGACGCCCGGGAGTTCTATCTGGACGGCAGGTTCCGCGAAGCAGTCGACCGGCTCGATGAGATCGCGGCCGGGGAAACGGCCACCGGTCACTACCTGCTGCGGGGGCTGAGCTTGCTGCGCCTCGGTGAGCGGGACGAATCGCTGGCGGCCCTTCGGGAGTGGACGAATGAGGAGGGAATCGCCAGCGAAGCGGTGCGATCCGCGATCGCTGCCGTCGAGCGCGCTCCGGACTCGACATTCACCGCAGCACCCCAGGCACGGGCTGCCCGCGCCGAGCTGGCCGGCGCGATCGAGCGGGCGTCGCAAGCGGCATCTGGAGCGGATGGAGGGGTGGGATCGACGACGGCCGGTCCCACGTCGTTCCCGCGTGAGTCTTCGGACGACGACGCTTCGACCGCACCTCGCCCAGGTTTCCGCGAGGAGGACGACGACGAGGACCTGCCTCTCACGGCGTACGAGTTCGAGGAGGACGATGATCCGGAGCTGCGTCGGATTCGACCTTCGGATCGCACGGGATCGAGGGTCCGGGAGGAAGAGGATCCCACTCGCGTCACGGTGTCCTTCCGGATGCGGAGGATCGAACGACGGGGCTCGTTCCGCTTCAACATGAAGCAATGGAACAGGGTCGAACTTCCTGTGCGCTTCGCCGCGAACATCGGCGATCTCTCCCGCTACAAGAACGACCCGCGGATGTTCCGGAGAGTCAGCCTCAACGATCCCATGTTCAAGCAACGAGAGATTCCGGTGAGTGTGGATGTGGCGAGCGAAGAGGCCTTTGCCGACATGCTCAATGCCGTCACCGTCACCTTGCGAAAGCGGCACCAGTCGGGCAGGGAAACCATCGACGAGGTGACCATCCAACGAGCGGATTTCGCTTCCGGCGAGATCGAGACCCTGCTGTACGGTTGGGACGGCGACGACAACCGAACGCGCTGGCTCGATTACGACCACAGGGTACGCTGGAACTATGTCGGTGGGCCGGTGATCGAGATCGACTGGCAGCAGACATCGGCAGGGGCTCTGGTGCTTTCGCCACCGCTGCGGCCGCGCGAGTTGACTCTCGAAGCGGATTCAGTGCTGCTCCGCGAGCAAGGGGTGCGCGATGTGGTGGTCCGGGTGACCTACCAAGCCGCCGGCGCCGAGCGCACGGCCACCGCGACGGTGCGGCCGTCGGAAGAGGTCGGCCGGCAGGCCCTGGTGCTCTACCAGGATCCGCAGCAGCCGGGTTACGCCTACCGCTTCGACTGGCGACTCTACGGCGGGCGCCGGGTGGAAGCAGGACCGTTCAACGACATTGCCGACTTCATCTACATCGATGAGATTCCGAGGTAGAGACGATGCTTCACAGGACTGCTGCAATCATGGGCGTCATCGGAGTCATCGCTGCAGCCGAGGTCTTCGCGACGACGAGCACGGCGGTCAACGCCGAACGCAGGAGGTTGTCGCGAGAGGGAGTTCGGTTGGTCAGGCAGGGCCAAACCGAGCGCGCGTGCGAGTTCTTCGAACGTGCCAACGCGTACGGTTTCCGGCCCAACGCCGTCTGGAATGTTGCTGAGTGCCACGCCTATTCCGGCCGTCGTGATCTTGCAGTGGCGGGTTATGAGAAATACATTGAGTTCGTCCCCGCCGCAGGAGCCAGCGAAGCGGTCCAACAGATGTTGTGGGAGCTCGAAGGCGAGGCCCCGATGATGGGAGATTTCGCGGCCGGTTCCGGCTGGGGGAGTCGATTCGCCGCTGCAGTGGAGGCGGCGATCGCGGGCGAGGGAACCGCGATCACGCTTGACGAGCAGATCTTCGGAACGGGCCGGGACAGTCCCGGTGCGCCGTTTCGGAGGGAGGCTCTCCGTCGGCACGGGACCGATCTCTTCCTGGAGGGGCTGGCGCGTGTCCAAAGAGGTGATTGGGACGGCGCGCTCGCGTTCTTTGAACGCTCGCTCAACTACCGTCAGCTCCGTAACGCGATCTTCAACATTGGCGAGATCTGGCTTTTTCGTGGACAGCGCGACCTCGCCCTCCACTTCTTTCGCTACTATGTTGCGAGCCTCCCAGCTCTGCAGGCCGATGCCGGCGTTGCGTCCGTCCTCCGGGAACTCGAGGACGCACCCTCGAGGGTGGGAAACGAAGAGCGTCGAACGGAGTTTTCTACTCGGATCTCGGCCGAGATCAGCCGAGCCCTCGGGGAAGGTGGCGCGGGGACCGCATCTCCCTCGCCGAATCCGCAACGGTAGACAACCCTTTGAGGTTGGAGGAGATAATGGTCTCCATATTGAAGACTCTATCGATCGTCAACACGATGACCGCTCTCGCGATCTCGACGGTCGCGTCGGCAGGTTCGGTCGGCGACGAAGCTCGAAGACTCACCGGGGCGGCGGAAGAGAGCTTCGATCAGGGTCGCTACGAACAGGCTCTCGCGGGGTTTGAGCGCACCATGGCCTACCGGCCGACCGCGAGCGTCGCGCTGGCCGTGGCGAGGTGTCACATTCTCCTGGGTAACGGAGACCTCGCCGTTTTCGCTATTGACAGGTTTCTCGCGGCATCGGACCGCCATCGCAATTCCTTACCCATGCAGGAGGCGACCGCAGCCATCGCGGGTTCGGGGGGCCAGATCCAGGACGAACAGCGACGCAGGGCCCTGCTCACCCAGCTCCAATCCGCTGTGGACCGCGTCAATCGCGAATCTGCGGAGCTTGCATCAGGATCGGAGCTGCGCTTTGGGACCGGCGCCGATTCAGACGCAGCGGGATCCCCACGCGAGGCGGCCCGCCTGCGGGGAGTCGAGCTCTTCCGTGCCGGGATTGAGGCGGTGCAGGGAGGAGATGACGGTGAGGCTCTTGCCGCATTCGAGCGGTCGATGGCCTACCGCCAGCGGCGGAACACCCTTTACAACATCGCGGTCTGCCACGTCCTGCTCGGGCACCGCGATCTCGCATCGACATGCCTCGATGCCTACCTGCGGGGGAGGCAGGACGAATCGGACGATCCTAGGGTTCAGGCGGTCCGCCGCGCCCTCGACGAGTCACCGGGCGACCTCGGGGATACCGACCGAAGGAATCTCCTGTGGCAGGGCTTGAGCGAGGGCGTCGATGATCCCGTTCGAGTCACCGCTGGCGGCAGCGATTCAAGAGAGGTCCCCGATCATCTCGACCGAACTCTCGCCTCAATCGAGTCGAGCTTCCACACCACCGTAGGCGGAAACACGACGTGCTTTCTCGTCGGCGTGGCGCGATCGAAAAGCGAATATCTGCTGCACCCGCCGGCGCCCCAGGGACCGTGCCAGCGGGGTGCGGTGGCGCGTTCCCTGATTCTGATCGATGAGGAGTTGGACCGGCGCCTGGCGAGGGCCCCGCTCGGTCCGGCTGGATACCCGGAGCTCGAGTGCTTGGATATGGACCCCGACAGCCCCCTGGCTGGGGACCTGAGTGAGGTTCCGCCGTTTTCGATGCTCGATGCGTGGACCGCGATTCACAGCGAATCGTCAAGGCAGTGCCCTTCAGAGCTTTCGAGACCCACTCCGGCTCCTCGGCCCGTTCATCGTTCCTCGACCCGAACTCCAACGCCAACCCCAACGCCGAGGGAGCTCACCACGACGCCTCCGGGTGTGAGTCCGACACCGACGCCGACGCCGTCCGCGAGTTCCTGTGCGAGACGCGAAAACTGGATCGCGTGTGCATTGCGCGATCCCGAGATCACATCCTTCCGGATTCGGCACATACTCCAAACCTACCCGAATCTCGCGCGGGAGTTCATCACCTATCCCGGGGTGTGCACGATCCTCCAGAACAGCGGCTGGGACTTGGAGGATATCGAGGTCATCGGACGCGGCGACGATCCGAACCGGTGGATTCAGGGTGCGAAGGAGACCGGACGCGACTACGAGTCGTTCGTAGCCGCTCTTCGAGATCTCGAAAGAAGAGTCAATGCCAGTGCGGCATTCATCAGCTCGTGTGAAACGGACCAACAGGGTTGCCCGGGCACGATTTGGAGTTCGTGTCTCCTGCTGAGAGAACAGTGGTACTGGCCGCGACAGAGGAATTCCAGCAGCGTGTTCTTCCTGCCGCGTTGACGCTGTTTCAATCGAAATCGGGCGCCGGGTCTGCCCGGTGATTTCGACGGGAATATCTATGGTCGGGGGTCCGCGATGAGGCGATCGTGTCGAATTCCCGCCGTCGTCGTAGGTCCATGACCGTGTCGAGAAGATGAAGCGCGTACGACCTTGACAGGATAAGATGGACCCAGTCATGAGCTACCGACTCGTCGTTCGTCTCGGTGATCGCACCCTCAGGTTTCCGTTGAAACCCGGCGAGCATGGGATCGGCTCCAAGTCGGACGCTGCCATCAGGATCAGTCACCCGACGGTTTCGCGGCACCATGCGTCCCTCGTCGTCGATGAAGAAGGGGTGCGGCTCACCGATCTCGGGTCATCCAACGGCACCCGGGTCGCCGGCTCCAGGATCACGGACCAAACCCTCGTCGAGCCCGGTCTCCCGATCAAGTTCGGGAGTGTGGACGCCCGGATCGAATCGGTGAGGGAGGATGATCTCGCGGCGGGTATCGCCATCGAACCACCGTCGGCCGCGCCCAAGTCAGCCGTTCCGGTGATTGAAGATCCGCCATCGACCATCGGGCATACCGTCCTCGAGGCGTTCAGCCTCGGCCACCTGCCGGATCTCATCGAGCGGATCGCGCGAGGGGAATCCCGGGACCAGGTCGCCCGGGCGGTCGGTGCGGCGCTCCTGCGCACCCTGCCGTGCCGCCGGGTCGAGGTGGTGAAGCCCGGCAAGGGAGAGGACGGAGTGCTCTTCGCCGGCGAGAGGGAGTGCACCGACGCCACCACCGAGATCACGGTCTCGGCCGGCGACGGGATCGAGCTCAAAGTCGCCTTTGCCGGCGCGGCATTGGCCAACGCATTCCAGCCTCTTCTTCGCGCCGCCGCGGCCCTGGTGAGCGCCGCCGGGAGAAGGGCGAACGGCGAGGTTCGCGGTCACGCCGCGCAGGCCCGAGCCCCGCAGCCCCCGGACCCGCCGACCCTGGTCGCCGCCATGCGCGAGATCTACGACCAGGGGGCGCGGATCGCCCGCAGCAAGGTGAGCGTGCTCATCCGCGGTGAGTCGGGAACCGGCAAGGAACTGTTGGCGCGCTACCTCCACCTCGCCTCCGACCGTGCGGACCAGCCGTTGGTCACCCTCAACTGCGCTGCGCTGCCGCGCGATCTCCTCGAGAGCGAACTGTTCGGCGTCGAGCGCGGGGTGGCGACCGGGGTCGACGCCCGCGCCGGCAAGTTCGAGTCCGCCCACGCCGGCACCCTCTTTCTCGACGAGATCGGCGACATGGCGGCCGAAACCCAGGCTCGCATCCTCCGCGTCCTCGCCGAGGGTGAGGTCTACCGCATCGGCGGCCACCAGGCGCGCCCGGCGGATGTCCGGATCATTTCCGCCACCAACCGCGATCTCACCGCCATGCTCGAGAACGGCGGGTTTCGCAGCGACCTCTACCACCGAATCTCTGACTGGGTGGTCGAGCTGCCGCCGCTGCGCCGCCGGCGCGCCGACATTCCCAACCTCGCCGCACACTTCCTCGGCCGCGCATGCGCCGGACGCGGAGTTCAGGCGGCGGGGATCTCCCGCGCCGCGGTGGCGGCGCTCGTTGCCCACGACTGGCCGGGCAACGTCCGCCAGCTCGAGAAGGAGATGGGACGGGCCGCGCTCTTTGTCGAAGACGGCGAGCTCCTCGACACCGGTCGGCTCCAACCGTCCATCGTCGCAGAGGGGGGTGGAGGCGATTCCGACGACCTCAAGGAGGTCGTCGAACGGGCCGAGAAGACGCACATCGAGCGGGTCCTCGCCGAGTGCTCGGGGGACGTCTCCGGCGCAGCCGAGCGCCTGGGAATCGGGGTTTCGACGCTGTATCGGCGGATGAAACACCTCGGGGTCGGCTAGCAATTCGTCGAACGGCAATTCGTCGAACGAATTGCGGTGGTGCGTCGGACGCGCCAATTCGGAAGGCTGGCCGAGACCGTCCAAGCAATGCGGTACGTAGGGGTTGCTGGGTCTCGGCGCCTGGCTCTGCTCCCATCGCGCTCCGGGAACGATCCGATGAGGTTTCTCTCATCCAAGAAAACTCCTCCCAATTCAGAGAAATTGTTGAACTCATTCTGTTTGAACCAGTTCTCGTTGATGTTCAGCGGCGTCAGGCGTTGAGTTTTCTCGATAGTGAGAAATTGACTCTGGCCCCCCTATGCCTGCCGGATTTCAAGTAAATCACTCGTACAAATAGATTTGTGTGGTATTCGGCGAGAGTATTTCCCGCCTTTCTCCGGTTGGCACGAGCCTTGCCCTTGGAGTGGCCAGTTGAAGGAGGCACTCCGTGATCAAGAAAGAGCAGATCGCACAACTCGGCATCCTCGTTGCGACACTGGCGGTGGTGGCGTTCGCCCAGCCGGCATCGGCGGCCACCTGCAATGTGCCGTCGGCGCCGCACCCGACCATCCAGGCCGCCGTCGACGATGTCGGCTGCGACCCGATCGTCGTCGCTGCCGGCACCTTCGCCGAGGCGCCGGTCATCGCGCGAACCCTTGGTGTTCAGGGGGCGGGTAGCGGCCAGACCTACATCCAGGGCCAGGTCGAGGTCTCCGCCGGGACGGTCAGCCTCTCGGGCCTGAACATCTCGGCTCCGGGCGAGGCTTTGTGGGCGCACTCCGGCGCCGAGGTCTCGGGCTTCGACCTCGAAGTGGTCAACGGTTTCGTCGAAGCGCCTCTCTTTGCCGACGGCTTCGAGTCGGGAGGGACGGGAGCGTGGTCGGCGGTTTCACCTTGAAAATTCGTAAGACGAATTTTGGTGGCGCGTCGGACGCGCCAGTCCGGACACACGGACCGATGGCGTCGAGGGTCGGGAAAAGGGATCTCGAACGGACGTGCCGTCTCCGACGATTTTGGGAACGAATGCCTTCCGGCGGGGGATGCGTTTTGGGCCCAAATATCGTTGGAGGGGGAACTCACGGGCAACAGCCCCGGGAAAACCAAGCTCGGAATCGCGCATCGGGGCAGGGTGGCAAACAGGCGCCTCCCACCGGAAACTGAAGGAGAACACCATGAAGAACGCACGAACTCTCACAGCACTTATTGCGATCATGCTGCTGTCGCTCGCGGCGATACCAACCACAGCCACCGAGACCGTCTCGCCCGGCGCCATCGACCGGTTGGCGCAGGTTAACAACGCCTGCCCTACCTTCAGCTGGGGTGCTGAAGGCGGCGTTGTAGCCTACGACCTCGTCGCCTACGTCCTGCCCGACGACGCTTCGCACCAGGTCGAGCTGACCGCCGAATCCGAGGCGCTGTACACCCGGGTGTCGGGTGGCGCTACGAGCTGGACCCCGTCCGCCGACCAGTGCTTCGCACCTGGCGGGCGGTACGTGTGGTTCGTTCGCTCGGTGACCGAGCTCGCGGGCGACGAAGTGGTCGCCGCGAGTGAGTGGTCGGCCGGGCGGTATTTCACCGTGCCGGACGCGCCGTCGCCGGAGGAGATCGAGAGAGCGATTGAGGTGATGAACTGGTTGGAGGCGACTGGGAGGTCCGGTGCGCCGATCATCTCGTCGGGCACGGGCTTTCTTTCGGACGCGGACTCGGACGCGGACTCGGAAGCGGGTTGGGCTTCGCCCAAGTCGGTGCCGACGGCGTCGGCGGCGATTCGCGGGGAGCACCCGGACATTTCGGGTGAAAAGTACGGTGTGGTCGGGGTTTCGTCGTCACTCGACGGCGCGGGGCTCGCCGCTGTCAATCTTGGAAGCGGGCCGGATCTGGTGCTCGACGGGTCGGTGGATGGCGAGACGGACCTACGGATCTGGGAGTGGGGGATCGACCGGGCGTCGTCATCGGACGAGGTCTTTCAGTTCAACAACTCAGCCGCCGGGGTGCTGCACCTCGATGTCGAGGGCGACATCGCCGGTTCCGCAGTCCGCGCCTCCGAGGTCGTGATCAACGGCTCGACGGTGATCGACGGCACCGGCGCGTGGACGGGCGCAGGAGACATGCTGCCTTGCCCCGGTTGCGTCTCGTCGACGGACATCGCGGCCGGGGCGGTGACGGGGCCGAAGATCGCGGCCGAGGCGGTGTCGAGCCTGCAGATCGAGGACGGCGGGGTCGGGACCTCGGACATCGACGGCGGCGCGGTGGTGGCGGGCCACCTGGCGGCGGCGTCGGTGACGACGGTCAAGCTCGCCGACGGTGCGGTGACGGCGGCCAAGCTCGCGCCCGGGGCGGTCGGCTCTGCGGTGCTGGGGCCGGACTCGGTGGGGTCGAGCCACATCGTCGACGGTGCGGTGGCGACCGCGGACCTGGCGGTCAACGCGGTGGACAGCACCAAGATCCTCAACGCGAGCATCCAGCGCCACGATCTGGCGGACGACATCATCACGAGCCCGAAGATCGCTGACGGCAGCATCGCCGGCAGCGACCTCGGATCGAGCGTGATCACCGGCGACAAGATCGCGGACGGCGCGGTGGACTCGATTGACCTGGCGGACGGGGCGGTGACCTCGTCGAAGGTCGGCAACGGGGCGGTGACGTCGAGCGCCATCCGGGCCAACGCGGTGAGTTCGACGCACGTGGCGGACGGGAGCCTGACCGCGGCCGATCTCGCCGTCGGCGCGGTGACCGGCGCGGCGATCGCGGACGGCACGGTGACCGGCGCCGACATCGCCGCCGACACGATCACCGCAACCCAGCTCGCCGCGGGCGCGGTGTACAGCTCCAACATCGCCAACGGGACCATCACGGCTGCCGACGTCAGCCCGACCGGCGGCGTCTATGTCTCGAAATCGGCGGTGTATGTCGTGTCGGTCTCTGTCACTGTTCCCGCGTGGTTGTGCAACGTCGCACGAGCCTACTGCAACGATCCGAATGACCTTCCGCTTTTCGGCTTCTTCGACGCCGACATTTATGAGAACAGCTTGGAGAGGCAGGAGGTCATCGACTGGGACTCCGAGACCCTCGCTTCCTCGTATCTCGCGGAAGTCTGCAACAGGGATGGGTCCGACTCGAACCTGAGCGTGTCGATCGTCTGTGTCGCGGTTCCGGGATCGTGAGCCGTGGCAATTCGTCGAACGAATGGCGGTGACGCGTCGGACGCGCCAATCCGGACACGCGGACCGATGGCGTCGAGGGTCGGGAAAAGGGATCTCGAACGGACGTGCCGTCTCCGACGATTTTGGGAACGAATGCCTTCCGGCGGGGGATGCGTTTCGGGCCCAAAGATCGTTGGAGGGGGCACTCACGGGCAACAGCCTCGGGAAAACCAAGCTCGGGATCGCGCATCGGGGCAGGGTGGCAAACAGGCGCCTCGCACCGCGCCCATCGCGCCCCAGGATCGTTTTGTGGCGCCCACTTCCAAGTGGGCGATGGAATCACCCCGTTGCAGTTTGCGACCATCGCCGACGGGACGTCGGCGCTACAAAGCGCGCACCGGAAACTGAAGGAGAACACCATGAAGAACGCACGAACTCTCACAGCACTTATTGCGATCATGCTGCTGTCGCTCGTCGCGACATCGACCTTCGCCACGGAAACCGTTTCCCCCGGCGCCACTGATCGCATGGCGGTAGTCGAGACCCGCTGCCCAACCTTCAGCTGGGGCGAAGACAATGACCCAGCTGCGTACGACCTCGTCGCCTACGTCCTGCCCGAAGACGCCGCGAAGCAGGCGGATCTGACCGCCGAGACCGAGGTGCTCTACACCCGCGTCGCGGGCAACGCCACGAGTTGGACCCCGTCCGCCGACCAGTGCTTCGCACCTGGCGGGCGGTATGTGTGGTTCGTGCGGGCCGTGAGCGAGCTCGACGGCGACGAGGTCGTCGCCGCGGGTGAGTGGTCCGCTGGACGGTACCTCGAGGTGCCGGCGGCGCCGTCGCCGGAGGAGGTCGAGAGAGCGATTGAGGTGATGAAGTGGTTGGAGGCGAGTGGAAGTTCCGGTGCGTCGATCATCTCATCGGGCACGGGCTTTCTTTCGGACGCGGACTCGGACGCGGACTCGGACGCGGGTTGGGCTTCGCCCAAGTCAGTGCCGACGGCGTCGGCGGCGATTCGCGGGGAGCACCCGGACATTTCGGGAGAGAAATATGGGGTAGTCGGCACGACGGCATCGATTGACGGCGCCGGGGTGGCGGCGGCCAACCTCGGGAGCGGGCCCGACCTGGTGCTCGACGGGTCGGCAGCCGGGGCGGCTGATACGCGGCTGTGGGAGGGCGGGCTCGACCGGCCGTCGGCGGCGGACCAGAGCTTTGTCTTCGCCAACAGCGGTGCGGGGCTGATCGACGTCCACGTCCAGGGCGACCTGTCGGGGAACCGGGTGACCGGAGACGAGCTGTGGGTGCCGTACGGGATGGTGGTGGATGACGAGGGGCAGTGGCAAGGTGAGGGCGCCACCGTGCCCTGCGCGGGGTGCGTCTCATCGTCGGACATCGCCGATGGAAGCGTTAACGCTTCGGACCTCGCGACCAGCTCGGTGACGAGCCCCAAGATCCTCAACGGCGCGGTGGGAACGGTGGACCTCGCGGACGACGCGGTGACCGGGGCCAAGATCGCCGACGCCACCATCGGGCCCGATGACATCCACGGAAACTCGGTCGACGGCGGCCACCTCGTCGACGGCTCGGTCGGCAACGCCGATCTCGCCGACGGC
>JAHECW010000169.1 GCA_024641545.1 Acidobacteriota bacterium
GGCTGGATCAGCGAGGTTTGGTTGCGGACCACCAGACGGTCGGCCCCGGCGACATCGACGCCGGCGTTGAGGCTGGTTTCGATGGTGACCAGCAGGCCGAAGAGAAAGAGCGCCACCGCGATGGAGCCCACCGTCAGAATGGTGCGGGTCTTCTTTCGTTTGAGATTGCGCAGGATGAACGGCAGGAACTTCATGACACCGCCTTTTTCGCGCCCGCCTCCACCAGTGCGCCCTTTTCGAGGTGGAGTTCGATGTCGGCGCGTTCGGCGGCGCGCGGGTCGTGGGTGACCATGAGGATGGTTTTGCCGTGCTCCTTGGACAGGGCGGTGATGAGATCGAGGATCTCGTCGGCCGATTGCCGGTCGAGATCGCCGGTGGGTTCGTCGGCGAGGAGAAAAGTGGGGTCGGTGACGATGGCGCGGGCGATGGCGACGCGTTGTTCCTGGCCGCCGGAGAGCTGGCGCGGATAGTGGTTCGTGCGGTCGGCGAGTCCGACGAGGGAAAGCGCGGTTTCCACCTGCTGGCGGCGCCGACTCTTGGAGAGCTTGGTCAGCAGGAGGGGGAGCTCGACGTTCTGTGCGGCCGTCAGCACAGGCATCAGGTTGTACATCTGGAAGATGAAGCCGACGTGGCGGGCGCGCCACTTTGCGAGCCTGGGACCGGACATGTGGGTGATCTCATCGCGGTCGACGGTCACCGTCCCCGAGGTCGGTACATCGAGACCACCGAGCAGGTTGAGCAGGGTGGTCTTCCCGGAACCCGACGGACCCATGAACGCGACGAATTCTCCCGCCTCGACATCGAGGTTGAGGCCCTGGAGGACATCGATGGTCTCCGAACCCCGTTTGTACTGCTTGTTGAGGTTGCGGACCCTGATCAGGGCGTTGTCGTTACCGGTTCCGTCCACTCGTACCATGCTCATCCTCCGTGGTCGCCCTCGGGCACAGCTGTTGCCGTCAATTCTCGATCTTGATCTTCTGTCCGTCCTGCAGATCCGCCGGCGCCTCGATCACAACGAGGTCTTCCGGCGAGAGTCCGGCGAGGATCTCGATATCGCCACCGAGCTCACGTCCGACGCGGACGGCTCTTCGTTCGACATTCTCGCCGTTGACCAAGAAGACCACCCGGCGGTCGCCGTCTTTGACGACGGCCGAGCGCGGAACGAGACACAAAGCCGGCGGCGCGTCGTCGGTTGCATCGGCGGTTTCCCGAAACGCCACCTTGACTCCCATATCCGGAAGAATCCGAGGGTCGAGTTCGTCAAAGGTCAGCCGGACCTTGACCGTGGCCTTCTGACGATCGGCGGTGGGGATGATGGTCCGCACCGTGGCCGGAATCCGCCAACCCGGATAGGCGTCGAGGACGGCCTCGGCGGGCTGGCCGGGCGCCACCCTCGCGATATAGCTCTCGTTGACATCAACCTCGATCTCCAACGACGTCATGTCGACGATGGTAGAGATGCCGCCGCCGCCGGCGAAAACCGGGGCGACCATCTCTCCGGGTTGTGCTTCTTTGGAGACCGCGATCCCGGCGAAAGGCGCGCGAATGGTGTAGTTCTCGAGATCCTGCACGGCCACCGCGAGTTGCGCCTCGGCGGCATCGAGGTTGCGCTGGGCCACCGCCAACTGGGCTTGGAGAGCATCCACCGCTGCGGTGGCGGTGTCGAGGTCCTGCTCCGAGGCGACGCCGTCGCCATGGAGCTCATGGGTCCGCCTGAACCGTCTCCGGGCGTCGGCGAGATTGACATCGATCTCCGCCATGGAGGCCCGAGCGACGTCACGGCTTGCTCGGGTGGCGTCGGTTCGTCGGCGCGCGTCGGCGTCGTCGAGCCGTGCGAGGACCTGGCCGGCCTTCACAACCATGCCCTCGTCGACCAGGACATCGGTCACCCGGCCGGTGATCTTGGCGGCCACGGTGGCCCTCCGGCGGGGTTCGACATAGCCCGACGCGTTGAGCACCGTGGCCGCGGCGCCGGTTTCGGCGGCGCGGGCCGTGGCGGTGGCGACGGTGACCGGACCCGAGACGCGCATCGCGAGGACCGCCGCCGCAATGATGGCGACGAGGGCGATCACGAGGATGATCGGAATCCAGAGCCGGCCTGAGTCGACGTCGCGGGCCCCGTCGTCGATGGACAGGTCCGAAAGCGTGTGTTTATTTTTCGCGTCACCCACTGGCGAGGACCTCCTGCGTTGTCGTAACACTGGGGGCGGGCGGAGTTCTTCCGAAATCGGGGGGTGAGTTTAGCATCGCGGGATCGAGCGTGAAATCGGCCCGGTTCCGGTCTCCCGGCCCCTGGGCTGCGGTCCGATCGGCCTGATCCTATCCGTGCTGGCGGCAGAGGGCCTCAATGTTGTTGCCGTCGGGATCCATGTCAAACGTCCCGTGGTACTTCGGTTGGCAGCCGGGTCGCAATCCCGCCACCGTGATGATCAGGTGATCAATCATCCCGGCGTGTTCATCTTTTCGCATCCGACGATCCCGCACAGGAGGCGACAAAGAGATCTTCGACCTTCTTTCTTGCCCAAGGTGTCTTTCGCAGAAACTTCAAACTGGACTGTACCGATGGGTCGCTGGAAAAACACCGGATCGTGATCCGTCGGCTCAACCCGGTCCAGCCATAGCGGTCGACCAGGCTGTTGATCATCATCTCGAGCGTCTGCCCGTGGAGTGGATTGTTGGGCTGTCGATCGCTCATGGGGTGTTCCGCCGTTCCTTTCATTGGTGCTGCCGATCACATCCTACCAACTTCGATGGATTCGAACGACGTTCTCAGGTAGGGGTTGGCTGCACCGATTCCGGTGCCCAGGCCGAGATCGCCCCCGACTCGAAGCCGTCTGCGAAAACCCCCGCCGTTCGGACCGGGCCCGAAAGTGGCGTTCTTGCGTGGTGAGAGAAATCGCCAAGGAGTCGCTACCATGTCTGGGTGAGTTCATTCAAGAGCCGCGAATTCCATCGCCCGCGTCTTCTGGGTTTCATCATCCTGGTGCTCGGAGCGGCCTGGGGTTTCGCCGCGGAGAGCCCGCAGGTGAAGTTCAACCGGGTCGGTTCGGAGACCGGGCCGCCCCCCGAGGTCATCACCTCCATGCTCCAGGATCGGTACGGCTTCTTCTGGATCGGTTCTCGAGAAGGTCTGTATCGATATGACGGAGAGACGTTCGTCAGTTATCGACACGATCCGGACGATCCGGATTCGATCTCGGGGAACACGGTGCGCGCGATCTTCGAGGATCGTTCGGGCAAACTCTGGTTTGGCACCAACACTGCCGGACTCAATCGACTCGACACGGCGACCGGTCGATTCGAGCACTTCAGGCATGTGTCGACCGACCCGATCTCATTGAGTCACAACAGCGTGTATGAGATCGGCCAGGACGCCGGCGGCGCGATCTGGGTCGCGACGCAAAAAGGCCTCAATCGGTTCGACGAAGAAAACGGTACGTTCACCAGGTTCCTTTTCGACCCCGAAAATCCCCAGAGTCTCAGCCATGATTACGTCACCCGCCTGTTGATCGACCGAAATGACCGGATTTGGATCGGCACAAACGGCGGTGGGCTGAACGTGATGGATCCAACGACGGGTCGGTTCACCCGTTTTCTTTCCGATGAGAGCATCCCGGACAGGCTGGCGCTCAAACAGATATTCGCCTTGCTCGAGGCTGACGACGGCGCCATCTGGGTCGGCGGGCAGGGGCTCTTCAGGATGGACCCCGGGACAGGAGTCTTCGAGTCGATCAACCCGACGGCCGATGATCCGGATGGGTTCACGACAGGTCTGGTTGTCGATCTCGCCGTCGGAAACACGGGAACGCTGTGGATCGCCACCTTCGGCCACGGTCTTCACGCACTGGAATTGGCAACCGGGCAGACCCACATGTACCGTAACGATCCCGCGAAGCCGCACAGCCTCGGCGAAGACAAGGTGTTGAACCTCAAGGTCGACACGACCGACAGCCTGTGGATCGGCACCTGGGGTGGGGGAGTCTGGCGACTGACGTCCTCGGCCATGCAACTCGCCAAGGCGACAACCGATGTCTCTCCTCCGGAGGATATGGGCAGCAGCGACGTCACAGGGCTGGCGATCGACTCGGACGGGGGCTTGTGGGTCGGCACTCGTTTCGGAGATCTGCTGCGCAAGGACCCGGCCCGGCCAGGGTTTCGACGATCTTCGACGACCAACGCCATCGTCCACGATATCGAGGTCACCGACGATGGTTTGGTGTGGGTGGCCAAGGCGGACGGCCTCGAACGGCTGAATCCCGCGACCGGGATCATCACTTCTTTCCATCACGATCCCCTGGTTGCATCGAGCATTGGGCCCGGATATGTCACCGCACTCCTCGAGGACGACCAGGATCGATTGTGGGTCGGCACCGGAGAGGGAGGTGTTCAGCGACTGGATTCCCAGGGGACTGTTGTCGAGAGATTTCTGCATGACCCGGAGGATCCACTGAGTCTCAGCGACAACTACGTCAAGTCGTTGACCCAGGATGCAGCAGGCACGATCTGGGTCGGAACCCGTTCGGGCGGACTCAACGCCCTCGATCCGGAAACTCGCCGAGCGCGACGGTTTCTGCCTGATCCGCACGACCCGTCGTCGATCAGCTACCACCACGTCACGACCGTCTTTCAGGACAGCCGGGAGCGACTTTGGATCGGAACCGACGGCGGAGGACTCAACCAGGGGCGAACCCGTGACGACGGCAACGTCTCCTTCGACAAGATCTCATCGGCCGACGGCCTCATTGACGACGCGGTGATGGCGATCCTCGAGGACGACGACGGGAGTCTTTGGCTCAGCACCAAACGGGGCCTCTCACGATTCGACCCGGAATCGAGGAGATTCTCCCATCTCTACGTCGGGGACGGTCTCCCTGCGGGTGAGTTCGAACCCGGGGCCGCCGCCCGGACAACCGGCACTCTGTATTTCGGATCCGTTCGATGGCTGGTCGCGATTCCCGCCGGGACCCCGTTTCCCCGGCACTCGCCATCCCCCGTCGTCATCACCTCGATTCGCGACCTCAACGGCGAGCTGGTCGGCGAAGAGCCGGCGTGGCTTCGAACGCGCCTCGAAGTCCCTTACAACAGCCTGATCTCGTTCACCATCGCGGTGATCGACTTCAACGTCGAGCACCATCACGGGTACCAATTCCGGTTGGGAGACGAGGATGATCCCTGGGTGGACCTCGGCTCCCGGCGGGAGATCACGTTTCTCGATCTCGACCCGGGGATTCATGAATTTTCAGCTCGCGCTCAGAATTGTCAGGGTGTCTGGAACGAGACGATCCAGCCCCTGACGATTCACGTTCCCCCGCCGGTCTGGATGACGGTGTGGTTTCGCATTGCGGTGTTTCTCCTGATCGCGGGATCCGTACTCGGGTGGCACCGAGTCAGAACCCTCGGCCTCAGACGAAGGAACTCCCAGCTCCTCGAGTTGCACGAACAACGGGAGAAGGCTCAGGCGAAACTGAGTCAGGCATACGATCGGCTGCGCAGGTTGACGCGGCGTCTCGAAGGGACCAAAGAGGAGGAACGGCAACGAATCGCCCGCGAGCTCCACGATGAAATGGGTCCCGCCTTGACCGCGGTCATCATCAATCTGCAGCTGATCGGCGCCAGCACCGACGGGAAGAAAACCGAACGCCGGCTCACCGACTCCATCGAAATCGTCGACCGCATGGTGCAGCAGGTGAGGGATCTTTCTCTGGCGCTCAGACCCCCGCTGCTCGACGAGGTCGGTTTTCTCGCCGCAATTCGGGCCTACCTGGAAACTCAGGCGGAACGCACCGGTCTGAGGGTCCGGATCGATGGACCCGACGAGCTCGAGACATTTCCGGCCGAGGTCGAGATCACGGCCTTCCGGGTGGTTCAGGAGGCTGTTTCAAACGTAATTCGACACGCAAAGGCAACTGAAGTCGCGGTGTTGATCGAACATCGAGACCGTTCGCTGATCCTGTCCATCAGGGATGACGGCGTCGGTTTCGATCCCGGTCTCGTCATGGACACCTCGGCGCCCGGTTCTTCGTTGGGACTCGTCGGCATGCAGGAGCGGGTCCAGATTCTGGGCGGCGAATGTATCATCGAATCAACAATCGGAAACGGAACCGAGGTAGACGTCCGGATCCCGGTGGAGGTGAGGCCATGAAACCGACCAGCGTGATTCTCGCCGACGATCATCACCTGGTGCGCGCAGGCATCCGTTCGCTGCTCGAGTCCATCGACGGCGTTGTGGTTCTCGCGGACTGCGGCGACGGCCGAGAAGCCTTGGACCTCATCGAAGAGCACCGGCCCGACGTGGCGGTCGTGGATATCGGGATGCCCGGCCTCAACGGGCTCGAGGTGGCGCGCAGGGCGTCACAGGTGTCGTCAGCGACACGGATCATCATATTGTCGATGTACGCGGACCCAAGCTACGTCCGGCAGGCGTTGAAAGCCGGGGTTGCGGGCTATCTGCTGAAGGGTGCGGCGGTTTCGGAGCTGTCCCTCGCTCTCGCTGCCGTGATGCAGAGTGAGACCTATCTGACGCCGAAAGTCTCACAGACGGTTGTTGAGGGATTCCTCCGCGACGGTGGGGACGAGGGCGAGCTTGCTGACGACCTGACGGAACGACAACGGGAAATCCTGCAGCTCATCGCCGAGGGGCGTTCAACTCGAGAAATGGCCGAAATGCTCGATGTCAGCGTCAAGACCATCGAAACCCATCGATCGCGCGTGATGGATCGACTCGGCATCCGCGATGTCCCGGGTCTCGTGCGGTTCGCCATTCGGGCGGGTCTGGTTTCGCCCGACGAATAATGCTCGATACGAGACCCTGCCGGTCTTCACCAACCAGCAACGAAGCCGGAAAGGATGCGTCGGGACGATTTCCCTGCGATGGAAGGGGAAATTTTCGACTTTGTAGGGGTTTTCCCGATTGTCCGGCCGGCGGCCCTGCCACATCCTTTAAGCGCGATGACCATCAGGCCTGCTCCGCTGCCGTGCCGCGTGCTTCTGGCTGACGAGAACGACGAGTTTCTCGACGGCCTCACCGACTGGTTTGAGGACCAACCCGAAATCGAAATCGTCGGAAGGGCGCACTCGCGCGCAGAGACCATGCAACGCATCTCTCGCTTGAAACCCGATCTGGTACTGATCGACACCGGCCTCCCCGACGGCAACGGTTTCGACGTTGTGCGGTCGATCAAGGCCGGCTCGAACCCGCCGCTCGTGGTCATGATGTCCTTCCACGATTCCGACTGGATTCGATTCACTGCGTCATCGGACGGCGCCGACGGCTGCATCACCAAGGCAAACATTGCGGAGAACCTCGTTTCTCAGATCGAGGCTTTGATCGATCCCAACACGTCCGGCTCGCAGGCAGCTCGGATCCCGAGCGACCGGCACCGGAGCATCCAATGACGCGCAGCGCTCGAAGGGGTGATTACAGATGAGAAAGACCGCCATTCGATGTTTCCAAACCGTTCTTGCGATCACGATGATGATCACCGCTGTCGGGGCGCACGCCCAGGACGCGACCTTCACCATCATTCCCGCTCAGAACACGACGTCGTTCTCGGTCTGGGCACGCGGAGTGTCGGCGGATGGCTCCGTTGTCGTCGGCGTCGAAGAAGGGACGGTCTTCCGGTGGACGCCCGCCGGAGACACCGAATATCTTTCCGGGTCATCCTGGCAGAACACCGTCGTTGCCGCGGTATCGGCCGACGGTGCGACCATCCTGTCAACGGTGAACGACGGGACCGGCGTCTTCTCGGCGGCGATCTACACAGACGCGTCCGGGTGGACCAACCTCGGCGGTTTGCAACCCAACCCGCCCTCCGGAGCTGAAGACGTCAGCACCGGCTATTCGCTCAACGGCGACGGGACGGTGGCTGTCGGCCTCGCCTGGGTCGGGGGCGGTTGGGACGCCGAGGCGTTTATCTGGAATGAGATTGAAGGCATGACCGGCCTCGGCCGGCCGGTCGGCGCCAACAGCCGCGCCAACGACGTCTCGGGGGACGGTTCGGTGATCGTCGGTTGGTACGAACACGAGGTCAACCGCTGCCGGCGTCCTGCCCGCTGGACGCCGGACGGGACCGTCGACCTTTTCCTCGGGAACGAAACCTGTGGCGAGGCGATGGCGGTCTCCGTCGATGGAATCGTGATCGTCGGGACGGCGATCGTTCCCGGCAACGACTATCCGACCGCGTTCAGCTACACCGATGCCGGGGGCTGGGTCGATCTCGGAAAACTCGAGCCCCATCCTTTTCACTCGGCGATTGCTTCCGGCATCGCCGAGAACGGAATGATCGTCGGTTTGAGCGGCGATTCGGCTGCTGGGAATTGGAAAGGATTCGTCTGGACTGAGGAAGCGGGCATGGTGTCAATGTCCGCCATGCTCACCGGTCTGGGCGTCACCGCCCATGACGGTTGGTGGATCGCCGAGGCGCGCGACATTTCGACCGACGGGACCACGATCGTCGGGACGGCGATCGACTCGAATCAGCACTTGAGGGGATTCGTCGCGAAGATCCCGGTGGCTGAAGTGTTCGCCGACGGTTTCGAGTCCGGCGACAGCTCTGCGTGGTCGCTGGCGGTCGGCGGTCGATGACCGGGTTCGCCGCCCGCAGAGGATGTGATCGAGAACCGTATGGAGGAGTCCTCCGGCGTGAACGGGATTTGCCGAAACCGCCGGATCAACTTCATTGAGAACGACCAGGAGCATCCAAGGAGGAAAACAGATGTTCAAGAAGATTCTGTTCGTTGTGTCATGTATGGCGTTGGTGACCGCCGGCCCGGCGTTCAGCCAGTGTGCCGACCCCGACAACATGCTGTCGTCCGACGACTGCGGTTTCGACACCGCGGCTTCGGTCGCCGATGGCACCGCCTGGTGGAACATGGTTCCGGAGATAGCCGGTGATCCGCTCTGGGGAACCGTCGTCCACTCCGCAACCGGCGGCCGGACGAGCCCGGGAACAATGGTGGGGACCTCGTACGACAACGGTCCCCCGCCGATGGGTTGGGGATCCTTGCTGGGTGTCCGCTACTGTCTGACGGCTTCGGTGAACCCAGGCGACGTCCTCGGTTTCGGAGCATGGATCAACGTCACCTCCGGCACGGCGAACTACTGCGAAATCGTCCTCTTCACCTCCAGTTCGCCGAACTGCAGCGCTGCCGCGGATCAGGTCTTCCACAGCAATTTCGCTGTTGCGCCCGCTGCCTGGACGAAGGTCAATGACAACGACACGACCCTCACCGCAACCATGGCTGCAAGCAGCATCGAGGTCCGTGTCGCCTGCTATGCGAATTCCGAGATCATCGTGTCTTTCGACGACGCCTATATCGGCCTGAACATGGTTCCCGTCGAGCTCCAGAGTTTCTCGATCGAATAGAGGACTTCTCACCGCGACGTCGCAACGCCCGCGCCGCATGGCGCGGGCGTTTTCCTGGGGTGCTTCTCGAGCGGCGCGGGTACCGCCGATCGCAGGGTGGAACCGCCGAATTCGGGACCGCACCGGCTGCGCTTTCAGCCTGGTGCCGCTTTGGGATCACATTGCAGCGCTTTGAAGGCGGCGCCCGTCATGGCCCGTCGGCGATGGCCCGGGCCGCCAGCCGGCCGGTGAGCACGCAGCTGCCGAGAAAGGTCCCCTCGAGCGAGCCCTTGCCGTGGATTCCGCCGCCGCCGAAGCCCGCGGTTTCGCCGATGGCATACAACCCCGGGATCGGCTCGCCGGACCTGTCGAGCACCCGACTGCCCAGGTCGGTCTGGAGCCCGCCCAGACTCTTGCGGCTGAGGATGAACTCCCGAATGGCGATCAGCGGACGCGCCTTGGGGTCGTCGATGGCCTGGAAGGCACAGGTCCGCAGCCGGTCCGCCCGGTAGGTCCGTGAGGTGGCGATCCGGCGCAGCTGGTCGTCGTTGAAGTAGCGCGGACCGCGTGCGATCTGGGCGTCGTAGGCGGCGATGTCGGCCGCCATCCCGGCGCGGTCGATGGCGGCGCCGTCGAGCGACATCGACTCCATCTTGTCCATCAACCCGGGCAGCGAGTCCGCCACCGCGAAGTCCTCGCACTCGTCGATCAGCCGGTTGACCAGCTCCGTGTTGCCGAAAAGGACCTGCTTGACGAGCTCGAGCTTGCGTTTGTTGCGGAACGCGGTCATGTAATCGCAGCCGGAGACCGCGAGCTCCCTGATGGCGATCTTCCAGTTCAGCACCTGCCACGAGTACTGCGCCGGACTGCGGCAGATCTGCTCGACCACCCAGCGGGTGTCGCTGTAGCCCATGAGCGGCACCGGGCCGAACCGGCGGCCGTTGCCGTCGAGCCACAACGCCGATCGCGGCGGCACCAGGCTGATACCGGCCATCGGCGAGTCGCCGTCGCGCTGGTGGACGCCCGCGGCGTAGTGCCAGTGCTTGTCGAGGTGGGTGAGCGCGGCGCCGTGGCTCGCTGCTTCGTCCTGGAGCAGGCCGTCGGCGAAGCGGTGGGAACCGTTGAGCAGCGTCGTCGGCGGCCGCCCCCACGGGGTGTACCAATTGGCCTTGACCTTGCTGAGGTCGCCGCCGCAGATGCCGCCGGAAGCGAGAACCACGTGATCGGCTCGAACCTCGAAGGCGGCGCCGTCGCTCTCGGTGACGCCGGCGCAACCGACGACCCGGCCGGCCTCGATCAGCAACCGCTCGACGCGGTGTGCGCAACGGATCTCGAGCCGGTCCCGGTGGCTGTGGCCGTCGAGCGCCGCCACCACCGATTCGATGATGGCGTGGCCGGTGCCCCAGGCGATGTGCCACCGCGGCACCGAGTTGCCAGGGCGGAAAAGGCCGCGCTCGGCCCAGTTGACGAGGGGCAGAAACTCGACGCCGTGTCCGGTGAGCCAGTCGAAGACGAGCTCGGTCGAGTGCTCGACATAGGTGCGCGCCCAGCGTTTGGGCCACTCGTCGTCGTCAGCGAAATCGGCAAAGCTCAGCCAGTCGGACCACGCGAGCTCCGGGGTGTCGTCGATCCCGAGCTTGCGCTGGTGGGGTGTGTCGACGAACATCACCCCGCCGAATGATCGTTTAGCCAGGCCGCCGAGCCGATCTTCGGAGTCGCGGTCCAGGACCAGCACCCTGAGACCGCGGCCGATGAGCTCGTGTGCGGCCGTGAGCCCGGCAAGGCCGCCCCCGGCGATGACCACGTCGGCGTGATATGTGGTTGGCATCGATCCTCCAGCAGCGTTTCAGACTCTCCACACCATACCGATGTTCAAAGCGCAGGCGGTAGGTGTCGCTGACAGTTTCGCGGATTCCTCCGGCGCCACAATGCAATGCGTGGCCGGCGCCTCCGCCGGCCTCGGGTTGCGAAGGATCGGCAGGGCTTCGTGCCCGACTGCCGAATTTTGAAAGAGGCTCACATGGGACCTTCGCGGCACCATTCATCTGTCAATCGTCCAGGGCGTCGCGGATGGTGTCGAAGAGGGTCGTCAGACGATAGGGCTTGTGAAGGACGCTGCACGCGCCGGGGAAAAGCCCGAGGTCGACCGTGGTGTCGCCGGAAGAGACGATGACCTTGACGTCGGGATCGAGCTCCTGCATCTGCTGCAGGACGCGTTCGCCCGGCAGCTTGGGAAGGGTGCGGTCGAGGATCACCAGGTCGAGATCGCCCCTGTTCTCGCGGT
>JAHECW010000024.1 GCA_024641545.1 Acidobacteriota bacterium
AGCTCGACATCGTCAAGACCAACGGCACCCAGATCTACGCCACGACCCAGAGCTCGCTGCGGGTGGTGCGCTCGTGGCCCGCCGAAACGACTTCCGAGATCGCATCGCTGCCGATCGGCCTCTGGTCGCAGGGCTTGTTTCTCTACCAGGACAGGGCGCTGACGGTGGCGCTCGACGAGCTCGCCGAGCCGCCCGATCCCTTCCGCGGAGGGTGGTTCACCAAGCTTCAGGTGGTGGACGTCTCGGATCCGTACGCACCCTCCGTCGTGCGGACGCTCGAGGTGGAGGGCTGGCTGGTCGATGCGCGGCGGATCGAGGGCGATGTCTACCTGGTGGTGCAGAGCTGGGTCTCGGAGCCGGCGGAGGTCTGGACAGTGCTCGACGACCCCGACCTCGACCTGCCGGAGCTGCCCGATGACCCGACGTGGGAGGACCGGCTGGCTGCCGCCGAGATCGCGCGCGGGATCCTGCGGCCCCCGCTGGCAGCGGTCATCGCCGACCTTCCCGATACCGCCCTGCTACCGCACGTTCGTGACCGGGTGGACGGCGCGCCGACGGGAGGCCTGGTGCCGCTGGTCGACTGCGACGACGTGCTGGTCGACCCGAACTCGCCGATGCTCGTATTCACCTCGGTCGTACACCTGGACCTGGGGGCGGACAGTCCTCCCGGCGGCCGGCTCTCGGCATCGAGTATCGCTGCGTGGACCTCGACACTGTACGCCTCGGGCAGCACTTTGTACCTGGTTCAACCCGGCTGGACCAGGACCTGGCTCTGGAACGTCCAGCCCGAGCTGACCACCGTCATCCACGCCTTCGACCTCGACCCGGGAGGAGAGCATCCGGTGAGCTACGCAGCCGTCGGGGAGGTCCCGGGCTTTACCTACGACCAGTTCGCCTTGAGTGAGCACGAAGGCTACCTCAGGGTGGCGACCCAGGATGGCGGGTGGTGGCCGGGCAACGACGGTTCGAGGGTGACGGTTCTCGCACGCACCGGCGGCGACCTCGCCGAAGTCGGTTCGCTGTCCGGAATCGCGCCGGGCGAGCAGCTCTACGCGGTCCGATTCGTCGGCGACGTCGGTTACGCGGTCACCTTCGAGCAGATTGACCCGCTGTTCACCATCGACCTCTCGGTTCCGACCTCCCCGAGGATCGCGGGTGTTCTCGAGGTGACCGGGTTCTCGACCTACCTCCATCCCGTAGACGGGGACCGGCTGCTCGCACTGGGTCTCGAGATCGACCCGGATGGGAACACGATCGAGGGGCTGGCAGTGTCGTGGTTCGACGTTTCCGACATTGCGGCCCCGAGCATACTCGACCGGCTGGTGTTCCGAGGCGACGACTGGAGCTGGTCGGAGGCGCTGCACGATCACCACGCGATCACCTATCACCGAGGCGTGCTCAGCTTTCCCCGCTACCGGTGGTCGGAACCGAATGACTATGGATCGTCGTTGGCCGTCGTCGATGCCGTTCCAGGACGGCCGCTGCTCCACCTCGGCGATGTTCGCCACGACGACCTCGGACCGCCCGGCGCCTGGAACCAGGTGCGCCGCAGCGTAGTGATCGAGGACTGGCTTTACTCGATCTCGGACGCAGGGATCAAGGTGACTCCGTTGCGCAACCCAGGCAACGTCGTGGCGACGGTCGAGTTCAGCCCGGAGTAGCACGCAATCGGGAAGAGAGTGACCGGAGCGGCTTTTTCGTTTCCCGTTTATCGTGGAGGAATCGCGGCGGCATCGCTGAGCCGACAAGAAAGCCGCCCGGGCACGGCGCCCGGACGGCGAGGTTATTGGATTGCCGTGGCCGCTACGGCCTAATCGGCGCAGCAGGTCGTGCAGCAGGTCCGTGTCGAAACACCCCGGCCCCTCTGCCGGAAACCATTCCTCGTTCTCACATGCGGATAAGTGCGATTGGTGCCGTTTCTTCCGAGAACCTTCTCGCAAGATCGACGTACAGCATGAGATTCGAGGGAGGTGCTCAGTGGAGAGGATCAACCAGCTCATCCGTCAGCGAAAGTGGGCCAACGGTCGGCTCATCAAATACGACTCAAAGGTCTTCAAGATCATTCAGCAGCTCGAAGAAGCGACGTTTGCGGACGGCGCCCTTCCGAAGAAGACCAAGGAGCTGATCGCGGTCGGAATCAGCGTCATCACCAACTGCGAGTCGTGCATGCAGTGGCACATCGACCAGGCCGCGAAGTCCGGCGCCAGCGAACGGGAGATACTCGAGGCCGTCGAGGTCGCGTTCGAGATGGGCATCGGGCCCGCCACCGTCAACGGTCGATTCGCCCTCGAGGTGATGGACGCGGTCTTCACGGGCGCTGTCCGGCCCGACGACGACTGAAGATGGATGGGTGCCGCGTATCACTTGATGACTTCAGGTCGCGAGGATCCGTCGCAATGTCACAATGTGATACGCAGCACCCACGAGGCGGCGGGCGGACTCGGTATGTTCCTCATGGGTCCGGCGGTGCCGCGGTTCGTGGCGGAGCGCCGTAAAAAGAAGTAGGGCAACCGCAGCCACCGTTAGAAGGAGGACACCATGCCCCTGACCGGAGTCCACTTCCTGCTCAGCTACCAGTGCACGTACGAGTGCGACCACTGCTTCGTGTGGGGAAGCCCGCGCGCGGGCGGCACGATCAGCCTCGGGCTGATGACGGAGGTCCTCGACCAGGCCCTCGACCTCGCCTCCGTCACCGACGTCTACTTCGAGGGCGGCGAGCCGTTTCTGTTCTACCCGCTGATGATCGAAGGGATCCGCCTCGCCCGGGAGCGGGGCTTCTCCACCGGGGTGGTCACCAACTGCTACTGGGCGACCGCCGTGCCCGACGCCGAGCTCTGGCTCAAGCCGTTCGGCGGGCTCGGGGTGGCCGACCTCAGCGTCTCGAGCGACGCCTTCCATGCCGGCGACGACGAGGACCCGCGTCCGGGCTACGCGGTAGAGGCTGCGCGGTCGCTCGGACTCGACGAGGCGGTGATCACCATCGATCCGCCCGTCGTCTGCACCACCCCCGACGAGAAGGGCCTGCCCATCGTCGGCGGTTCGGTGCGCTTTCGCGGCCGGGCTGCGGTCAACCTGACCGAGGGTCTGCCGCGCCGGCCGTGGACCGACTTCGACGAGTGCCCCGACGAGGATTTCCTCGATCCGGGACGGGTGCACGTGGACGGCTGGGGCAACGTCCATCTGTGCCAGGGCGTGCTGCTGGGCAACCTGGAGGCGACGCCGCTCCGCGAGCTGATGGAGTCATACGACCCGCGCAGGGATCCGATCATCGGGCCACTGCTGGTTGGCGGCCCGGCAGAGCTGGTTCGGGTCTACGATCTGCCGCATGAGGGCGGCTATGTCGATGCCTGCCACCTCTGCTACGAGGCTCGGTGCGCGCTTCGCGAGCGCTTTCCCGGGCACCTCGGTCCGCCACAGGTGTACGGCGCCGAGGAAACGAGATAATCAGGCGCCGGGGCCGACATGCTCGGCATTCTTGCCGAGCCCATCCCTGCAAAAACGAATCGCCCGAAGGCCGGCGTCGTGATGCACCGCCGCTGGGTCACGGGCGAGGTTTACCAGGCGTCTCTAAAAACGAGACACCCAAGCAGCTTGATCGAAGGAGTAACGAAAGCAAGTGTTTGGTCTTGGAGGATCCCTACGACTTCGCCCCCGAGATGCGTGAGTTCCATCCTGCACACCTGCTCTGTGACGCCCGTTCAGGAGTGCATGGGTTTCGGGTCCCGTCCTCAAGGTCTGTTACTTGAGGTCGGGATACAACTCCTGCATCACCAGTTTTGGTTTTCGGTCCACCGTAAAGAGGCCAAAGTGCTTTTCCGCACCGTCGGGATTGTTCGGGTCACCCTTCCAGTCTTCATCGAACGCCTCGAACCAGAACGTGGTGACATTCAGTTTTGCGGCCCATTCGGTGACTTCCTTGAAGTACCTGCGCTGATTCTCCTCGCTCGCTCGATCACCGAACTCGCTCGCAGTCGTGGCCCACCCGACCTCACCGATGATGAGCTCGGCGCCGGGCAGGGCCTTCCGAACCGTCTCGATGTTCCCGGCGGTGAACGCCAGGGCCTCATCCACGCCCCTCTCGGCCCAGATCGGATACGAGTGAACCGTGACGAAATCGAGTTCCCTGGCCAGGGGTTTCCCGTTCTCGGCCCACCACGCGAAGTTCTCGGCTACGGTGACGCGCTGCGAGATGGACCTCTTCACCTTCCTGACATAGGAGATGACTTTGTCAACGTCGACCTTGTGATCAGTCCAGGACACGAGCGCCTCATTTCCCACACTGACCGCGATCACGACGTCCCGGAACTCGTTGGCCAGCTCGATGGCTCTCGCGACCTCCTGCTTGTTCTCCTTCTTGTTGTTCTCCAAGGTTGCGTCCGGAATCGGCTCGTCGAGCCATGGGCATGCTCGGTGGTTGCTGATCTCGGCACTCAACCAGACACCGAGCATGACCCTCAGCGGGAGTTGGTTTTCCCGGATCAACTTCAACACGGTTCTCGCGTTTTCCCTGGAATCATACAGACGGATGAGACCGAAGTTCAGGTCGCGGGTCAGGATCTTCAGGTCGTCGAGAATCTCCTCATCGGAAGGGTTGGCCGCGCCATCACCACGGTCGGGGTGCTGGCCGGCACGATAACCCGAGTATGCGACCGCGTACCTGGGCCTGATCTGGGCGTCGACGCCTTTCTCTTGAACCGCGTCGGGGACGGGATCGGCGGGCTGATCGGCCGCCAATGGTCCCGGAAAGGTCACCAGCAGGGCCACGGCCGCCATCGCTGCCAGCGCGGGTGTGATCGTGCTCTTGAACGTGTGAATCATGGTCATCTCCTCTTCGATACGGTCATCCATGAAGGCGGCTCGCCGAGCATGACGGGCCCCGGGCTCAGGCGCCCCCTCTTCGTGAACGACGTTACGAGCAACTCCTTGAAATTCCCACCCGCTGCGCATCCCCGGCCGGAACCGTGAAACTGCTTCCTGCATGGCGTCGGGAAAAGGGCTGAGCCGGAGCATGAAAAGATGATGACAGAGGGTTGACAGCGTTGTCAATCTTCGCATATTGTCGCTCGAGAGGCGCCATCTCACCTTTCGAGACGGGAGCATCGCTTGCCGGAAGTCATCAGGCATCGGAACGAAACCGGGCGGCGCCGAGAGGCCTGCGTTTCGAACTCCCGCCAGATACATATCGTGAACATTTTCAAAAACTTATCCACCTTTCCAGACGAGACGGCCATCGCCGGTATCACCCCCGGAACGGGCGCGACACCGCGACCGGGCCGCTCTCCTACAGCAGCCTCGAACGGCCGCGATCGTGCAGCCGATCGATGACGGCGCTGACAAAGATGTCCGTGCGGCCAGCCCGCCAGTCGATGCCGGTTGAGGGCGCAGCCCGAAGCCGTACACGCTGGTATAGATCAACCGACCCTTGCCAAGCTTCGGGTAGCAGGCTTGGCGTTCGAGACGGAGGGCGAATCGATGAAGTTCCATAATTTGCCGTGCCTGGCGCTCAGCCTCACGGGGATGTTTCTATTGAGCCTCGCGCCGGCGATCGCGCAGAGCCAAGAGGAGAGTCCAGGAGCCTCGGAGCACGAAACCGAGGCCCCCCAGACCGAGCCGGGGGAATCCGGAGCCGAGGAGGCCGACGCCGGTGACGGCGACCAAGAAAGGGACCTCGCCAGGTTCACCGACGAAATGACGGTCACGGCAACCCGGGTCGAGACCGAGCTCATGAAGACCCCCCTCTCGGTCAGTGCCTTCGACCAGGACGCCCTCGACCAGCAGGGCGTGCACAACGTGGGCGACCTGGCACAGCTCGTGCCCAACATGGACATTGCCACCATCAACGGCCAGTCCACTCCCGTGATCTCGATGCGCGGGGTGCGCTCGACAAACGAGACCGAGCTCGGTGACCCGGCGGTGGGCGTCCATTTGGACGGTGTTTACTCCCCCCGGATGCAGGGCGTCCTTGCGATGATGTTCGACAACGAGCGGGTCGAGGTTCTGCGTGGCCCCCAGGGCACCCTTTTCGGCCGGAACTCCACCGTCGGCAGCATCAACATCATCTCCGCCAAACCGGATCTCAACGCCAACTTCGGTCGCGCGGAAACGTTCCTCGGCAACTACAACCATCGCGAGTTCCAGGGTATGTACAATCTGCGGTTTTCCGACAAGTTTGCGATGCGGCTCGCCGGTCGGATCTTCAAGCGGGACTCGTACGTGGACGGCTACTGGGATCCCAATCAGTACGACCAACGGCACATCGCGCGTCTCGTGCAGGACGCCGAGATCATCGCTCCCGGTTCCTTCAGTGACTGCACCGATCCCCGGTGCGTTGCGCGCACCCAGCACTCGAACTGGTGGGCGGGCAATCCAACGATCGACATGCCGATCCGAGAGCTCGTCAAAGCCGACAACGACGACTTCTACCACAACGTCGACGAATGGGCCTACCGTCTGAACGCCCGCTGGCGGCCGAAAGACAACCTCACCCTCGACCTGGGCTTCCAGCACTATCGCAACGACAGTGCCGGCGGGGTTGATCTCGTCAACTGCGAGAAGCTCCGTGGCCGACCGACCTATGACTCGCAGGGTAACGTGACGGGGACCAATGACTGCTCCGACCTGTTCCCGACCGACAGCACTTACAACGTCGTGGCCAACGTGCCGGGCAAGCTCTACCTCGACATCAAGTACCTGCGCGCCAACCTGAACTGGGACATCAACAGGGACCTTCGATTCGTCTACATGGGAGGCTACGAGGATCAGGATCGACAGTCGGCCCAGGACATGGAACAGAGCCTGAACGCCTGGGACGGCGCCATGTTCTTCCTGCCGGGCACAGGATCCACATCCTGGTCGCACGAGATCCAGCTCCAATCCTACGGCAACAAGAAGTTCAACTGGATCGCAGGCGCCAATTACTTCCACGAGAAGACCACCACGGTGGGTTACTACGACAACTCGATCAACGACAAGGCATTCTGGGACCAGCCCAATCGCTCGACCGACGCGTGGGCGCTCTTCGCGCAGGGGACCTACTCATTCACCAGCCAGTGGAACCTGACGCTTGGTTACCGTCACAGCGACGAAACCAAGCAGGACGTTGGCGGACGAACCTATACCTGCAACAACGACAATGGCTGCGCAACCGGTTGGTGGCAGCGGGACGTGCTCAACAGCCTGCCTGCAGATCACTGGGAGGACCGAAGCCTCTACCCTGATTACACCGAGAATGACAACAAGGGCTCCTGGCGACACGACGACTGGCGGTTGGGCCTCGACTTCGACTTGAACGCCAAGACGCTGCTCTACGCCTATCTGGCGTCGGGCTTCAAATCCGGCGGCATCGGCGACGTGTTTTATGAGATCAACCCGCGCACCGGCGAGGAAATCAACGTTCGCACAGAGTTCGGTCCCGAGGAGGTCATCACCCTGGAGCTCGGTTTCAAGAGCCGGCTGGCCAACGACAAACTCAGCCTGCGGGGGGCGTACTTCTACTCGGACTATAACGACATGCAGTATGCCTCGGTCGGCGCCATCGCAATGACCGAGCGCTGGGATGTCGTGCGCGATGATAACGGCCTGCCGGTCCTCGACGAAAACGGCAATCCGATCTTGGATTGGGTGCCCGCCCCGATCATCGCGTACTACACACAGAACGTCCCCGGCGCCCAAATCCAGGGGTTTGAGCTCGAGTACGACTGGACCCCTTGGCTCGGTGGCCACATCTTCGGCTACGCCAGCTGGCTGGACACCCAGATCAACGAGGACTGGAACACCAAGTGGAACTACGATCCCGTCTACTACTTCGCAATCGACTACGAGAACGCGGTCGATCCCGAGAACCCGCTGCTCCAAGTCAACCTCAAGGGCAACGAGCTCGCCGTATCGCCGCCGTTCAAGTTCCACGTCACCGGCGAGCACGTCTTCGACTTCGGCAAAGCCGGCGCGCTGATGCCCTGGGTCACCTTCCACTGGGAGGACGCCAGCTACCTGACCATCTGGAACGTGGACAAGCACACCGACGACATGGATTTCGTCATTCTTGACGAGGACATCAAGTACACCGACGACCGGCGCGCAGCCTGGTCGATGTTGCACGCCGGCCTGCGCTACTTCTACGGCAGGTGGAACTTCGAGGCCTACGGTTACAACCTGACCAATGAGGTGATCCAGTGGTGGGGCGGCGCCGCCGAGGGCGTGGCCAAGGGCAGCTTCAGCAGCCCCACCACCTACGGCGTCCGGGTTGGATACAAGTTTTGAGCTCTCGTGATCCCCTCGGGCGTGGCCGCGTACGCGTACTCAGCCACGCCGCCTCTACTCCGAGGCCGAGAGCCCGGGTAGAAAATGAGAGCCGGGGGAGTTTCACCTCCCCCGGCTCCTCGACAGTCCTCTCTGAGCGGCTACTCGGCCACGGTCAGCTTCACGTCGGTGATGTAGAACGTTCCGCCGTTTCCGTAACCGCCGAGAACACCGAATTGTGTCGAGCCCGCAACGGTCCCGACAAACTCGCTCATCGGCGCCCTGATTTCGAACCAGCCGTTCCCCAGCGCGGTTCCGTCGGCAAAAGCATACGTCAACTCGACCTCCGGGATCTTCACGTTGATCGCCGTCAGATCATCGGACTTGATCTTGAACACGATCGCGTCGTACGCGGGCTGGAAATTGCCGATCTCGGAAAACGAGATGCACGACGAGGGAGCGCCCCACGACGTACCGGGCTCGACCATCATCACCCGTGCGAAATCGGGATCATCGGTCAGCTCAGTCAGCGTCGAACCGGAACTCCACTCTCCGATCACCGGAGTGAGATCGTCCTCGCCGGTCGACGAGTAGAGATAGACGTCACCGGTGGGCGGCGGCGGGGTGCTGCTGAGTTCCCCAGTCCACGCCTCGAGGGTGGTCGGGTCGCCGGTGGCCGAGTCGTTGTCGACCTTGGAGGCGGAGAAGACCACCGCGCCGCTCAGAACTTCGCAGTGCAGGGTCCCATAACCAAAATCAGCAAGCGTCGGACCGAAGAGATCCGCGTGGTCGATCTTCTTCAGGAACGGCTCAAACTCGTCGAGCTCCACATCCCTGGTCGCGACCTGCGCGCCCTGTTCGTCGTGCAGGCTGACCCGCACCTGCGAGGGATTCCCGGCCTCGCCCCTGGCTTCGAGCATGACCAGGTTCGTGCGGAAGTTGTCGTTCTTCGCCAGGCCGACGATGTCGGTGCGTTCACCTTCCTGCACGGCCATGTCTCGCGGGATGCCTTCGTAACCCTGGCCGAAGGTCACACCGTCTTTGAGGTTGAAGATCCGGGAGTTGACGACAACCCCCTGGTCGGACGTCACCCGGATCGCGCCGGCGAACGAGGTCTTGCCGAAGGTCTCGCCGAGTACGTTTTCAAGGACCGCTGTCTCGCCTGGCGGGATGACGAAGGCCTGGCTCTCCGGCGTCGGATTCGCCTGGTCTCGGACGAGCAGCTCCACGGACACGTTCGCCGTGAATTCCCCGGGGTTGAGAATGTACAGATCGGTTCGCCAGTCGGCGACGATCGCGGCGCCGGGAACCAGAACATCGGTTCCCGGAGACAGCGCTGTCAATGGCGCGACAAAAACACTCAGAACAACAAGGGTCACAACACCGGTGCGTTGGAACATAGGGACCTCCCTTTCTTATCGATGTATACCATAAAACCGATATTGGATTCAGCGAACATCACAAACGCCGGCTCCCCACCCCGGGTCTCTCCGTCGGAAAACCACCCAATGGGGACCGCCGAGGATCCATACCGCGAGCGCAATCAAACCTTCGGTGCGTTGAACACCGACAGCGGTCAAACGACCACGCGGACCTCTGTATTTCATGTTGAACGCTCGGCTGTGCGGTTCAGAGTCGTTCACCCTTTCGATCAAAAAGCGCGTGTGCACGCACACGCGATGTGCAACAGGCGAAACTTGGACCGGAAGCTCTCATCGAGTGCTTCCAAGAATGATCGGCGGCGGTTGGGTTGAAAAACCTCGACCCCGCCCCGAACAGAGGAGGTTCCCATGCGTAGAATCGATGGTTCGTATGTCTCGATAGCGTTGGTGCTGGTCGTTTCGGCGGCGGCGGTCTGTGCGGCACTCACGCCGTACAGCCAGGACTTCGAAGGACTGGCTCCACCGTCGTCCGGTGGGTTGTTGGGCGACGGATGGCTGGTCTTCGGCAACGTCTTTGACAACCTCGGCGTCTACCAATACGGCTATGGGCCCAATCCCGCCCCGAACAACATTGACGCACCGGCGTTCTGCCTGATCGCCTCAGGACAGGGAGGCGCCGCACAAGGCGCACAGCAGCTGGTCGTCTTCAGCGATTACAACAACGGCGCCCACGGCAACCTCGATTGGGTCATTGAGTCCCTTGTATTTCAGGAACAGACCATCGACGCCGCCGACGTCGGGCAAACCGTGGTCTTCACCTTTGATGCGAAGATGGGCGATCTGGCGGGAGCGTCCGAGGCCGCGGCGTTCATCAAAACGCTCGATCCGGCCGCCGGGTACGCGACCACGAACTTCGTGACAACCGACACGACTGCGATCCCGACGACCTGGGGGACCTACTCGGTCCAGCTGGCGATCGATGCCGGGCTCGCCGGCCAGATCCTCCAGTTCGGGTTCCTGACGCGCGTGTCGAACTATGAGCCGTCGGGGGTGTACTACGACAACATCAATCAGCCGGTCCCGGTCGAGCTGATGAGCCTCTCTGTCGAGTAGGCCGGCAGCCACAGCTGAAGAGAAGCTTCGCGGGCACCCGGGCATCGTCATGAGCGGTTGGAATACGCAACCTCCGAAGAAGTCGCGGCTCGTCAACGGCTCCACCGATCGGGCAAGTGGAGGCCTGGGCCTCGTCGTGCTCGTTCTGTGGGCCGTTGGGTCGGCGGCGGCTTCGACGACGCCTGATTGTCCACTAGGCGAGTCCTGCGCTCGACACTCACGATCGGCGGACACGAGCGTCGTGTCGACTTCAGGATGGCACCTATTCGTGAACGACCAACGATTCATCATCAAGGGTGTCTGCTACAACCCGGTGCCCGTCGGAAGCACACTGCGAAGCTGGGACACTCTCGATGAGGACATCCTTCTGATGCAGGGAACGGGGATCAACACCATTCGCACGTACTCTCCCATCGAAGAAGCCTGGGTCTTGGACCGGCTCGCCTCGGCAGGCATCAAGGTCATCATGGGGTTCACCGCGTACTCGGGCGCCTACAACATCAACAACGGCGGGTATCTCACCTATGTCGACTCCTTCAAAGACCACGATGCGATCCTGATGTGGGAGCTCGGCAACGAGTACAACTACCACCCGGAATGGTTCGGTGGTGACGTCAACAACTGGTACGCGATGCTCGAGAACGCGGCGCAGCAGATCCATCTGATCGACCCGGGCCATCCGGTTTCGACGGCGCACGGCGAGCTTCCATCGGTGACGACGCTGGCCATGGTGCCGAGCGTCGATGTCTGGGGAATGAACGTCTACCGTTGGGATTTCTCGCACCACGCAATCACCGATTTCGCGGCGATCAGCGACAAGCCCTGCTATCTCTCCGAGACCGGCGGCGACAGCTACAACAGTGCTCCGTCACATCCGACCTACAGCTTCGGCGCCAACGAACAGATGCAGGCAGATGCGACCCAGGCCCTGCTGAACGGCGTCTTCGCCAATCTCGATGTCGGCTCCGGGGTGGCCTTGTTCGAGTTCTCCGACGAGTGGTGGAAAGCGGGCAACCCCGCCACCCAGGATCCCGGCGGAGCGGCCCCCTACAGCAGCGGGGTGCCGTACGACGGTGCCCCGAACGAAGAGTACTGGGGAATTGTCGACGTGTTTCGGACCGAGAAACTCGCCTCCGGCATCGTCAACGCGGTCTACACCGGACCCGCCTGCCTGGTTTCCGCCCACGCCGGCTCCGATCAGTTTCTCCCCGTGGGATCGACGGGGACGACTCTCGACGGTTCCTCGAGCAGTCACTCGGGCGCTCTGGCCTTTGAATGGAGTCAATCCGGCGGTCCGACGGCGGTGACCTTCGCCGACCCCACTTCCATGCATCCGAGCGTCAGCGACCTCAATGCCGGTGTCTACACCTTCAGTCTGACCGTGACCGGCGACTGCGGCACCTCCATCGACACCGTTCAGGTGACCGTGAACCAAACCGCCAACACCCCCCCAGTGGCCGACGCGGGCTCTGACCGGTGCTTGCCGTCGGGAACGGGCGCAACAAGGCTGAACGGATCTGCGAGCCACGATCCCGACGGCGGACCGGCGGCGTTGACCTTTGTCTGGGGACAGACGGCCGGGCCGGTCTTGAACATCTCCAGCTCGACGGCGGAGTCCCCGATGGTTTCCGGAATTGCCGACGGCGAATCGTACACCTTCGAGCTCGTGGTCTTCGACGGATTGGACACCAGCGCCCCGTCGAGCGTGACGATCTTGGTCGACCCCCTGTTCGTCGACGACTTCGAATCCGGCGACCTTTCCGGCTGGTCCGGAATCGGGCTCGACGGTGGTCCCGTGAGGAGGAGGGACTCATGAGAAACATTTTTCGTGTGGTGCTCTCATTCGTTGTAGTGACGATAGTTGCGCCGGCGGGATGGTCGGCGGTGACCGCGTACAGCCAGGATTTCGAAGGCATGGCCCCGCCGTCCCCCGGAGCGCTGCTGGGCGACAATTGGCTGGTGTTCGCGAACGTCTACGATCCCGGCGGAACCTATCTCTACGGCTACGGCTCCTTTCCGGCCCCGAACGACGGTGCCGCGTTCTGCGCCATCGCCACGGGGCAGGGTGGCCCGCCCCAGGGCGACCAGCAGCTCTCGGTCTACAGCGACTACAACAATCCCGACCACGGCGCCGGTTATCTCATTGAAACCAACGTCTTCCAGGAGCAGACCATCGCGGCCGCCGATGCAGGGACGACCGTCGTCTTCACCTTCGACGCGAAGTACGGGAACCTCGAGGGCGCTTCCGAAGCCGAAGCCTTTATCAAGACCCTGAATCCGGGCGCCGGGTACGCGACAACCAACCACGTCACCATCGACATGACCACAGTTCCGCCCTCCTGGGGCACCTACTCGATCCAGCTCGCGATCGATAGTGGCCTCGTGGGTCAGATCCTCCAGTTCGGGTTCACCACGCGGGCGTCCAACTACGAGGGATCGGGCATCTATTACGACAACGTGAATTCCGAAGCCGCCTTGTTCGCCGACGGTTTCGAGTCCGGCGACCTCTCCGCTTGGTCCGGCGTGGGCCCCGACGGTGGGTCGTTTGGAGGACGTAACGCAACCCGTTTCAGCGCTTCGCTTCCGGATCGGGGCCGTTCCTTTGGTCCCGATAGAGCGAGGTCACAAATAAACGTACAAGCCGGATTCTCCGTCGAGAGGGCTGGTGATGCCACGCCGAGCCGGCGCGCGGCTCGGCCGCCTTCGACGGTCGTCCGGTGAGGAGAAGGAGTTTCTCATGAGCGGTTTGTTTCGTGTGTTGCTCGCAACCGTTGTGGTGACGGCCGTTGCGCTGGCAGGATGGGCGGCGGTGACCGCGTACAACCAGGATTTTGAAAGCCTGGCCCCGCCGTCCCCCGGGGCGCTGCTGGGCGACAATTGGCTGGTGTTCGCAAACGTCTACGATCCCGGCGGAGCCTATCTCTACGGCTACGGCCCCTTCCCGGCCCCGAACGACGGCGCCGCGTTCTGCGCGATCGCCACGGGACAGGGCGGCCCGTCCCAGGGGAACCAGCAGCTCTCGGTCTACAGCGACTACAACAATCCCGACCACGGCATCGGCAATCTCATCGAAACCAACGTCTTCCAGGAGCAGACCATCGCGGCCGCCGATGCAGGGAAGACCGTGGTCTTCACCTTTGAAGCGAAGTACGGAAACCTCGAGGGAGCCTCCGAAGCCGAAGCGTTTATCAAGACCCTCGATCCCAGCGCCGGGTACGCCACCACCAACCACGTCATCATCGACATGACCACCGTTCCGTCCACCTGGGGCACCTACTCGATCCAGCTCGCCATCGATGGCGGGCTCGCGGGTCAGCTCCTCCAGTTCGGGTTCACCACGCGAGCTTCCAACTACGAGGGATCTGGGGTCTATTACGACAACGTGAACTTCGAAACCCCCCCGCCGTCGGTCAATCTTCACAAGTCGAGCAGCTTCATCATCGACCAACACGATCATGACGGCAGCGGAGATCTGACTCCCGGCGATTCGCTGCTCTACATGATCGTGGCCGCGAACAACTCGCCGATCGACGCCCTCGATGTGATCATCGACGACACTCCCGACCCGAACACCACCCTGACGGTCGGCACGACGACCACCACCGCAGGGACCATCGTGTCGGGCAACAACGGCGGCGATTCCGCCGTTTCCATCGCCGTCGGAACGCTTCCCACGGGTGATTCCGTGACCGTGGAGTTCGAAGTGACGGTCAACGACCCTCTTCCCCCCGGCGTGGAATCCTTCTTTAACCAGGCGGCCCTGACCGGGTCCAATCTCGAACCGATCGTGTCCAATACCGCCGTCAACACGCTCGGGGAGGGCGCACCCGTTCGGCCGATCCCGACACTGTCTTTCTGGAGCCTGATCGTCTTCACCGCGCTGCTCGGCGGCACCGCGTTGTGGAGGCTCAGGTTGTGAGGCGCGAACACGACCGCTTCGTCCAACCGAAGGCGGCAGATCCCGATCGCCCCACGGCAGATCGTGTCGACATTGACTGAAGGAGAGGCGATCGCGATGGGTGTCCGCTATGCGACAAGCTCGAGGCCGAAACGGCGACCGCGGTCGCCCGCCGTCGCCGTCTGCCTCGCAGCGGTCATCTTCTCAGCCGCAGGCTGGGCTCACGGTGAGCTGGTGAACCCCGGGTTCGAGGACGCCGGAGGGTCCCTTTACGGGTGGCAGACCTTCGGAAACACCGCGGGAAACGTCACGGCCGATTCGAAAACACCCCACTCCGGCACGCACGTCGCGAACCTCTCGGGGCCTTCGAACAGCGGCGGGAGCACCTCGTACTCCGGCATCCTCCAGGGGCTCGAAACCGCGGCGGGCCAGCTGTGGACCGCATCCGCATACTTCCGCCACAACTCTCCTTCGCGCCTCGAAGACGAGAATCAACTGGTGATGAAGGTGGAGTTCTACCGACGGTTCGGCGGATATTACGGCACCGGCGACTTCATCAGCGAGACCGAGATCACCGCACTTGACGTCGACTCCCCCACCAACGTGTGGCGACAAATCGCCTTCAGCGCACTGGCCCCAGCGGACGCGGTCGAAGCCCGCATCGCGTTCGTCTTCGTGCAGCACGGCTCCGAGGCCGGAAACGCACTCATCGACGATGTCTCATTCACAGCGAGCGGCGTCGATCTCGGCCCGCCCGAAGGTCTGGCGTGGAAGCTGATCTGGCAGGACGAGTTCGACGGCAACACGGTCGACCCGAACAACTGGATAGTACTGGACGCCCACCTGATCAAGAACGGAGAGCTCCAGTACTACGATCCGGAAGATGTGTATCTGGAAAACGGCTGCCTTGTGCTGCGCAGCAGGCAGCACGATCCGCCGGTGATCCGTCCCCATCCCGACGGTCACTCCGCCGAGTTCGAATTCACGTCGGGACTGGTCGAGGGCCCTGGGCTGTTCTCGCACACCTACGGATGGATCGAGATTCGCGCCAAGCTGCCTTCGACTCAAGGTATCTGGCCGGCTCACTGGATGCTTGGTGAGAACTTTCCCGGGGTCGGCTGGCCCCGCTGCGGCGAGGTCGACATCATGGAGCACCTCGGACACGATGTCGACACCGTCTACTTCACCCGCCATTGGGGAGATCCCTACACTCACCAGGGCACCAGCTACTCCGGCCCGGACTTTTCCCGGGACTTCCACACCTTCGCCCTTCACTGGACCGCGGAGGAGATGTTCTGGTACGTCGACGGTTTTCTCCGCTACCAGACCGACATTTCGGACGCCGGTGAGATCTACCAGCGGCCGTTCTACCTGATCCTCAACACGGCGGTCGGGGGTTATTGGCCCGGACCTCCCGATCACACCACGGTTTTCCCTCAGTATCACGAGATCGATTACGTCCGCTGGTGGGTCGAAGGCGACCCCGGCGACTTCGACGCGGACGGTGACGTCGATGTCGCCGACCAGGCCGCATTCGCCGACTGTTACGGCGGTGACGGCAGCCACTGGAGCAACCCTGCCTGTCGATTCTTCGATCTCGACGCGGATGATGACGTCGACTGCGACGACTGGGATCAGTTTACCGACACGTGGACCGGCTCTCCCCCGAGCTCTCCGTTTCTCTCGCAGTGCCGGTCGCTGGAAGTCCGGCAGATCGGAGGCCGCCATTAGGGACGCGAGCGAGCTCACGAGACCTCAGCGTCGATCTGCGGCACCCCCAAGGACGGCCGAAACGCCGCACCGCACATTCGCCGCGTTGTCCAACCGCAATAGTTCGATCGACGGACAGTGCGACGAGGGTTTCGCTGCCCCGGTGAGGTGAATGATGGAACAGATTCGTCGATTCCTGTCAGTGACGGGGTGCATCTTCCTGTGTTCGGCCTCTTGGATGGCATGCTCGTCCGACCGGTCCGGAACCCGCGTCATCAACGACGGCGGCGCCTACCTCCTGGTCCGCAACGGCCAACCCTATTTCATCCGAGGGGTCGGCGGGCAGACCCAGCTCGACAGGCTGGCCGCAGCCGGCGGGAACTCCATCCGCACATGGGGTGCGGACCACCTGGACGAAATCCTCGATGAGGCCCATCGGCACGGGCTGACCGTGTGCGCGGGCCTCTGGTTGGGGCACGAGCGCCACGGCTTCGACTATCACGACCGGTCGGCGGTGCTGGAGCAGCTGAAGGGGTTGCTGGAGACGGTACGGCGCCACAAGGACCATCCTGCGGTGCTGATGTGGGGCATCGGAAACGAGATGGAGGGCGACGGCGGCAACCCGGCAATCTGGCGGGCCGTTGAAGAGATCGCCCGGGAGATCAAGCGCATCGACCCCGACCACCCCACCATGACGGTGATCGCTGAACTGGGAGACGACAAGGTCCAGAGCATCGAGCGGCTCTGTCCCTCCATCGACATCATCGGCGTGAACTCCTACGGCGGAATCACGACCATGGGTGCGAGATACCGCGCCGCCGGTGGGAGCAAACCTTATGTGGTCACCGAGCTGGGGCCGCTCGGGCCCTGGGAGGTCGGGAGGACGCCATGGGGGTCGCCGATCGAGATGACCAGCACGGAGAAAGGCCTGTGGTACGCGGACGGCTACCGGAAAGCGGTCACCGAACAGGACGATCTGTGCCTCGGGTCGTACGCGTTCTACTGGGGGCACAAGCAGGAGACGACCGCGACATGGTTCGGCATGCTGTTGCCGGACGGATCGAGGCTCGCCGCCGCAGACGCGCTCTCCGAGGCATGGACCGGGACGCCGGGGGGGAACCTGTGTCCCCGCATTCTGTCGCTCGAAGCGGATTCGACCTCCCAGCTTCGGCCCGGTCAGACCGTGAAGGCGAGGCTTTCAGCGACCGACCCGGAGAACGACGAGCTGACATTCCGCTGGGTGTTGCGATCCGATGCGGGCACGATCGGTACCGGGGGTGAATTCCAGACGACCGAGGCGTCGCACGACGCCGCGGTGTCTGCGTCCGGCCCGTCCGCGACCGTCACCATGCCGGACACCGCCGGCGGATACCGTCTGTTCGCCTATGTCGTCGACGACGCCGGCGGCGCGGCGGTGGCCAATCTGCCGTTGCACGTCGAAGGACCGGCGACAGCGCACGAGCCACCGGATCGCGCCGTCCCCGAGTCGAGGTGAGAATCCGATGAACAACCTGAACGAAGCTACAGTCTGCCGAGGAGCATCGCCGATCGCGACGTCGGACGCCGAGGTCCGGGGCCGGTGGGTGACGCTCGGGGCGGAGAAGTTCTACCGGATCGCCAACGCGGATCGCATGCCGCCCTTCCTGATGAGCCTTGTCAGCGATTCGGATCATTGGATGTTCGTATCGAGCAACGGTGGGCTGACCGCCGGCCGCGGGGACTCCGACAACGCGCTGTTCCCCTACTGCACCGAGGACAAGATCGAGGACAACGCGACGAACACCGGTTCACGGACGATCGTCTGGGCGGAACGGAGCGGAAAGCTGTACGTTTGGGAGCCGTTCAGCAAGGCCGGCCGGGGGCTCTATGACACCACGACGAACCTCTACAAGAACGTGGTGGGCAACAAGCTCGTCTTCGAGGAGGTCAATCACGATCTCGGCCTGAAGTTCCGATCGCTGTGGACGATGTCCGACAGGTTCGGGTTCGTCAAGCAGTCGGAGATCGCCAACACATCTGCCGTGCCGGTGTCGTTGAGCGTGCTCGACGGCATCGAGAATATCCTGCCGTGGGGTGCGACCGAGGAGTTCCAGAGCCGCTTCTCCTGCCTTGGCGACGCGTACAAGCAGAACGAGCTCGACAAGGAGACCGGCCTCGGCATCTACGCCTTCACCTCGATCCCCGGGGACAGCCCGGAACCGCACGAGGCGCTGCGGGCGACGGTCTGCTGGTCGACCTGCCCGGCCCGGGTCCCTCGCCTGGTCTCATCGGCCCAGTTGGACGTCTTTCGACACGGTGAAACGATCCGGCCCGAGACGCGAGTCTGCGGGCGCCGGGGTGCGTACTTCGTCCACAACACGATCACCATCGCGGCCCGGGAGCATGCGCGGTGGCAGATCGTCGCGGATGTGTCGCGCGGTCATGTCGAGATCGCCGAGTTGAGGCGGCTGTTGAGGAGCAGGTCGGACCTCGGTCGGATGGTCGAGGCGGACGTTGCCGAGGGTTCCCGGAATCTCGAGGCGATCGTCGCCTCCGCCGACGGGCTCCAGCTCACGGGCGACTCCCTCGGCTCCGCCCATCACTTCTCGAACGTGCTGTTCAACGTGATGCGGGGCGGCACCTTCGAGTCGTCGTACCGGATACCGGTCGACGACCTGAACGACCTGATCCGGTCCTTCAACCGGAAGGTCCACGCTCGCCATTGCGAGTTCCTGGATTCGCTGGGCCACGAGATCGGCCTGCCCGAGCTCCTCGAACGGGTACGCGATCAGAACGACCCCCACCTGACTCGACTCGTCCACGAGTACCTGCCGTTGTCGTTCAGTCGGCGCCACGGGGATCCGAGCAGGCCCTGGAACAGGTTCTCCATCGAGGTCAAAGGTCGAAACGGCCGCAGGCTCCTCGGTTACGAGGGGAACTGGCGCGACATCTTCCAGAACTGGGAAGCGCTGTGCCACTCGTTTCCTGAGTTCGTCGAGAACGTCATCTGCAAGTTCGTGAACACCTCCACGGCCGACGGGTACAACCCGTATCGAATCACCAAGAAGGGATACGAGTGGGAGGTTCCGAGCCCGGACGAGCCGTGGTCCAACATCGGATACTGGGGAGACCACCAGCTGATCTATCTGCTGAAGCTCCTCGAGATGTCACGCGACTACCACCCGAAGCGGCTTCACCGCCTGCTGACCGACGACATCTTCGTCTACGCGGACGTGCCCTACGACATCACGCCGTACGCGGACCTGCTGCGGGATCCCAAACGGTCGATCGTCTACAACGTCGGCCGGGAGGCGGCGATCTCGGAGCGCGAGGCATCGATGGGGTTGGACGGTCGGTACGTCACCGACCGGTCGGGGGACATCTGTCGCGCCAATCTCGCGGAGAAGCTGCTGGTCCCCTTGCTGGCCAAGGTCTCGAACTTCATCCCGGGCGCCGGGTTCTGGATGAACACCCAGCGTCCGGAATGGAACGACGCCAACAACGCCCTGGCCGGTTACGGGGTGTCGATGGTCACCCTGTACTACGCCCGGCGGTATGTATCCTTCTGCCTCGACCTGTTCACCGGCGCCGAGCTCGACGAGGTTCGGCTGAACGAGGAGGTCGGGGATTGGTTCGACGCCGTCAGGACCGCTCTCGACGACACCCGCCCCATTCTCGCGGGGGACGACATCGACGACGCGGACAGGAGGCGCCTCCTCGACCGTCTCGGAGCGGCGGCCGAGGCACACCGGAAGAAGATCTACGAAAGGGGCTTCCGGGGGCGCCGCTCGGTCGTGGCCGTCCGCGACCTGGTGATCTTTTTCGAACTCCTCCAACGGTTCTTCGACCAAACCATCGGGCTCAACCGGCGCGCCGACGGTCTTTACCACGCCTACAACGTCATGACCGCGACGTCTGACGGCATCTCCGTCGGGCGCCTGCAGGAGATGCTCGAGGGCCAGGTGGCGGTGCTGAGCGCCGGCTGCCTCGAGGGCGAAGAGTGCGTGTCGGTGCTCGATGGGCTCCGCGGTAGCGGGATGTACCGGGCGGACCAGCACTCCTACACCCTCTACCCGGACAGGAGACTGCCGAGCTTCGCCGAGAAGAACACCGTGCCGCCGAAGCAGGCCGCACGATCCGAACTGATCGGCAGGCTGCTCGCGGACGGCAACACCGACCTGATCGAAGACGACGTCGACGGCGGGCTGCACTTCAACAGCAGGTTCCAGAACATCCGTGACGTCTCGGCGGCCATCGAGGGACTCGCCGAGGCGGGCTATGCCGAGCTGGTTCGGAAGGACGGAGCGCTGATCGCCGAGATCTTCGAGTCCGTCTTCCACCACCGTGAGTTCACGGGTCGATCGGGAACCTTCTACGGCTACGAGGGACTGGGTTGCATCTACTGGCACATGGTGAGCAAGCTCCTGCTGGCGGTGCACGAGTGCTGCCTGGCGGCGAGCACGGTCGACGACCTGGCGCGCGAGCGGCTCGTGACCTCTTACTACGACCTCCGCGCGGGGCTTGGATTCAACAAGTCGCCGGGCATCCACGGGGCATTCCCGACCGACCCCTACTCCCACACCCCGGGCGATGGCGGCGCCAGGCAGCCCGGCATGACCGGACAGGTCAAGGAAGAGATCATCACCCGGTGGGCCGAGCTCGGGCTGTTCGTGCGCGACGGGCAGATCTGCTTCGATTCGGTGCTTTTGCGCAGAGACGAGTTTCTGCCGCGCCCGGAGGCCTTCGAGTACGTCGATGTCGCGGGCGAACGCCGGACGATGGGGCTCGAGCGGGGGACGCTCGCGTTCACCAAGTGCCAGACCGTGTTCTTGGTGCACCCGGCGGCCGACGAGCGGGTGGTGGTCCGATTCTCCGACGGCACGGAGACGACCGTACTCGGCAACCGCCTCGGCCCGGAGCTCAGCAGCGAGATTTTCATGCGCACCGGAAAGGTCGCCCGCGTCGATGTCTTCGTGAACGCCGAACGGACGGTCGGTACGACGCCGGCGCCCCCGCCCGACTCAGGGCGTCCTGTCGCCGGAGGAGACGGCCCGTGAACGCAAAGGACCTCGCCCAGCACTCGCCGCGAGCGTTCGTGCCCTTCGGCCAGAAAGTGGCCTACGGCATCGGGATGCTCGGTAATCAAATGTTCCCCGCCGCCCTCGGCGTGTTCATGGTGGTGCTCGTCAAGGGACTCGGGTTCAACCCCCTCCTGTGGGGGATCCTGTTCTTCGTGCCGCGACTCGTCGATGCGATCACCGATCCGGTCATGGGGTTCATCTCGGACAACACCAGGAGTCGCTGGGGCCGACGACGCCCGTACATCTTCGTCGGCGCGATCATCACCGGCATCACCTTCGTCGTCATGTGGCAGCTGTATCCCGAAAACGGAATCACTTACAACTTCTCCTACTTCCTCGGTTTGTCCCTGGTCTTCTACCTCGGTCTGACGATCTTCGCCACGCCGTACGTCGCCATGGGCTACGAGATGAGCAGCGATTTTCACGAGCGCACGCGGCTGATGGCGGTCGCGCAGTGGATCGGCCAGTGGGCCTGGGTCATCTGCCCCTGGTTCTGGGTCCTGATCTACGACCCGGACCTGTACGGCTCGGCGGCCGCCGGCGCTCGGAGCCTGGCCGTCTGGGTCGGGCTTTCCTGCATGGGCCTCGCCCTCGTTCCCGCGATCTTCTGCCGCAGCCGCCCCACCAACGACGCCGAGCATCTGCAGGAGCTGAGCCGACAGAATCTCCGCGCGGCCACCGGCCGGTTCGTCAACGGGATTCGCGACACCATTCGGTGCGAGCCGTTTCGAAAGCTGTGTCTGGCGACGTTCCTCGTGTTCAACTCGTTCAACACGGTCGCGGCGTTTTCTTTCTTCATCATCGTCTACTACCTGTTCGGCGGCGACGCGGGCGCCGCGGGCCACTGGCCGGCCTGGTTCGGCACGATCGGCGCGCTCTGCACCTGCTTCCTGGTGATCCCCGCGATCACCTTCATGTCGCAGCGACTCGGGAAGAAACCGACATTCGTTCTCTCCCAGCTGGTGTCGGTCGCCGGCTACGCCCTGTTCTGGTTCTGCTTCCAACCGGGCCGACCGATGCTGATCCTGGTCCCTCTTCCGCTTTTTGCATTCGGCATCGGCGGTTTGTTTACCATCATGACCTCGATGACCGCCGACGTGTGCGACCTTGACGAGCTCAACACCGGCGCAAGGCGTGAGGGCGCATTCGCCGCCATCTATTGGTGGATGGTGAAGTTCGGGACGGCCTTCGCCGGCGGCATGAGCGGGCTGATCATGAGCGTCGTCGGTTTCGTACCGGACGCCCCGGTGCAGGTTGACGGCGCCGTGGCGGGCATCCGGGCCGCGTACAGCGTCGTGCCCATTGTCGGCACCCTGCTCGCCATCGCGGTCATGCGCGGTTACGACATCACCGAACAGCGGGCGCACGAGATTCGAGCGGAGCTGGAACGACGGCGAGCGGCCGCGTCGACAGAAACCTGCAACCCAGATCAGGGATCGCCCGGTGGTCCGGTCCCGGCAGCGGTCCCGGCCCACGAGGGAGATGCGGTCTCCGCGGCCCGGCCCGCAGGGACCGACTGACCGCAAAGGACGGGACGGAACTCCATGACGAAGGCAGTCATCACTCTTTCAGCCCGAGAGAAGCTGGGCTACGGACTCGGCGACACGGCGTCCCACTTCGTGTGGGACATGGTCGGGTTCTGGATCCTGATCTTCTACACCGACACCTTCGGCATCTCGGCCGCGGCCGCCGGAACGATCATGCTCGTCGCCCGCCTGTGGGACATGGCCAGTGATCCGCTCATGGGCATCATCGCCGACCGCACCACGACCCGGTGGGGTAAGTTCCGACCGTACCTGCTGTGGGTCGCGTTGCCCTACGCCGTCCTCGCGGTGATGGCCTTCTCGACCCCGGCGTTCGGACCCACCGGCAAGGTCGTGTATGCCGGAGTCACCTACCTGCTGCTGATGACCGCCTACACGGCCATCAACCTGCCGTACTCGTCGCTCGGCGCGGTGATGACCGCCGACGGGTACGAGCGCGCGAGCCTGAACACCTATCGCTTCATCTGCGCCTTCGCCGGGCAGCTCGTCGTGACCGGACTGGCGCTCACCCTGGCCCGGTACCTCGGTGGCGGGAATGACGCCAGGGGCTACCAGCTGACCCTGGTCGTTTTCGGGGCTGTCAGCTTCGTGCTCTTCATGATCGCCTTCGCCTCGACCACGGAGAGGATCCAGCCTCCCGCCACGCAACGGCCCTCCCTCAGGAAAGACCTCGAGATTCTGTTCGCCAACACCCCGTGGATCGTTCTCTCCGTGGTCGGGCTGATCTCGTTCATCATGTTCGCGATGCAGAACGCATCCGTGGCCTACTACTTCAAGTACTACGTGGGAGATGCGGAGAACGTGCAGCTCTTCAACGTCATCGGCAGCGTCGCCCTGATCGCGGGGCTGCCCTTCTCCAAGCCGCTGTCAAAGCGTTTCGGCAAGCGAAACGTGTTCATCGGCAGCTCGTTGCTTTCCGGGATCGCCTTCGGCCTGATCGTCCTGCCAGGTGCACGGGACCTCTCCACCATCTACCTCCTCAATATCCTCGGCAAGATCACCTACGCGCCTGCGGTCCCGCTGCTCTGGACCATGCTGGCCGACACCGCTGACTACTCGGAGTGGACGACCGGCAGGCGGGCGACGGGCCTTTTCTTCTCGGCCTCGACCTTTGCCCAGAAAGCGGGCTGGGGAATCGGCGGCGCGCTCGCCGGATGGACTCTGGCGGCGTTCGGCTATGCCGAGCAGAGCGCGGTGCAGAGCGCCGGAACCGTCACCGGCATCCGTCTGATGGTGTCGGTCTTCCCGGGGGTGCTGTCGATCCTGTGTGCGGCGCTGCTGGTGTTCTACCGGGTCGACGCCTCGACCTGCCTGCGGATGCAGGAGGAGCTGGAGGCGCGGCGGGCCGACGCGGCGGACCGGCCATCGACACCTGATTCCGCTGGAGGGACCCGATGAAGACGACCGCGATCGCTGTTCTTGCGGCCGTCATGGTCGCCCTGATTTCCGCGTGCGGCGAGACCCAGCCGAACGACCCGGCGAGTCGGGTCGAGGCCTTGCTCGGGCAGATGACGCTCGAGGAGAAGATCGGGCAGCTCAACCAGTACAGCAACACGTTCGACATCACAGGTCCTCCTCCCGAGGATCAAGTGGGCCGGGTTCGCCTCGAGAGAATCCGGAACGGGCTCGTCGGATCCATGCTCAACCTCGCCGGTGTCGAGGAGACCCGGCGGGCGCAGGAGCAGGCGGTCGAACACAGCCGGCTCGGCATCCCGATGATCTTCGGGCTCGACGTCGTCCACGGGTACCGGACGATGTTCCCAATTCCGCTCGGCGAAGCCGCGAGCTGGGACCTCGAGGCGATCGAGAGATCGGCCCGGATCGCCGCTACCGAGGCGGCGGCCGCCGGTATTCACTGGACCTTCGCGCCGGTCGTCGACATCGCCCACGACGCCCGCTGGGGACGCATCATGGAAGGCGCCGGCGAGGACCCGTTCCTCGCCTCGCGGGTGGCTGAGGCCCGCGTACGCGGTTTTCAGGGCCGGGATCTCGCGTCCATCGACACCGTCGCCGCCTGCGCCAAGCACTTCGCCGCCTACGGATTCGCCGAGGCCGGCCGCGAATACAACACCGTCGAGATCTCCGAAAACACCCTGCAGAACGCGGTCCTGCCGCCGTTCAAGGCAGCGGTGGACGCCGGCGTGGCCACGATCATGAACGCCTTCAACGAGATCGGCGGCATCCCCGCGACCGCCAACTCCCACCTCCAGCGCGAGATTCTGAAAGGAGAGTGGGGCTTCAAGGGCTTCGTCGTGTCGGACTGGGATTCCATCGGCGAGCTGACCGTCCACGGCGTCGCCGCCGACCTGCGCGGGGCGGCCGCCATGGCGATCGCCGCGGGCAGCGACATGGACATGCAGGGCGAGGCCTACATCAGCCACCTCGCCGACCTCGTCCGGTCGGGCGCGGTTTCGGAGGACCTGATCGACGATGCTGTGCGCAGAATCCTGAGAGTCAAGTTCCAGCTCGGCCTGTTCGACGATCCGTACCGCTACTGCGACGCCACCCGAGAGCAACGCGTCATCCTGAGTCGGGAGCACCTCGACGCCGCCCGTGATGTGGCGCGGAGGTCGATCGTGCTGCTCAAGAACGACAACGACCTGCTGCCCCTCGACGCGACCCGGGGCTCGATCGCCGTCATCGGCGCCCTCGCGGCGGACAAGGACACACCGCTCGGCAGCTGGCGCGCGCGGGCTCTCCCGGGCTCGGCGGTCTCACTCCACGAAGGAATCCGAGCCGCCGTCGGCGATGACGTCGAGATCACCTACGCCGAGGGGGCGCCTCTGACGGTCGGTGAGAGGAGCTTCCTCCATGAGCTGACGTTCAACACCGGGGACACGTCCGGCTTCGCGGCGGCGGTCGCCGCCGCCGAGGCTGCCGACACGGTGGTGATCGCGTTGGGTGAGGAGGCGTACCAGTCCGGTGAGGCCCGCTCGCAGGTCGACATCGGTCTCAGGGGCGTGCAGCAGCAGCTCCTCGAGCAGGTATACGCCGCCAACCCGAACACGGTCGTGGTGCTCATGAACGGCCGGCCGCTGGCGCTCGACCGGATGGCGGCGAACGCGCCGGCGATCCTCGAGACCTGGCACCTCGGATCCGAGGCCGGACACGCCATCGCCGACGTCCTGTTCGGCAATTACAACCCGTCGGGCCGGCTGCCGGTGTCGTTCCCCTATCACGTCGGTCAGGAGCCCCTGTACTACAACGCGAAGGGCACCGGCCGTCCCCGGTCCCGGGGAGATGTCTTCTGGTCGCACTACACCGACGCCCCGAACCGGGCCCTGTTCCCGTTCGGCTTCGGCCTCTCCTACACCACCTTCGAGTACTCCGCCGTCGAGCTGAGCGCCGACGAACTCGCGATCGGCGAGGAGCTGACGGTCGAGGTGACGGTCGAAAACACGGGCGAGCGGTCCGGCACCGAGGTCGTGCAGCTGTACGTCCGCGATTTGGTCGGCAGCGTCACCCGTCCGGTGAAGGAGCTCAAAGGCTTCAGGTTGATCGAGTTGGAGCCGGGGTCCGAACAGAGGGTCCGCTTCATTCTCACGGCCGACGACCTCGCGTTCTTCACGGCCCGGGGACGGTGGGAGGCCGAACAAGGTGAGTTCGCGGTCTCCATCGGCCCCAGCTCGGAAGAACTGACCGAAAAGCGGTTCGTCCTCACCTCCGGCTGCGAGCCGTCCGCGCAGAACGTCCGATGAGAATGAAGAGGACCGGTGTGGGGCGTCCTTCCATGTGGTCCGCTGCTCGATCGAACAGAGCCCGCCCGGATGGCCCTGTCAGCGCTACCGAAGGCGACAGCCAAGTCTGGTTTGCAGCGTTGTCAGCCGTCTGCCAGAATGTCCGTCGCGAGCCTTGGTCGCAGACCCCTGGCCCGAGCGAGAAACCTGTGAGCATTCAAGAAAGTGGCACCGGCGGCACCACCCGTCGATACCCGGACACCGTCGGCTGGGGGAGCTGTTGAACATGGCGAGCGCGACCAAGAAACGACCGACCATCAATGACGTGGCCCACCTCGCCGGGGTTTCGATCAAGACCGTTTCGAGAGTCTTCAACGACGAACCCAATGTGCGCCCGGCGACTCGGGATCGCGTCGTGGACGCCGCCGGCGAGTTGGGGTACCGCCCCAACCTCTCGGCGCGCCGCCTGGCGGCCAATCGGACCTTTGTCATCGGCATGCTCTACGATAATCCGAAAGCCCCTGACTACGTGGCCGATGTTCAGTACGGCGCTCTCCGCGTCTGCCGAACACGGGGTTACGACCTGCTCATTCACCCCTGCGACGCACAATCGCCGACCTTGGTTGACGAGATCCTCGATCTCCACCACCGTGCCACGGTCGACGGCCTCGTCGTTCTGCAGCCCGTTTCGGATCAGAGGAAACTCAACCAGGCGCTGCTCGATCAGGGAATCGTCAGCGTCAGGGTGTCACAAAGACCCTTTGCCGGGCTGCCGAGGATTTCGGTTTGCGACCAGGAAGCCGCCGACGAGATGACCGAGCACCTCATCGAGCTCGGCCACCGCCGTATCGGCTTCATCATGGGGCATCCCGATCACGGATCGAGCCACGACCGCCTAGCGGGCTACACGAGCGCCCTCGAGCGGCACGGCATCGCCTACGATGGGGCGCTGGTCGAGCACGGCCTTTACGACTACGAGTCGGGCTACGCCTGCGCCGGCCGCCTGCTCGCCCTCAGCCCCAGACCGTCGGCGATCTTCGCGAGCAACGACCACATGGCGATGGCGACCCTGACGGCGGCTCACGAGCTGCGGCTCGAGATCCCGCGCGACCTTTCCGTGGCAGGTTTCGACGACACCTCTTTCGCCGGCTTCTCCTGGCCGCCGTTGACCACGGTGCGCCAACCCGTCGTCGAGGTCGCGCAGCTGGCGACAGAGCTCCTTCTCGACCGCCTCCAGGATCGGGCGGAGGACACCTCTGATCACCGGCTGCGGGCGGAGATCGTGTACCGCGCCTCCACGGGCAAGACGTCGGAAATCGCATAGACAGGCGCCAGCCATGAGAGACCGCGGCGCGTCGGGCTGATCGGCTTCTTCGTCTGGGCGATGGTGGAGCAACCGTTTCGGGGTCGCCCAGTCGGCAACCAGCCCATGTCCGACCTCATGCTCATGATCATCGGTCCCCTCTTCATCTTGCTCGCGCCTGGGCTGCTGTGGTTGATGTCGGCTGCCCGGCTCGTCACCGAGGTGCGGGACGACTGGATCTACATACGGTTCTACCCGTTCCACCGCGGATTCCGCGAGTTCCTCCGGGAGGAGATCGAGTCTTTCGAGACCTGCTCCTACAGGCCTGTGCTCGACTATGGTGGATGGGGCATCCGGTTCGGCTCCGGTGGGAAGGCCTACAACGTCAGCGGAAACCGGGGGCTGCAGCTCAGTCTCGGGGCTTCCGGCCGAGACGAATCCTCATCGGTTCGCAACGCCCCGAAGAGCTGGCCAAGGCAGCGGGGTCCGTGCGTCGATAGGTGCTTCTGATCACAACCTGATGGGCTCCATCCTTCGCATTTCGGATGGGTGGCACCCATCCGTTTGAGCCACCGGACCGGCGCGAGGTGAGCACCGGCGTGGAATACGCTTCGACGCGACGCGGTTATTTACTTCGATATCGATTGAATCGATATCGAATGAATCGTTCGTATGAGGAGTTCGGGATGGGGACAAAACACCGGGGTACGGCTGCGGAAACTCGGGCGCTCGACACCTACATCAAGCTGCGCCGGGCCGTGAACGCCGTCAACCAGCGCGAGAGCGAACCGATGCGCGATGCCGGCCTGACCGAGAGTCAGTTCGGCGTCCTCGAAGCCCTGCTCCATCTCGGGCCACTGTGCCAACGCGAGCTTGCCGCCAAAGTCCTCAAGAGCGCGGGCAACATGACGACGGTTGTCGACAACCTGCAGCGGCGCGGTCTCGTGAAGCGAAAGCGGGAAGCCGAGGATCGACGAGTCGTGACAGTCCACCTGACCGACCGTGGGGAGGCGCTCATCCGCGACGCGTTCCCGGGGGTCGTCACAGCCCTTGTCGGCGTGTTCTCCGTGCTCACGGCCGACGAACAGAAGCACCTGGCGGCGTTGTGCCGCCGTCTCGGCGTCGCCGAGTCTTGATCAACCGACAACCCGCTCACCGAGCGGAGAACCAGGAGGAAAAAATGTCAGCGAACATCCGTGAACGCGTGGATCAACTCAACGCGATGATTCAACAGGGAAAAATCATGGAGGCGATGAACGAGTTCTACGCCGATGATCTCGTGATGGCCGAAAACGACAACGAGCCGACGGTGGGCCTGGCGGCCAATCTCGAGCGCGAGCAGGCCTTTGTCGACAACACCACCTGGTACGGTCTCGAACTCAAGGGCGTCGCCGTCGGCGACGACCTTTCGATGGTGGAGTGGTGGATGGACTTCCACAACACCCAGTACGGTGCCCGGCTCGCCTTCACCCAGGTTGCGGTCCAGCGCTGGCGCAACGGAAAAATCTACGACGAGCGTTTCTACTACTCGCCTCAGCCGGTGACCGAGGGCTGATCGCCGCCTGCGGCAGACGAAACCAGAGGCGCGCCCGCGGGCGCGCCCCTGGTTCTTTCCGTGGGTGCCACGTACCGCATCGGTGCATTGTGACGCTCTGTGTCCTGACAATACCGAAAGTTGCTCAACTGCTCCATTGAGTGGTGTAAAATCTCGGGAAGATGGCCTGGGAGGAAAACTGCCATGAAAAGAGTGGTCCTGGTGCTTGGATTTCTGAGTCTCCTGGCGTCAGCGCCCGTCACGGCGCAGAACGTGATCATGAACCCGGGTTTCGACATTGATCTGTCGAACTGGGAAAATCCCTTTTTCAATCCAGCGGTCTGGGACAGTCGTGACGCCGGCGCCTCAACAACATCAGGATCCGCCCTTTTGACCAACACTCTCGGCAACGGCGGTTCGACGGCCATCTTGAGCCAATGTCATGAGGTCAGCGAGGGGGCCACCGTCGATGTTTCGGCGTGGGTCTATCAGCCGAGCGGTCAGACCGGAGTCGGGGACGGCGATTTTCGGTTCGCCTTCCATTCCGGCGCGCTTTGTCAGAACGAGATCTCGGGACCTCATTACAGCTCGGTTTACAGCGATCTCGACACCTGGTTCGAAATCACCTCGACCGCAACAGCGCCGCCCTCTGCGGGATCCGTCCTGCTGTACCTCGCAGTCAGGGGTTTTGTTCTCGGCGAAGATTTCTCGGTCCATTTCGACGATGTCGTCCTGACCGTAACCGACGGACTGATCTTTTCAGACGGTTTCGAAAGCGGCAACACGAGCGCTTGGTCTTCGCCCTGAAGGCGGCAGATACGGAGTTACGTAGTTACGACCCTGCAGCCAATTGAGTCCGCACCAGATGTGGACAGGTGCCATCCTTGGCAAACATCTCGTTGTTTGGCGACGGGAACACAACAATGCAACGGACGCAAAGGGCGGCACCCTTCCCGTTCCGTGGCACCGTTCAATATGTGCACGTGGCGCCGTTCAAGGATTATGAATTGCTGCATCGCTGTGCTAATTTCAGTCGGGGATCTCTAAATCGGGAGGAAAGATGAAAATCGCGCTGATTGTGTTGACTTCTTTATTGGTCTTGACTGCACCTGCCGCGGCCCAACGGCCGGCTGAGTGCGAAGGCCTGGCAACGTCTGCGGGACCGGTGCCGTTTGAGTTGGCTCAGGTTTGCAGCGATCCTCAGCCCGTGAGCCAGTCGGATGCGCCGACCGACCTCGCTTTTGGGCCCGAGGCCTCAACCCCGGCACTTCAATCGATGACTCTCAACACCCCAGGAACCTTGACCAGTGTCGGAAACCCTGGGACCGCTTTTTGGGCGTGCGATTTCGTCAACAACAACTTCACGTCGCTTCTTTGTTACCAGGATACGAACGCATTCGTCAGCATCGACACAACGACCGCGGCTGTTACGAATCTCGGGGCCGGCAGCCCGGCAGGCGCCGACACCTGGACAGGATTTGCCTGGGACGGGACCACAGGAGTCCTGTATGCAAGCTCGGCGTCATGTGGAGCCGCGTCGTACCTCTACACCGTCAATCCGGCCAACGGAGCGGCAACCCTCGTCGGTCAGGTGACCAACGCAGCTTGTCTGATCGCCATCGGAGTCGACAGCAGCGGAAACCTATTTGGCCACGACATCGTGGCTGACGCGATCGTGTCGATCGACAAGGCGACTGGTGCGGGGACAGTTCTCGGCAGCACAGGATTCGATGGCAATTACGGTCAGGGGATGGACTTCGACCACGACGACGACACCTGCTATCTCTTCGCATTCAACAGCACGACATTTGTTGCAGAGTTGCGGACCTGTGACACCACGACCGGCGCGACGACGCTCGTCGGCCAGATCGGCTCGGCTCTTTTGCAGTGGGGGGCGGGCAGCGTCGCAACTGCCGATGTGCCCGTCGAGTTGCAGCGGCTTTCTGTGGAGTGAGTTCGAGAATTGGGTCTTTCTGATGCGTGCAACGGACACATTTTCACAGTTGTGATGGGTGCCGCTGATTCCAGTCTCACAAACCGGTCCGTTTCGTAACCGGAATCGTGCCAGCTACCTATCCCGCTCCTCCGAATTGAGCGCGAGGCCCTGGAACGTCTCGGACGTTTTCCCGGCACCGCTACGCACACGTCCGGACGCAACAATGACTGAATGCGGAGGCCGGAACCTATTCACCTATCGGCCCCACTCGCGATCGGCTCCTGGTAATAAATCGTCACACCCGGGTTGTCGGGTCATCTCCGTTCAGGTGGAGAACAGGTTGAGACCCGGGGTCATAGATACCCACGACGGCGAGCGAGCAGCAGGCTCGCCAGGGTCTTGCAGTCGCGGATCTCGCCCGATTCGATGGCGGCGAGGGCCTCGTCGGCCGCCAACGCAACGACTTCGAGCCGCTCGTCGCTGTCGCCGGTCAGGCGGCCGTCCGGTCGCAGTCCGCGGGCGACGTAGCAGTACAGCAGCTCGTCACAGAATCCCGGCGCCGAGAAGAACTCGCCGAGTGGAATGAGCTCATCGGCGATGTGACCGGTTTCTTCGTCGAGCTCGCGGTGGGCGCAGGCGACCGGATCTTCGCCGCGTTCGAGGGTCCCCGCCGGCACCTCGAGCAGCACCTCCCCCGTCGGATACCGGTGCTGACGCACGAGCAGCACGCAGCCGTCTTCGGTCACCGGCACGAGCAGGACGGCGCCGCCGTGGCGCACCACCTCTCGCCGGCTCTCGCCACCGTCCGCGAGTCGCACCCGATCGACCTCGAGACGGAGAATCCGCCCCTCGAAGAGTGTTTCGCCGTCGATTTTCGTCTCACGCAAGTGTTCATCCGACATGCTGGGCATGGTACTTCAGCTCGACGGATGGTGGGCGCCACGCATCACATCGTGGCCTCGGCTTCTGGTTGCCGGTAGTGACCTCATGGCCGCTGCGGCGCTTCTCGGTGCCTGCGGCGCGAACCCTCCCCCGACGCAGCTTTGCATCGAGAACGTGACGGTCGTCTCGGCCGATCGCCCCGCGCCCTTTCAGGCCGATGTCTGCGCCGATCTGCTCCTGCTTCACAAGAACCCGCTCGAAGATCCCAGCGCCTACGACGCCTTCGAGAAGGTGATGCTCAACGGAAGAGTCCTGCAAAGGGCGGCTCTCAGCACTCGACGCTAGGCCGGCGTCCGATTCCACCGGTGCATCAGCTTGGGCGCCGGATCGGATCTCGGCGCCGGCGCCGGGTTGGTTGGAATCTCGTGATCCCGGATGCTCCCGGCCCGGTCCGGTTATGCCAGCTTGACCTCGAACACGCAGCGCTTGGATCCACTGAGCTTGGACTCCTTGAGGGCGACCTGGACCGGCCGGCCGAAGATGGCCTCGAAGCTCTCTTTCTGGTACCCGACCGAGCAGTTGCACCAGACCGCCGGAGTCCGGGTGTTGTCAACAAGCGGGCAGCCGCACTCGCCTTCGGCCACCGCAACGGTGACGACGCCGTTGTCCTTGTCCCAGACGAAATCAGTGCCCCACGCCTGCTTGGCCGTGGCGAAGTAGCGCTCGGGATCACCCTTGATGATTGGCGCCTGATTCGCATCCGGTTGCTATTCGGCAGTGTATAGGTTTTATCTATAAATTCTCTTTCTATTTTTTGGAATTTTCGAGCTCTAATCTCGACTATTCCTCACAGAAGAGGGCCCCCCGGTCTCTGCTACGTGTAAAGGGAGCTCGAAAAATGAAACAGCTGATTTCGAAGTTGATTGAATTCGTCACAAAGGACGCACTGGCGTCCTCAGGTCCCGATCGCCACCTCGTCCCGATCAGACTCGCGCCGCGGTCTCTGCCCGAGTCCCCCGGTCGTCGCAAGGCGCCTTCACGAGCGAGCCGTCACGAAGGGCGGGAGACCTCCTTCTCGAGTTTCTGATCGCGATGGGTGCCGCCCCTGATGGGTGGAATCCATCGCATCCACGACTTGCAGCGTGGCGCCAGCTCAGGAGCCGCCGGATGGACGCCGCTGACGACAACCTCACAACCCGGTCCGGTTCGGGAGCCGATGTGACGAGCCGATCAATGGTCCCTGTCGAGGGTTCTGATGGGACGGTGCCACCCACACCGCTCCACACCTGTCGTTCCCTCACTCTCCCGGATTCGCCGGACCGGGGCGCACGTTCCGCCCCCTTTCGTGATGAGCTCACGCTACACTTCAAAGGATGGTTCGACGCGAACTTCTCCGGCGCGGCAGACGGATGGCGGCATCGACTTTGCTGGTCGCCGCCACGGTGGCGGCGAATGTGGCCGCCCGACCCGCCGCCGGCGAATCTCCTGCCGGCACCCGCATCACGCACGTCTCGGTCGAGCCCGGGGACGGCGACTCGACGGTGATCGCGGTTTCCTTCGACGGGCCGATCGCCGCCCACCGGTGGTCCCACATCGACGGTGAAGCGCCCCGCGCAGTGGTGAAGATCGCCGGCATCGTCGAGGCCTACCGGCCCTTCCAGGTGGCGGTCGAGGACGGGCGGGTGCGCCGGATCCGCATCGGTCACCACCCCGAGGCCGACCCACCCGAGGAGCACCTGGTCTTCGACCTGATCGACGACCGGGTGGCCGTCACCCGGGTGACGAAACAGGATCAGCGTTTGATCGTGGTTCTTGGAAGAGCCGCGGCCTCCGGCGGGCCGCAGCCCCCGGCCCCGAGCGCACCGACGCCGACCGAGCTCGCGCCAACGGTCGTTCCGGCCGCGCCGACACCGACGGTGACTCCCACGGCGACCGCAACGCCAACCCCGACTCCGAGATTGACTCCGACGGCGACCGCAACGCCTGCCCCACCCACGCCTCCGACCCCAGCTCAGCCGACCGCCGCGCCGACGATACCGACAAAGCCGCCGCAGGTCGCTGAGCCCGATCGGCGGGCCGCGACGGTCCCTCACCCTCCCGAGGACTTCTCGGGGCCGCTTCTGACCGAGCTGGTGATCTCCCACCGGGAGGACGGCTCGGCTCTGGTGCGCGTCACCGCCGACGGCCCGATCGAGGGGTCCGATGTGCGTTTCTTCGGCGTTCGGGTTGCCCCTCCCCGGAACCTCCTGGTTTTCTACGGGACGGGGCTGCCGGGAGAGGGCGCAACGCTGCCGGTCCGGGACGGGATACTGTGTGAGATCGGGGTGGAGTTCACCAAGGACGAAGGGACGGCTCGCACCGAGCTGACCTTCTATCTCGCATCTTCCGAGGTGACCTTCGAGCAGGCGGCGGTCAAAGGAAACCACGCTGTCATCCACTTGCGCCCGCCGGCCGATCCTCAGGCGCCCCTGGGTTGCGAAGTCGAGAGCCGGATGCGAAGCAGAACCTGGCGTTTCACCGCCACGGGTCCGCCTCAGGAGGCAGCTCATCGCGGCAGATAGCCCCGGATGATGGGCGCCACCCTTCGCATTGGTGCACTGCCGATCTCTTGACCGCCGGTCGATGCGCGAATGCAAAGGGTGGCAGCTATCAAGGGTGGCACCCTTCCATCAGTCTGCCTTAAGATCACGGAGTGATCCGCCGCGTTTTCGCCCAGGTCCGAGAACGATCGCTGCTGGTGATCAAGATCGTCCACACGATTGTGTGGGTGTTCTTCGTGGCCTGCATCGCCGCGGTCCCGGTGCTCACCCAGCGCCGCGCCTTTGTCGCCGCCGCCTGCTGCGCAGCCATCGTGCTTGCCGAGGTGCTCGTGCTCGCGCTCAACCGCTGGAGCTGCCCCCTGACACCGCTGGCTGGTCGTCACACTGACGACCGCCGACCCAACTTCGACATCTTCCTGCCCGAGTGGCTCGCTCGACACAACAAGACGGTGTTCGGCTGGCTGTACGCGGCAGGGCTTGTCTACCTGATCGTCTCGTGGGTGAGCCAGTCCGACTAGCCCGGACGATTCGACCTCCCGACTATGGCGCCGACCCGACGGCGGACGACCACGGCGACAGGTTGCCGGTCTCGAATCCGTCGCCGAAGAGAAGGGTCGGGCTGACGACCGCGGCTTCGTCGCACGAGCCCGGGCCCAGCGCCCGGACCCAGTACCAGCCGTCCCCTGGAGGGTCGACGACGATGCTCGCCGCGGTTTCGCCCGTGCTCCACTCGTAGCTGTCGTGACCGCTGGTCACGCTCAGCGAAAACGGGGCCGAGTGACCGGTGATGGTGATCGTTGGTGTGGCGCACCCCGAGTCGGACGTGGTCGCCGCAACCGGTTCGCTCATCTCGCTGACGACGGTGTTCGAATTTTGGGCGTGCGGTCGGGTGAGTGTCGAAGCGGTCAGATCATAGGTCTGACCCGGTTGGAGGCCGGTCACCGGGAACGTGCTCTCGAGCTTGTTCCAGGTGGCGCCGGCGAAGGCCGTGTTCTGGCTCCCCATGACCTTGCTGAAGACCTCGTACGACCCGGAATCGCCGGTGTAGAGGATCGGCGTCCACTCGAGCCACACGGTCCGGTCGGTCGCGGATGCGACGGTCAGGGAGGGGGCGATCGTCTGGGTCGCCTCCCACCCGGGATCGGCGGTGTCGAGAAACGTCCGCAGCGCCGCATCATCGGTCCACAGCGCGTTGTAGCCGATCTGGAAGTCGTTTGCGCTGGTGAGGTTGCTCAACCCCGGAGGGATGGCGCCGGTCAGCCGGTTTCCCTGGAGGTGAAGCCAGACTACGTTCGTCAGGTTGCCGAAGTCGGATGGGATGCTACCGGTGAAACCGCTGTTTCCAAGGTACACGACGCCCATGTTCCGCGCGCCCAAGCCGGAGGGGATGCTCCCGGTCAACGGATTGAGATCGAGCAGGATCTGTTGCAGGGTCGGGATGCCGAAAATCTCCGGCGGAATGCTCCCCGTCAGCTGGTTGCCGATCAGATTGAGGATCTCCAGGACCGGGAGGGTTCCCAGCTCCGGTGGAATGCTGCCGACGAGCTCGCTCTCCTCTTCGATGTCCAGGTACCGCAGGTTCGTCAATCCGGCCAACCCGGGAGGCAGGCTGCCGCTGAGATTGTTCCGATTATAGAAGATGGAATCGACGGCATTGCCGTCAACATTGCAGTACACGCCGAACCACATGCACTCGGTCCCGGGCAGGGCGAATCCGTCCGTGTGGAGCGGCGGCAGCTTCCAGTTGGTCTTGTTGGTCCAACCGTCGCCGTTGGTGGCGGTGTAGAGCGCGATGAGCGCCTCCCGCTCGGTCGCCGGGATGGCGACCGGGGCCCCGGCGACAGAGCGGGTTTCTCCGGGTGTCCCTGCCGGAGCGTCTGCGGCGCTGGTCGACGCCCCGACGGTCGCGAGCACGAGGAATGCGACGAGTGCGGAGGACGGCCCCGTCATGCGGATCCGAAACGATGCAATTTGTGAAAACAACTTCTTGGACATTTGGTGCTGCCTTACAGTCGCGCGAGATGCGCGCGGCGCCGGATTTGGATTCGAAAATCAGCTATGAGATTGGGTGCAGGGGGCACGAGAAACCGACAGCTGAGGTCTCGTAGAGGCGTATGCTCGGAAACCGGCGTCCGATGAAAGAAATTCCTGTCGGTTGCCAGGTACCACTCGATGACGTCAGGTCGAGGCGATTCTCACAAGGTCACAACGTGACTCGTGGCGCCTTGGCGTGGCACCCGTGCGGTGAATCACGGGGCGGTGGAGCTCCACATGTCGGTTCCACCCGACTCGAAGCCGTCGTAGAACAACCCACAGTCGATCGCGACAAGTTGGCCGACCGCGGTTGTTCCGTTTCCTTCCCAGTCGGCAAAGCCGGAGACCGTCACGGCGGCAACCGGATCGGTCTCGACCACGTGCCGACCCGCCCCTACCGAAAGACTGGCGGAGAGAAACGGGCCCGCCCCGATCGGGGAGAAGAATGTCGGTGGCACGTGCTGACCGTCGAGAAGGACGCAACCTGTTCCGGTGGTGACGATCTCGGCCCAGTATTCTTCCGCGCCGCCCGAGCCGAAGTTGTCGATGTAGAAGGTATGTCTGCTGCCGAACTCGGTTGTCGGCCTGACCTCGATTTGGGACGCGTCGCCCGGCTCACCGGTGCCGGTGGCGACGCTGCTGATCGAGTACCGGGCGACCTCGATGGGCAGGCTCGCCGCAATGTGGACGGCCTCGGTGATCGACACCTCGGCAACCTCGCCGGCGTTGAGCAGCGAGGGCGCACCGGCTTGCGGCGGATCCCACGTGATGACGGTGCCGTCCTCGATCGCGGCAACCCTGAGTTGGTCAAGAACCGCCGGTCGACCGGAGCTTGGCACCGCGACGACCTCGGTTCCGAACCTGGTGGTCGGTGAGAGCTGCTCCACCGTCTGGTCGCAGAATCCGGGATTGGGCAACGGAATGTAGGCGCAGGTGTTGGCGGCAAAGACCGCGACGGGTGCGTCCGCGACCACGCTCGATCCCGTGAGATCGTCGCCGAAGCTCCCGCTCGCAAGTACAAAAATCGTGTCTCCTCTGTTCAGGTTGACCTGCACCGGGACACCGGCCGGGATACCGACGGTGCTGACGGTGGTGGTGACGGTGGCGGTGGTCGCGTCTTGCGTGGCGACGACAGCGAAAGCGGAACCCCCGACTGCCCCGTCGCTCGGATAGGTCACCACCAGGTAGCTCATACCGAGCTGCGACTCAGGCTTGATCCGGAACGAACCGACGGATCCGGAACCGGCGCCGACCGCGGTCACCATGAAAGGGTCGGGCGCGCTCACGTGCACGGCATCCCCGATCGTGAGATTGGGTAATGGAACGGCGGCGGGCGGGATGGGGACACGGGTCGCCACCCCGGCGACCACGGGGATCGTCGCGAAGTATGGCGAGCCGATTGTCACGACGGTGTCGACCTCGCTCATGAGAACGAGATCGAGGGCCAGGTCGGGAAGGGTGCTTTCGAAGGGAAACGTCAGCCAGAACTCGGTTCCGACGTCCGCCGGGACCGGGTGGGCACCGGAGACGAGCAGAACCAGAATCAGCAGCGAGAAAACGGCGCGAGGCGTCGAAGAGTGCATACGCAACATCCTTGCCCCCAGTGCTCACCGACCGGTCGGCATCGCTGTCGACGATCGGGAGCTCAGCTTGGTTGAAGCATCTGCCGGTAGGTTAGCATCACCCCTCGGCTGCCGCCAACGACCGCCTCGACCAGCTCTCCCATGAAGACGCTCTCACCGGCGTCGCCAACCGGCGCCGGTTCGACCAGGCCCTCGATCTCGCCAAGCACGAGGGCCGAATCTGCGTCCGCGAGGTTTCGGACCTCTGACCCTCCGGGCCGTCGTGACTCGAGACGCGGCGCCCTCGCGAAACCGTTCGCTGAATCAGCGCCTGGTGTAGACCATCTCCATCATCTTCACCTCGGTGCCGTCAGGGCCCGGGCCGAACATCGCGAAGGTCTGCTCGTCGGGCGACGTCCATTTCGACACGATGCGGCTGGTCACCGGGCCGCCCGTGATGGGGTCGTTGTACGTACCGACGTAGCTGCAGTTCCGGTCGTCGTCGCACTCGCCATCGGAGACCATGATCCCGGTCGACATGTTGTCGGTCCACGTCGACCAGTACTTGCCGGAAACATTGTCGTAGCCGCTGCGGCCGAGACCGGTGAACGGGGTGCCCATCATGTCGCCCTGGAAATCTTCATGAATGACCCGGCCGTCCATGTGGAGGGACCGGACCGCCACGCCCGTCGACTCGATCGGCGGCGCCGCAGGGTCCATCCAGCTCTTGACCGCGACGTCGTAGGTGCCGACCTGCCTGGCCATTTCGTCGTGCTGCGGCCCGAGCGCTCCGGCCTTCATGTACGCTTCCATCTCCGCCTGCTGCTCCGGCGTCATCTGCGGCGACTCGCCCTCTTGGGCGAACGCCGGCGCCGCGAGCACAGCTGCGAAGAGACCGATCGAAACGAATGTTCTGATTCTCATTACCCATCCTCCTTCCGGATGATCCGGCCCGCACCTCATTGGTTTTTCAGTAGCAGGGGTTTCATACCCGAGACCACGAGGTTAGCACGATGAAGACTGCGCTGGGCGCCACCCTCGGCGTTCTCCGCATAGCGTGGTTGTCGTCGGCCGGCAATCCGATGAAGGCGAAGGGCGGCGCCCGCCATCACGCCCGCCTCCTTTTTCGAAGACGCCTCCTACCCTCTCCTTCTTTTTTGCCGATTGTGCCATTGTGAACGCGGCACCCTTCGACGACCGAGGGGGAAGTCCGGAAGCTGCGGCTCCGGCAGGGTGTCCAACGACACCGCGTTGCAGTCATAATGGTCGAGGGAGGAAATCGAGAGATGGCAGATCGAGCCGAATTTGACGCCGGCCCGTCGCTCGATCCCGATCTGCTCCGGAAGATATTCGAGATGAGCCCGTTGGCGATCACGGTGGTCAATAGGGAGGGGCGCATCATCGCAGCAAACTCGCGGGCTGAATCAACCCTTGGACTGAACCGGGACCGTCTCACCGACTGCGCGTACAACGATCCGTTGTGGGTCATCACGGACTTCGACGGTCGAGATATTCCGATCGAGGACCTGCCGTTTCAGCGGGTCAAACAAACCCTCGCGCGTGTCACCGACATCCGTCATGCGATTGTCCGCGAGGGCGGCGCCCGGGTCTTCCTGAAGATCAACGCCACACCCCTGATCGCACCCGATGGAGCGTTCGACGGCATGGTCGCGTTGATCGAGGACGTGACATCCGCCGTCACGATCGACAAGGCCCTCGCCGAGAGCGAGGCCATGTTGCGGAGCATCTTCAGAGCCGCACCGGTGGGCATCGGCGTGGTCAGGAACCGGGTTCTCCTGTGGACGAATCAGCGCATCCACGAGATGACGGGTTACTCCGAGGAGGATCTCCGAGGAAAAAGCGCGCGCATTCTCTACCCCTCGGACGAGGACTTCGAGTATGTCGGGCGCGAGAAGTACCGGCAGATCAGCCGGTTCGGGACCGGGACGGTGGAAACCAGGTGGCTCCGAAGCGACGGCCGCGAGATCGACGTGATCCTGAGCTCGACACCGATCGACCTCGCCGATCTCCAAAAGGGGGTCACCTTCTCCGCACTGGACATCACCGAGAGAAAGCACCTGGAGGAGCAGCTCAGGCACTCCCAGAAGATGGAGGCGGTCGGCCAGCTGGCCGGGGGTGTCGCCCACGATTTCAACAACCAGTTGTCGGGAATCATGGGTTTCGCCGATCTCCTGCGAGCACGGATGGGACACGATCAGACCCTGATCCGCTACGCGGACAACATCCTCGTCGGAGTTCAGCGCGCAACCGACCTCACCGCCAAGCTGCTCGCGTTCGCACGGAAGGGCAAGTACCTCGCCGTGCCGGTGGATGTCCACAGGCTCGTCGTCGAGGTCGCTTCGCTGCTGAGCCACAGCATCGGGAAGAACATCCGCATCCGGCAGGCATTGGAGGCGGATCCGTCGACCACCACCGGGGATCCGTCCCAGCTCCAGAGCGCGATTCTGAACCTCGCGATCAACGCTCGCGACGCCATGCCCGACGGAGGGGAGCTCGAGATGACGACCGATCTCGTCGCCGTCGACGAGACCTGGTCCGAGCGGCTGGTCTTCAGCATACCTCCGGGCCCCTACATCAAGATCGGCGTGCGCGATACCGGCGTCGGGATCCCTCCCGAAGTCATGCCGCGGATCTTCGAGCCGTTCTTCACGACAAAAGGTGAGTCCAAGGGAACCGGTCTCGGCCTCGCCGCGGTCTACGGCACAATGAAAAACCACGGCGGGGGCATCACCGTGGAGTCATCCACCGGCGGCGGGACGACGTTCACCCTGCTGCTGCCGGTGCAGACCGAGAACGGCGGCCTGGTAAACCCCTCGCCGCCGATCGATGCGGCCGCGTCACACCGAATCGACAGAGCGACCCACGTGCTCGTGGTCGACGATGACGACAGCGTCGGTCTGATGGTGGCCGAGATGCTGGAGACGATCGGATGTCGGACGACGGTCTGCACCGACGGTGAGGAGGCCGTGAACCTGTATCGGCGCCGGGGGGACACGATCGACGCCGTCCTGCTCGACCTGGTCATGCCCAATATGGACGGCAAGGCGGTCTTTCACGCGCTCAAAAAGATCGACCCTCAGGTGCGGGTCCTGGTTTCGTCGGGATACTCCGTCGATGGCGGCGCCCAGGAACTGCTCGCCGAGGGAGCGAGCGGCTTCATCCAGAAGCCCTACACGATTGCGGATCTCAGGACGAACCTCGCCGCCGCGTTGTTCTAGACCGGGTGACGGCAGCGATCGGTGCCGGACGGATGCGAAAGGCGGCGCCTTTCAAGCGGACGCGCCGCCTCCGGCCCGCGGGTTGACGGCGGATTTCAGCGCCGAGGCGCGACCGAAGCCGCGCTCCCGGGCCCGGCTCAAGGGGTCACCCCCGACCAGGCCCCGGTGTCGCCCGACTCGAAGCCGTCGGCGAAGAGCACTCCGCTGGCCACCACGGCTGATCTGGAGACGCTCGGGACGCCGTTGGCGAAGATCGTCACCAGGACCGGCCCCTCGGGGAAGACGGGCAGCGGCGCGGCCCGGAACTCGGCCTGCCGGTAGGGCTGGTCGGGACCCGGTTGCAGCCACGTGATCTGCTCGTTGTCGAGCCGCCGCAACTGGACCAGCGGGAAGCCGCTCGAGGAGCTCTGGGTGGTCCCGCTCGAGGCCTCGGTGCCGCCGAGCAGGCCGCTGCCGAAGAAGGTCGCGGGCTCGCCGGTTTTCAGCTCGTTGGCGATGACGAAGAGGTCGGGGCGCCAGGTCTCGGTGAAGCCGAGTCCGTCTGCGTAGACCTCGGGCGACCTGGCGGTGACGGACGATCCCGTGAACCCGAGGGCGACGAGGACCCGCCCGTCCCGGAGCAGGGTCGCGGCGTGCCCGGACCTCCAGACGGCCAGCGAGGGCTGCGCACTCCACACGTCCTCGGCCGGGTCGAAGCGCAGGACCTGGTCGATGTGCCAGATGCCGTCATTGCCGCCAACCACCAGGACCCGGCCGTCCCGCAGGAGCGTCGCGGTGTGACTTCTGAAGCCCACGCCGAGATCGTCGCCCAGGGACCACGTCCCCGACGACGGCAGGTAGAGCTCCGTCCGCGACCGGTAGTCGGTGTCCTGCGCTCCGCCGACCACCAGGACCCGGCCGTCGGGCAGCAGGGTCGCGGTATGGGCCGCTCGGGGGAAGACGAGGCTGCCGGCGGAGGACCACGACCCCGTCGGGGGGTCGAAGAGCTCGCACCCGACGGGAGCGGGGGCGCCGTTGCCGCCGACCACCAGGACCCGGCCGTCGGGCAACAGCGTCGCGGTGTGTTTCTCGTGCTGGTAGGCCATGGTCCCGGCCGTGCTCCAGACCCCGGTTTCCGGTTCGTAGATTTCCGCGGTCGCCAGAGCTACCAGCGAAGCGCCGTCGTAGTAGTAGCCGCCGGTGACCAGCACCCGGCCGTCGGACAGCAGCGTCGCCGTGTGATCCATGCGCCGGTCGGTCATGCTGCCGGTGGGCGTCCAGGTCCCGGTGTCGGGATCGTAGACCTCCGCGGTGATCATCTGGTAGGTCGGCGCCGGCCGGAAGCCCCCGACGACCAGGATCCGACCGTCGGCCAACCGCGTCGCCGTGTGCCCCATGCGGGCCTCGGTCAGGCTGCCGGTCGGGCTCCACAGGTCGGTCGCCGGGTTGTATCGCTCGCAGCTCGCGAGGACATCGCCGGTGCTGTCCCGCCACCCTCCCGACACGAGGACCGTGCCGTCCTCGACGAGGGTCATCCTTGCATCGATGCGTACGTCCGTCAGGCTGTCGGCCTGCGTCCAAGCACCCGCCGGCGGCTCGAAGCGCTCGGCGCTCGTGATGACGGACCCGGCCCCGCCCAGGCCGCCGACCGCGACCAGGTACCCGTCCGGCAGCACGGTCATCGTGTGGCGCGTACGGGCGGCGGTCAGGCCCGAGGCTGCGGTCCAACTGTTGGTCGCGGCCGAGTAGACGTCGCAGCTCGACCACACTGTGTCGTCAGCGCCGCCGCAGGCCACGGTCCGGCCGTCGGGCAGCATGCTCGCGCCGTGGCCCGCCCTCGCCTGGCCGAGGGTTCCGGCCGCGGCCCACGTCGACGTCGTGGGGTCGAAGGTGGAGGCCGTATCGCGGGAGTAGAAGCCGTTGATGAGGGAGTAGGCGCGCCCCCCGGCCACCAGCACCCGGCCGTTGCGCAGCAGGGTGGCGGTGTGCCGTCCGCGGCTGCCGGAGACGGCTGTGGTGGCGGTGAACGACCCGATGTCCGGGTCGTAAAGGGCCGTGGTGGAAAGGTAGGTCGGCTGCGACGGCGTACCGGTGCTGCCGGCGAAACCGCCGACCACCAGCACCCGGCCGTCGGGCAGCAGCGTCGCCGAGTGGTCGTTGCGGCCGGACGGCAGGGCGCCGGTGGGCGCGAAGGCGTCCGTTGCCGGGTCGAAGAGGTCCGCCGACGCGGTGTAGGTGAGCGAGCCGCTCCGGCCTCCCGCGACCAGCACCCGACCGTCGTGGAGCACAGTGGCGGTGTGGCCGCTACGCACCGAGCCCATGACGTCGGTGAGCAAATGCCAGTCGCCGGTGGCCGGGTCCCAGATCTCGGCCGAGCTCAGATAGGCGGGGGTGCCCGGAAGCCCGGCCAGCAACCCCGAGCCGCCGGCGACCAGGACGCGGCCGTCGGCGAGCAGGGAGGCGGTGTGGCCGCTGCGCCCGTAGGCCATGCTGTCGGTGGCGGCGAAGCCGCCGGTCAGCGGGTTCCACAGCACGGCGGTGGCGAAGCGCCCGTCGGCGCCGTCGTCGCCGCCCGCCACCAGCACCCGGCCGTCGGGCAGCAGCGTGGCGGTGTGGTTCTGTCGGGCCTGGTCAAGGTAGCCGACGGTGGTCCAGGTACTGGGCGTGGCGACCGCTGTGAGCGGTAAGAGGGCGACGAAGGTCCAGGCGAGAACCACCAGGATGGCGCCGTTGCCGGCAGGGATTGAGTGTTCCGAGATCGGGCGGGTGCATCGAGTATTCATGGTCTCCTCCGAGCGACGGCGCATCCGGCCGTCGCGATGTTCCGATCGGCCGCACAACGTATGAACTGGCAGAGCGACGCGCCGCCGAACAGGAGCCGCCGTCCGGGCGCGGCGCGCCGGGAGACCGACACGCCGCAGCTCACTGCACGACGAATGAGCAGTCTCGTATCAGTACCCTTTGGTCGGAGGCGATCCGAAGGTTGCATGATCCGGGAGTCGGGGGAACGCGACGCCTGGGAGGTTGGTTTTCCTGGTGTTCGGAAGGATGCCACCTCTACCGTAGGCGGAAACGACGAG
>JAHECW010000170.1:0-6052 GCA_024641545.1 Acidobacteriota bacterium
TTGAGCGGGCGGCGGGCGTTCTCGGGCAGCCCTTCAATCACACCGGTCGGTTCGTGGCTCATGAGTCCTCCTGAATCGTGACCGAGTCAGTCTACCCTCACGCGTCCGCGTCCGCGTCCGCGTCCGATTCCGATTCCGTTTCCGTGCCCGATGAGATGTGCAGCGGCAGCGGCAGGGACAGCGACCGGGGCAGCGGCAGCGGGCAGGGCAAGCAGGGGAGCGGTCTCTCGGCTCCGAGGCTCAGCCCCAGACCCGTTCTCGGATCTCCCGCCACAGAGCGGCGAAGGCCCGGGCCGCCGGCTGCGACGGCAGGGTTGCCGCAACCGGTGCTCGGGTGACCCCCATCTTCTCCACCACCGAGGCCGAAGGAATGGCGGTGGTGAGGAAGGCCGGGTCGGCGAGGCAGGCAAGACTGAGCTCGTTGTGCATCCGCTTGCGAAGATCGACCATCGAGAGGAACGGCAGCACGGCCGCCCCCCGCCCGTGGTCGGCGACGAATGCTCGGACCTGGTGCAGCGTGCGCATGGAAAGGGTCGACGGGATGACCGGAACCAGAATCGCATCCACCGTCTTGACGACGGTCTCCGAGACCAGCGAGACCGAGGGTGGGCAGTCGAGCAGGACGAGGTCGTAGGTCTCGGCGAGACCGGCGAGTTTGGCGGCAAAACGCTTCCGGGGTTTCCTGCTGGCGCCGAGCGCGAGATCGAGATGGCGGAAGGCGAAATCCGCGGCCAGCATGGAAAGATTGTCGAATTCCGTGGGCTGAGCGAGCTTCGCCGGGTCCACCGAACGCTTGGTGACGGACTCGACCGCGCCGTCGGTCATCGCGGGAATCCGCAGGTAGAAGCTCGCGGCGCCCTGGGGGTCGAGGTCCCAGAGCAGGGTGCGGACGCCGTCGGCGGCGGCGGCGTGGGCGAGGTTGACGGCGGCCGATGTCTTGCCGACCCCACCCTTCACGGTCCAGACCGCAATGCTCTTCACGTGGACTCCTTTCCACCGAACAGATCTTTGAAGGTGGCTCTTACAGGCGCGCTCGCAAATCGAGCGAACGAGTCGTGAAAGGCCGACCGGTACTCGTCCTGGCGTTTTTCAAGGGTTCCTGCGAGCCGGCCGAGGGTCAGGATGCACGAGGTCGGGACCGTCGGGTCGGCGCGGAGTTCGCGAGCGAAGGCCGAGAGCCGGGCGCGCTGGACAACCATGTCGTTGATTCCGCCGAGAATATCCTGAATGCTCTTGAGCTCCTTGATCCGCGCGTCGATCTCCGGCGCAGGATAGAGGCTGAAAAAGAACTCGAGGAGATAGCGGAGCTTCTTGGCGTTGATCCGCAGACGGTGCAGCGTTTCGGCGGGGGGGTCGTGGTCGCACCCGCTGCCGAGCTTGAGAATCCTGCGATGGGCCTTGGTGATGCGTTTGCCGGCAAGTTCGAGCGCCGGAACCGACCCGTGCGGGCCGGTCGCTGCATCGACCTCCTCGAGGGTCCGTCTCCAGCTCGCGCCGAGTTGTTTGAACCTCGCCGAGCGGAGACCGCGCGCCACCGCACCCAGGGCGTGGCCTCTCGTCGATCTGATGAGCTCCTCGAGGGGCTCCAGATCGGCGCTCGCGTGCGCCGGCAGGAGGGCGCGGTAGGCCGGCATCTCGAGGAGGTAGACATCGAGGTCGCGCAGCGGTCCGGTCAGGTCTCCGAGCCACTTGAACTCGGTGTTGAACCGCGTGCCGACCTCTGCGGGAAGAACGCCCTTGAGCTGGGTCAGGGCCGATCGGGTCCGGCGGCAGGCCACCCTGAGATCGTGCAGGAACTCGGTGTCGATGTCGTCGATGGTCCCCTCGACATTGGCCTCGATGGTGGAGAGGAGCGCGAGCAGTATCGTTCGTACGGCCGAGCCGGCGGGTTGATCAGGGTCGAGACCGACCCGGAGCTTGGAGCTGTAGTCTCCGGGGGTCCGGCCGCGGGCGGCGGCCACCGCCTCGAGGTCGGTCCCGGCGGCGGCGGTGAGCCCGTCGGCGGGACCGGGGATGGCGGCGCCCGCCGCACGGCGGACCTCGAGCGTCTCGGCTGCCGCGGTCGGGCGGTCGCTCCGGTCGAGGGGTCGAACCGTCTCGAAGCGGAGCCGAGCGACCATCTCCCCGTCTGCGTTCTCGATCCGGCCCTCGCGGCGGTCGATGCGGGCGGCGCCGACGGGGATGAGCGCGCGAATTCCCATGACGGGACGGATCCGGTCGGCGAGGTGGCCGGCCGGGAGATCCGTCGCCATCTTGGGTGTTGTTCGGGTGGCGATGGAGTAGGGCTCCGGGTCGCGCTCCAGCATGACCAACCGCCGGTCCGGACCGCGTTCCTCGACGAGGACCAGACCGGCGCCGTGAAGACGCCAGTCAAAGGTGTCGAGAAAGACCGCGTCGAGTGTCGTGGCGGGTGCAATCACCAACTCGTAACCCCGCCCGAGACCCGCCAGGAGGCTGGCTTCGTCGAAATCTTCGGGCAGGTGATATCGGCTCATGGGCTCATCTCAGCGAGTTTCAGGGGCCACGATACCACGCAGGAATCGTGGGCGACGGAGGTCCGAATTGGATTGCGAAAACGGCACGCTCGAGGTCGAGTTCCCATCGCTTGCTGAGGCTGCGGTCTTCCGGTCGCCGGAGGGCTTCGGTCGAGAACTCACCGGAAATGCCCGTTGCTCGAACCGCCGTCGGGCGCTGGATGGCCTCCAGGGGGGCTGGACCAGTGCCTACTTTTTCTTCTTTTTCTTTTTCTTCTTTTTCTTGGTCTCGGCCTTCGGCTTCGCGTTCTTCTGCTTCGCATCTGCCGTGGCGTTTTTCTTGGCCTTGGTCTTCTTGTGGTTTTCTTTCAGACGCGCCGCTTTTTCGGCCTTTTTCTTTTCGGCCTTCTTCTTTTTCTTTGATTTCGGTTTCTTCGGGTGTTTGTCGACTGCGGCACTCTCGGCGGCCGCCTTTTCCGGATCAGCCGTTTTTCCGGCCGCGGCCTTCTTTTTCGCGGCAGCGGTCGTCGCGTCCCGGCCCGCCGGTTTCTTCGAAGTCGCTCGCCGGGTACGGGCGGCGATCTTGGTCGGCCCCAGAAGTCCGGCGGCAGCGTCTTTCACCTTCTGAGCGCGGCTCGCGAAAAAGCCGGGTAGGGTGGCAATGAGTTCGACCGGCGCGGCGGCGAGGGACTTGACTGAGTCGATGCCGAGAGTCGCGAGCCCGTCGGCGGTTTTGCGTCCGATGCCGTTGATGTCGGTGATCTTCGGTTCTGCCATTTTCCCTCCGGGATCGGTTGCAGCGGTCGCGCTCACGATGATTCGAGGTTGAGAGTCCCGATCATCCTAACACGCGGACGGCTGTTTTCCCGGTCCCCGGGCGCCACCCGGGAAGCCCTGCAGGAACGCGGCGTGGTGTCGTGAGACGTGTCGGAGAAAGAGATCCACCAAGAAACCCAAAAGGGCATTCCGAGTTTTCTCAGGGGGACTGACAGCGACCGGGCTAGGCGACCTTTGAATCACTCTTCGGCGCGGTGTCGCTCTTGGACGAGGACTCGCTCTTGGACGGGGACTCGCTCTTGGACGGGGACTCGCTCTTTGTCGAGGTCGCAGTTTTGGAGTCGCTCTCTGCCTCGTGCCTGGTCTCGGCCAGGGAGGCCGGTGTGCCGCCGTTGCCTTTGCCGTAGTCGGTCACATACCATCCGGATCCCTTGAACTGAAGCGCCGGAGCACCGAGCAGGCGACGGGCTGCGCCACCGCAGGAGGGGCAGACCCCGTCGGTCGGGGAGGACACTTTCTCGATCCGCTCGAAATGGCTGTCACACTTTTGGCATTGGTATTCGTACAGGGGCATCTCATTCCTCCGTGCGCCCTTTTCGGGGGCGCCGACCGGCGATTTTCCGCCTTGAGTCGCGCCTTGTCAAGTCGCGGCTGAGCGCTGCAACACGAGACAGGCCCGATGTCTTCCCGCCTCAACCGGGTCTTGGGCCGATGGCCTGCACCCGCGAAACCCGGGGGAACGGCGCCGGGGCGGGAGATGCCGACGATGCAAGGTATGATGATCGCCTGAAAAGACGATGGAGTGGTGAAACCGTGACGATCTCGTTCCATGTTGTGCCGGCTGCAGGTGCACCGTTTGATTATGAGCCCAAGGGCGATGCCGTGGTTGTCGGCCGATCGTCGGACGCCGAAATCGCGGTTCCAGATCGATCCATGTCCCGGCGGCACGCCCGCCTCTTCCGAAAAGGCGGCGAGTGGTTGGCCGAAGACCTCGGTTCACGAAACGGAACCCTGCTCAACGGCCGGCGGATCACCGAGCCGACGCCGGTCGGAATCGGCACCGTCCTCCGAATCGGGAGCACGACCGTCACCGTCACCGACGCTGCCGGAAAGCCGTCGTTGACATCGGCGGGGATCGAGTTCGACGGCCACACCGTCTTCCGCTCGGCGGCGGAGCTGCTCAGGGAACCGCAGGCGATTTCCAGCGGGGCCATGAAGGTTGGGGACGATGTCCTCCGGCGCTACACCGCACGGCTCAGGATGCTCAACGAAGTGCACCAGTCGCTCGATCGTGCGATTCCGCTGGAGGATCTGCTCGAGCTGATCCTCGATCGGGCATTCGACAACCTCCGCCCCGAGGAGGGGACGATCTTTCTCAAGGGTGTCGACGGTGAGTACTACCGGGCCGCCAGCCGTTCAATCAAGGGTGAGGGTTCAAAGACGCTGTACTCGCGAAACCTGGTTCTGCAGGTGGTTGAAAAGGGACAGGCCGCGCTGGTGCTCGACACCACCGCGGACGAGCGCTTCAACCAGGCCATGAGCCTCCTCGATGCCGGTGTCCGTTCGCTCGTCGCGGCGCCCCTGCTCGACCCGTCCGGCGCGCTGGGTCTGATCGTGCTCGGGTCGACCATCGGGATTCGCCAGTTCAACGAAGAGGACATGGAGCTTCTCACCTCGCTGGCTTCGGTGGCCGCCATGCGGATCAGGAACACGCGACTGGCCGAGCAGGCGCTGGAACGCGAGCGTCTCGAGCGCGATGTCGCGTTGGCGCGACAGATCCAGGTCGGACTCCTCCCGAAAGCGCTGCCCGAGATCGAGGGCTGGCAGCTCTACGCCCACAACATCCCCTCCCGGGGAGTGTCGGGCGACTTCTACAAGCTCGAGCTGGTCGATGACGGCAGCTGCGCCATCATGGTTGCCGACGTCTCGGGCAAGGGGATCGCGGCGTCGCTGCTGACGGCGTCGCTCGAGGCGCTTGCGGCCGGTCCCATTCACGACGGCGTCGCACCCGAAGTGATCTGCGACCGGGTGTCCCATCTGCTCTTCGAACGAACCCCGCCCGAGAAGTACGCCACCGGGTTCGTCGCGTCGTTCGACCCGGTTTCCGGTGTGTTCCGCTACTGCAACGCCGGGCACAATCCCGCGATCGTGCTCAGGACCGGCGGCGAGGTGGAGCTGCTCGGCTCGACCGGGATGCCGCTGGGGATTCTCCCCACCGGCGTCTACGCAGCCGGCGATCTGACTCTCGAGATGGGCGACACCGTGGTGCTCTACACCGATGGTCTCACCGAGGCCGAGAACCCGGAGGAAGAGGAGTACGGCGAGGCACGGCTCGCCGAGCTCTGCGCGAAGCACCGTGGCGAATCCCTCGACGATCTGGCGGCGACCATCAGCACCGACCAGGACGCCTATGTACGCGGCGTGCCCTACGTTGATGATCGGACGGTCGTGCTGGTGCGCAGAGTCTGATCGGGTCCTGAATCGGACGTCCCTGAGAAAACAACGCTGATACCGAGAATGCAAGCGCTCTCGCTTGTGTTGCAACTGTGACCGAGATACAATCTCGGAACCAGGGGAGCGTCCAGCCAGTGAATACTGAACAGAGGATCGGCGGATATCGCATCCTGTCGCCGCTCGGCGCCGGCGGCATGGGCGAGGTGTGGAGAGCCGAGGACACAAAGCTCGGTCGTGAGGTCGCGCTCAAGATGCTCCCTGCCGAGTTTGCCGGAGACCCGGAGCGGATGGCGCGATTCGAGCGCGAAGCAAAGGTTCTGGCGAGCCTCAACCACCCGAACATCGCG
>JAHECW010000170.1:6152-11578 GCA_024641545.1 Acidobacteriota bacterium
GTCATGGAGCTCGTCGAAGGCGAAGATCTCTCGAACCGTATCGCCCGCGGCCCGATCCCCGTCGATGAAGCCGTTTCCTTCGCCCGCCAGATCGCCGAGGCCCTCGAAGCGGCACACGAACAGGGCATCGTTCACCGCGATCTCAAACCGGCCAACATCAAGCTCAAGGCCGACGGCACCGTCAAGGTCCTCGACTTCGGCCTCGCGAAGGCCTGGGAGACCGGAAGCGCCGACGCGAGGCTGTCGCTGTCGCCCACCATGACCCAGCACGCCACCGCGGCAGGATTGATCCTCGGAACCGCCGCCTACATGAGCCCCGAGCAGGCTGCGGGCACGGCGGCCGATCGGCGGGCCGACATCTGGTCGTTCGGCGTCGTGTTCTGGGAGATGCTCACCGGTCACAAGCTCTTCGACGGCGAGACCGTGTCTCACGTATTGGCGTCGGTGCTCAAAGACGAGGTCAAGGTCGATGACCTCCCGAAATCCACTCCGCCGAGGTTGCGTGAGCTCATCTCCCGCTGCCTTCAGCGCAAGCCGAGGCAGCGATTGCAGGCCATCGGCGATGCCCGAATCGTACTCGACGACTACGAGCGCGACCCGGATGCGTTTGCCGCGCCGGCGACGGGCGTCGATGGCGGAGTCGTCGGATCGACCCGGGAGAGGTCGTTCATTCCGTGGGCGGTCGCCGCCTTTTCGACGGTGCTTCTTCTGGGCGCCGTGGTGGCGATGATGCGGCTCCCGGAGGCGGCGCCGCCGACGGTGCTTCGTGCGCAGATCCCGCCGCCCGAAGGGACCTCCTTCGCCCTGGAGGCTTTTGGACCCGGAGCGGGGGTGATCTCACCCGACGGTCTCAAGATCGTTTTCGCCGCGACCGACAGCGATGGGCTCAGGATGATGTGGGTGCGTCGGATCAGCGATCTCACCGCGCGCCCCCTGCCTGGTACCGAAGGCGCCGTCTTCCCTTTCTGGGCTCCGGACAGCCGGTATGTCGCGTTCTTCAGCGGCGATGGAAAACTGAGGAAGATCGATACCACCGGCGGCCCGCCGATCACAATCTGTGTTGCGTCGAACGGGAAAGGGGGGTCGTGGAGCGACGACGGTCAGATTCTCTTCGCCCCGGCGCACAACACACCGATCCATCTGGTTTCGGCGGCGGGGGGCGAATCACGCCCGGTGACCGAGATGCCCGACGGCGTCTCGAGCCAGCGCTTTCCGCTCTGGCTTCCGGGCGGCAAGTTCCTGTATTTCGCGCGGTCCTCGCAGGGATCCGAAAGCGACCGAGTGATGGTCGGCTCTCTCAAAGAACCCGGGCCGGGGGTGGAATTGTTTGCCGCCGCCTCCAACGTGGCGTTCGCCTCCGGTCAGCTACTCTTCATTCGCGAGGAGACCTTGATGGCACGGCCTTTCGAACCTGAGACGGCGACCTTTCTCGGTGACGCCGTGCCGGTGGCCGAGGACGTCTTGTACATCGCGGGCGCTCGGTTCGGCGCGTTCTCTGTGTCACAGAACGGGCTTCTGGTCTACAACACCGGGCTCGTGGACATGCAGAGTGAGCTGGTTTGGGTCGACAGAGGCGGCGAGCTGATTGCGAGCCTCGGAACCGGCGATCTCCTGTTCGACATGGCCATCTCACCCGACGGACGGTTCGCCGCCGCGGGAGTCCTCGACGAAACCGCGGGAACCGGCGATATCTGGATCTACGATCTCATCAGGGGTTTGAAAACCCGATACACCTTCGACCCCAATATGGACTGGTATCCAACCTGGTCGCCGGATGGCAAGCGGGTCGCCTTCACGTCCAATCGACAGGCGCCCGACGATATCTGGATCATCGACGTGAGCGGCTCAGGGACCGATGAGTTGCTCTTTGAGGACGGTGAGAACCAGGCGTTGCCGGAGGCATGGTCACCGGACGGACAGTGGCTTGTGTATCAACGTGTTGACGAAGCCAATAATAGCGACATCTGGGCCTTTCCGACGGCGGGGGGCGAGCCCGTCGCGCTGGTCGCCTCCTCGTTCACCGAGGTTTTAGCGTCGATTTCGCCGGATGGGCGTTGGATGGCATTTGTCTCGGACGAATCGGGATCCAATGAGGTCTATGTGACGACCTTCCCGGATCCGGCTCGGCGGTGGCAGGTTTCGACGGAAGGGGGCTCCTTCCCACGATGGCGTGGGGACGCAGCGGAGCTTTTCTTCACCAACGCCGGCGGTGATCTTTACTCGGCCGAGATCGATGGGTCCGGCGAGACCTTCGATGTCGGAGCGATCAAGAAGTTGTTTTCGTGGAACCTGGCGCCCGGTTTTCGTTGGCCGTACGACGTATCGTCGGATGGACAGAAGTTCTTGCTCAACCGGGGCACGGCAGCGGCGGAGTCCGACCCGATGACCGTGGTGCTCAATTGGGAGGCAGAGCTCGAAGAGGTGAATCAATGATCGGCGTCACCCTGGCTCACTATCGGATCACCGGCAAGCTCGGCGCCGGCGGCATGGGCGAGGTCTGGCGGGCCGACGATCAAAAGCTCGGCCGCGAGGTCGCGCTCAAGGTTCTCCCCGCCGAGTTCGCGGCGGACGCGCAGAGGTTCGAGCGGTTCCAGCGCGAGGCCAGGGTGCTCGCGAGTCTGAACCACGCCAACATCGCGCATCTGTATGGGTTGGAATCCATCGCATCGGAAGCGGACTCGGACGCGGGATCGATCCCGCAAGCCCCCGGTTCCCCGATCTCCGTGACGTTCCTGGTCATGGAGCTCGTCGAGGGTGATGATCTATCGGAGCGGATCGCACACGGTCCCATCCCCTCGAGCGAGGTCATCCCCATCGCGCTCCAGATCGCTGGGGCGCTCGAGGCGGCGCACGAGCAGGGCATCGTCCACCGCGATCTCAAACCGGCCAACATCAAGCTCCGGCCCGACGGTACGGTCAAGGTGCTCGATTTCGGGCTCGCCAAGGCGTGGGAGGCGGACGCGGCCGACGCGAGCCTGTCGCTGTCGCCGACCATGACCCAGCACGCCACCGCGGCAGGGTTGATCCTGGGGACCGCCGCCTACATGTCGCCCGAGCAGGCCCGCGGCCAGTCGGTCGATCGCCGCGCCGACATCTGGGCCTTCGGCGTCGTGCTCTGGGAGATGCTCACCGGCCGCAAGCTCTTCGAGGGCGACACCGTTTCCGACGTCCTCGCGTCGGTGCTCAAGGAGGCCCCGTCCCTCGATGAGTTGCCGCCGGAGGCCCCAGCCTTCCTTCGGCGGCTGGTCGGTCGCTGCCTCGATAAGGACTCGAAGACCCGGCTCCGCGACATCGGTGAAGCCCGCATCGCCCTGGCCCGGCCGGAAGAAGACAGATTGCCTGCGGACGTGCTCGCGGCCAAGCCCGAGACGGGCCCTTGGCGCCGCCGGCTGCCGTGGTTGGTTGTCGGACCCGCGATCGCGGCAGCCCTGACCCTCGCTGTCCTCCTTTTCGGCCGGACCGCGCCCGAACCGCAGGTGATCCGCTTCGAGACCCCGCCGCCCGAGAACGGGCGTTTCCACCTTGCTCCCGACAATCCGGGGCCGGTTGCGGTGTCGCCGGACGGGACCATGCTGGCCTACTCCGGCAGGACCGCCGACGGCGTCGTCCAACTCTGGGTCAGGGCGCTGGACGAGTCCCGGGCACGGGCGTTGCCGGGGACCGAGAACGCGCAGTACCCGTTCTGGTCGCCGGATTCCAGACGCATCGGGTTTTTCTCCATCGGCAAGCTGAGAGTCATCGAGGCCGCCGGCGGCCCGCCCCTCGCCCTCTGCGACACCGGCGACGGCAAGGGTGGTTCTTGGGGGCCCAACGGGATGATCGTATTTTCACCGAGCTACAACTCGCCGATCCACAAGGTTGCGGAAGCGGGCGGAGAGTCGGTTGCGGTCACCGAGTTCGACACCGAACGCAGGGACAACTCCCATCGTCACCCGAGATTTCTCCCCGATGGGAATCACTTCCTGTACATGGCGCGCTCGGCCTCCGGGTCGGGAGAGGGGCATGCCGTCATGGTCGGCTCGCTCGACGGTTCGGAGAATCGGCTGCTCTTCAGAGCGCCGACGGCCGTGGAAATCGCGTCGGGACATCTGCTCTTCGTCCGCGACCGGACGCTGATGGCGCGGCCTTTCGACGCCGACAAGATCGAGTTCACGGGCGAGCCGTTCCCGATCGCCGAGACGGTGGCACTGCTGCCCCCGGGCACCGTCATCGGGATCTTCTCGGCATCGCAGAACGGTGTCCTGGCGTATCAGACTGGGGACGGCAGCGACGGCAGCTACCGGCTGACCTGGCGGAACCGGGAGGGCAACGAGCTCGGGGTCGTCGGCGAGCCCGCGAGCTACGACGAAGTGCACCTCATCCCGGGTGGCGAGCTCGCGGCGGTCGCGTTGGAAGAGGACAACGCCGGCACCGGTGATGTGTGGCTCGTCGATCTTCGCCGCAATCTCTTCTCCCGGTTCACCTTCGAGCCGGGGTACGAGTACGGGTTGACCCCGACCCCCGATGGCAGGGCGCTGATCTTCTCGACCGAACGAGGAGGGGGCTACATCCTGGTCAAGAAGGACATCGGCGGTTCGGGGGAAGGTCAGACGATCTACGAGTCCGAGACCGAGATGTACCCGAACTCGGTTTCGTCCGACGGCGAGAACCTGTTTTTCTACCGGGCGGGAAAGAACACCAACTACGACATCTGGGTCCTGCCCCTGTCGGGCGAGGCCGACGCCTACCCGTTCATCGAAACCGTGTTCATCGAGTTCGGTGCGATGATCTCGCCAGACGGAAGGTGGCTCGCCTACGCTTCCGATGAGTCCGGCAGCCCGGAGATCTATGTCACCGCCTTCCCCGATCGCGGGCGGAAGTGGCAGGTTTCCACCAACGGCGGGCAGACGGCGCGTTGGAATCCAAACGGGCGGGAGATTCTCTATCACGCCTCCGACGGCGCCCTGGTCTCGGTTCCGGTCGAAGCCAGAGAAGGGGGCCTGCTGATCGGCGAGGCGACGCCGTTGTTCAACACCATGGTGCAGCCTTTCGGATCTCTCTTGTGGGCGGTGACGGACGACGGCGAACGCGTCCTCGCCATGGAAACCATGTCGGAGGAAGAAGCGCCGAACCTCTCGGTGGTCGTGAACTGGCTCGACGCGGTCGGTCGCCCGTGATCGGCACGACCCTCGCCCACTTCCGGATCACCGGGGCCCTCGGCGCCGGCGGAATGGGCGAGGTCTGGCGCGCCGAGGACGAAAAGCTCGGTCGCGAGGTCGCGCTCAAGGTTCTCCCGGCCGAGTTCGCCGGCGATGCTGGGCGGCTGGAACGTTTCCGCCGCGAAGACAAGGTGCTGGCGAGCCTCAACCACCCGAACATCGCGCACCTGTACGGGTTGGAATCCATTGCACCGGAAACGGGCACGGACTCGGACTCGGACGTGGGCG
>JAHECW010000292.1 GCA_024641545.1 Acidobacteriota bacterium
TGTGGGGCTCGAGATCGGGGCCGACGACTACATCGTCAAACCGTTCCATCCACGGGAACTCCTGGCGCGCGTGAAGACCGTCATGCGGCGCGCCGAACCCAGGTCCGCGCACAGGGACGAGGATCATCCGGCACATGACGGCGTGGTCTATTCCTTCGATGGGATGACCGCCGACACGGGCAGGATGCAGTTGACCGACCGCGATGGGGGGCGGGTCGATCTTACCTCGGGCGATTTCCGTCTGCTGACGGTGTTCCTGGACGCACCCCAGCGCGTCCTGTCGCGCGATGCGATCATGGACCGGCTGAACGGAGCCACGTGGTCGCCCCTCGACCGGACGATCGACAACCAGGTGGCGCGGCTTCGCAAGAAGATCGAACGAAATGCCTCGGACCCCGAACTGATCAAGACAGTGCGCGGGATCGGCTACACGTTCTCGGCCGAGGTGCAGCGGAAATAGACGATACCGGCGTCAGCCCGCCGTGTCGACGGCCGTTCCGGCGCGGGCCATGACGGTTGTGACCGCGATGGCCAGCTCTTCCTGCCGATACGGTTTGCGCAGCAGCGCGAACCCGTCGACGATCTCGGCATCGGTCATCTCGCCCGCGTAACCCGTCGTCAGCAGGACCGGCAGATCCGGTCGCTCCCTGCGCAGCCGCCAGGCAAGGTCGAGGCCTGTTTGTCCGCCCGGCATCATCATGTCGCTGAAGACCAGCGCGATCTCGGTCCCGCCGTCGATTGCGGCGTTGGCTTCCTCTACGGTGCCCGCCTCCAGTACGCCGTACCCGAGCGCGTTGAGCCGCGTCGCCGTCATTCGGCGGACGGCAGGGTTGTCCTCGACGACCAGCACAAGCTCTCCGTGTCCGGGCAGGGCGGCGAATTCCGGCGCGGGTTTCCTGCGCTGTACGGCCACGTCTGCCGCCGCTGGCAGGTAGATGCTGACCGTCGTGCCCTGTCCGGGTTCGCTGTAGATGGTGATGTGACCGCCGCTCTGCCGCACGAAGCCGTAAACGGTGGCCAATCCCAGACCGGTTCCCTCGCCCGGGGGCTTTGTCGTGAAGAAGGGTTCGAAGGCCTTCTGGCGGACTTCGGGTGTCATGCCGGCGCCCGTGTCGGACACCGTGAGCCGCACGTAATTGCCCGGCGTCGCATCGATCTCGCGCGCGAGAAACGTATCGTCGACCTCGATGTTCTCGCTGCCGATCAGGATCACGCCCTCACCCTCGATCGCGTCGACCGAGTTCCGCACGAGGTTCAGGATCGCGCTCTGAAGCTGGGTGGGATCGACGTGTACGGGCCAGCTGTCGGCGGCCAGGGACAGATCGATGCGCTGGCCGGCCCTGATCCCGTGCCGGGCGATCCCCGCGATGCGTTCGACGAGGTCGTTGGTCCCGAGAACCTCGGGGGCAAGGCGGCTCTGTCGGGCAAAGGTCAGAAGACGCCGCGTCAGGTCCGCGCCGACTTCGGCCGCTTCGAGCCCGTCATAGATCAGGCCACGGACGTCCGGTGTCACGTCCTTCTGCATCGCGAGTTCGAGGTTGCCGATGATCAGCGTCAGGAGGTTGTTGAAGTCGTGCGCCACTCCGCCCGTCATCTGTCCGATGGCCTCGAGCCGCCGAGACCGCTCTAGCGCCAGCTCCGCCGCGCGCCGGCGCGTCAGGTCGTGCAGGATTGCGACGAACTGAACGTGTCCGTCCCGTTCGGAGCGTCCCACGCTGAGGTGCAGGGGAAACACGCTGCCGTCCTTGCGCAGACCTTCAAGTTCCCGCCCGCGACCGATGATCCGCTCTTCGCCCGTGGCGAGGTGGTGGGACATGTAGGCGTCGTGCCGGCGGCTTTCGCGCTCGGGCATCAGGACCGAGATGTTCCGGCCGAGAAGCTCGTCCGCGTCGTATCCGAAGGTGCGGTAGGCGGCGGGGTTGCAGCGCAGGATCTTTCCCGATGTGTCGGCCACGATGATCGCGTCGACCGCCGCCCCGAGAAGCGCATCGAGATCGGCGCTGTCCCGGTCGGGCTGCTGGTGCGATGAGGCTGCGTCGCGTGTCATGCGTGAATGGTTTCACGACCCGGCGATGCCGTCAAACGGTGGATCGCCTGTCGTGTGCTCCCGGCCGCGAGAGGAGCTTGTCGCCGCCGAGATCTCCGAAGATGTTCACGCTACGCAGGATGTCCGTCAGCGTCACGACACCGACCAGGAGACCCTCGCGCTGGACCATGAACTTGGTGCGTCCGGTTGCGCCGATCCGCCGCATCAGCTCTTCGAGCGGCGTTTCCGGGTCGGCGAACACCTCGGCGGTGCGGGCGACGAAGACGTCGTCCACCCGCGTGGTATCCCAGTTCTCCGCGTCGATGTTGCGGATGGCCCTGGTGTCGACGTAGCCAATCGCGCGGCCGGTCTCGACCACAGGGACGAACGAGACGCCGTGACCCAGCATGATGGTATCTACCACCTCGCGGATCGAGCGCCCGGGACCCGTGGTGAAGGGGTCGGCGGTCATCATGTCGCCCACGGTCCGCCCGCGCATCATCTGATGCAGCAGCATCTGGCGATAGGTGCCTCGCGCGGCGCCGATCAGGAAGAGGCCGAGAAGGATGGGCCAGAGCCCGGCCGCCGCCGTCGTCCCGCCGAAGAGCGCCATGAAGCCCAGCACCATGAGCGCGATACCGAAGAGGGTTCCCATGCCGGCAGCGACGCGCGTCGCGCCGAGCAGGTCGCCGTTCATCCGCCAGAGGAGGGCGCGCAGCACCCGCCCGCCATCGAGCGGAAAGGCCGGGAGCATGTTGAAAAGCGCGATCACGAGGTTCACGGTCGCGAGGTATCCGAGCATCGCCACCAACGCGGGCGACGCGCGCGCCGCCTCCGCCGCTCCGGCGACGACCCAAGTCACCCCGGCGATGGCGAAGCTCATCGCGGGGCCCGCGAGCGCGATCCAGACTTCTGAGTTCGGAGTGTCGGGGTCCTGTTCCAGTTCGGCCACCCCGCCGAACAGGAAGAGCGTGATCCCTCCGACGCCGAGCCCGAAGCGTCGGGCCACCAGGGAATGCGCGAGCTCATGCAGGATGAGGCCGGCGAA
>JAHECW010000171.1 GCA_024641545.1 Acidobacteriota bacterium
TTGACGGGCTTTTCGGTGCTGTCCAACCAGACGATGGCGACGCCGTCGGTGCGTTTCTCAATCCTGATCATGGGCATCGCGATACTCCTTTAGAACGCAACCCGAACTCTCTTTGGCCGAGGCTTCGGCTGTGCCGACGCCTCGGCCAAAATAAAGAAAAAGGCGGGTGTTGAATTCTCACCGCTCGAACACCATGCCGATCCCGATGGCGCCGGCGGCGCACGCCGCCACGATCCCCAGGTTCTGATCTTCCTCGACCATCCGCTGACAGCAGTTCGTGATCAATCTCGCTCCGGTCGCGCCGAACGGGTGGCCCACCGAGAGCGACCCTCCCCACGCATTGAGACGACCCGGATCGATCTCACCAACGGCTTCGCCACGGCCGAGCCGTTGCCGGCACCAATCGGGGTCGGCGAGCACCTTCTCAACCGCAAGGACCTGCGCGGCGAATGCCTCGTGGAGTTCCACCACTCCCATGTCGCCGAGGGAGAGTCCGGCGCCATCGAGAGCGCCCGGGATCGTCAATGCCGGACCGAGCAACAGTTCCTCGAGAGGATCCAGCGCCGCCACCGCCGCCGACCGAAGCGTGGCGACGGGCGTGAGCCCGAGTTGCTGCGCAGCCTGCGCCGATGCCAACAGCACCGCCGCCCCGCCATCGGTGAGATACGAGCTGTTGCCCGCGGTAATGGTCCCGAAACGGCGGTCGAAGGCGGGTCGCAGCTTGGCCAGCGATTCAACCGTCGAATCGCCTCGGATCCCACTGTCTTCGCGGACCGCCGTTTCCCCGGGCGGGACAAATGCCGGCGTGATCTGTCGAGGGAGGTTTCCATTCTTGGTCGCCGCAGCGGCGCGCTGGTGCGATCGCGCCGCATAGGCATCCTGCGCCTCGCGGGTGATTCGATACCGCTTCGCCAGCCGCTCGCAGTTCTCGCCCATGATTTCACCGGTGGAGAACTCGGCCAGGGCCACCGGCTCGGGCAACAGATCAGATGGCCCGAGCCCCTTGAGCAGGGCCAGATAGTCGCCCGGGCCGCGCGCCTTCTGTGCCGCGATCAACCGTTTACGTACCGATCGGCGATAGCGGATGGGCGCGTCGGAGAGGGTCTCCGCCCCGGCCGCGATGGCCACATCGGCGCCCCCGGTGGCGATGGCGCGGGCGGCGTCGAGAAACGCCTGGAGCGACGACACGCAGGCCACCGACACCGTGTAGGCCGGACAGCTGTCGGGCAGTTGGCTCGCGAGCACGACCTCGCGCCCCAGATTGGAGGTCGCCGGATCGGCAATGACCGTGCCCATGACCAGGAGATCGACCACCGCCGGGTCGATCGCGGTGCGATGCAGCAACCCGGAAACCGCCATCCGGCCCAGGTCGTACGATCTCAGATCCGTGAACGCGGTGCCGGATCGACAAAACGGCGTCCGACAGCCATCCACCACCACCACCCGGCGAGCAAGATCCGCGAAGTTTTCGATCACGGTGGCCACCTTTCGGAGTTTCCTCCACGGTGATAGCAGAAACCGTGAGCCGTGGCTACTTTGAAGCTGCCGTTGCCGGGTCCGGTTCCTCTCCCCCTCCCTGTCCCCCCCCTCTCCGCCTCCCGTGCCCGATGACAGGAGTGGCAGAGGCCCTGGCAGCAGCAGCGACAACATCAGTCCGTCAGTGGAGACCAACGCCCGCCTGCTCCGATCCCTGCTACGATCCAGGCGAACCCGCGCCGCCTCTCGACGTATGAGGTTTCTGAAGGAGAGAGAACATGCGCCGTCTGCTCATCGTCACCCTCGCCCTCGCATGCTGCGGTCTCGCCGCAGCCGAGGAATCCGAAGACCCCTACCTCTGGCTCGAGGACGTGGCAGGCGAAAAGGCCTTGGCCTGGGTCGAGGCGCGGAGCGCCGCGGACACCGCCGAGCTTGAAGCGGTGCCGGTCTTCAAAGAGATTCACGAGAAGATGCTCGAGATCTACAACTCGAGCGATCGCATTCCGTCGCCCGCCATCCGCGGCGCCTGGATCTACAACTACTGGCGCGACGCCGACCACGTCCGCGGCATCTGGCGCCGGACCTTCCTCGATGAGTACGTCAAGGACGAGCCGTCGTGGGAGACCGTCCTCGATCTCGACCGACTGGCTGAATCGGAAAACGAGAACTGGGTCTGGAAGGGAGCCGACTGCCTGCCGCCCGAGTACCGCCACTGCATGATCACCCTCTCCCGCGGCGGCGCCGACGCCGCGGTGGTGCGCGAGTTCGACACCGTTGCCAAGTCCTTTGTCGACGGTGGGTTCGTCGTCCCCGAGGCGAAATCGCAGCTGGCGTGGATCGACGAGGACACCCTCTGGCTCGGCACCGATTTCGGCGAGGGCACGCTGACAACCTCCGGATATCCTCGATTTGTCAAACAGTGGAAGCGGGGCGCCCCGCTCGAGAACGCCGTCACGATCTTCGAGGGCTCGGTCGACGATGTGGCCTCAGCCGGGTACAGCGTGCACACCGCTGATCAGCGGTACGACCTGGTCGTCCAGGTCCCGGAGTTCTACCGAGGCACCACCTTCCTCAGGCTCGGCGGCCGACTCGTCAAGCTCGACATTCCCATCGACGCCGATGTCGCGGGTTTCTTCAAAGACCGGATGCTGCTCACTCTCCGTTCGGATTGGGAGGTTGGCGGTTCGACCTACCCCGGCGGCGCCCTGCTCGCCATGGACCTCGATGCGTTTCTGACCGGCAGCCGCGACTTCGAGATCCTCTTCCAGCCCGAGGAGCGCGTTTCCTTCGGCGAACTTGCCACGACCGAGAACCAGTTGCTGTACTCGACCCTCGACAACGTGCGCGGCCGGCTCTACCGGCTGGCCCTCGGGGAGAACGATTGGAAGAAGGAGGAGATCGAGCTTCCCGGGTTGGGCACCGTCGGCATCGGCAGCACCAGCGACGTGAACAACAGCTTCTTCTTCTCCTACACCGACTTCCTGACACCCTCGAGCCTCTATTTCGTTGCCGACGGCGGCGAGCCCAAGGCCGCCAAGAGTTCGCCTTCGTGGTTCGACCCGGAGGGGATGAGCGTTGACCAGTACGAGGTCGCCTCATCAGACGGCGTGGTGATTCCCTACTTCGTCGTCAAGCCCGCCGGTTTCGCCCCCGACGGCTCCAGCCCGACCGTGCTCTACGGCTACGGCGGCTTCGAAAACTCCATGCTGCCCTCGTACCTGGGCGCCACCGGGCCGGTCTGGGTCTCCCGCGGCGGCGTCTACGTCCTGGCCAACATCCGCGGCGGCGGCGAGTTCGGCCCCGCCTGGCACACCGCCGCGGTCAAGGAGAACCACCAGCGCAACTTCGACGACTTCACCGCCATCGCCGGGGACCTCATCGCCCGCAAGATCACCTCGCCGGAGCACCTCGGCATCATGGGCGGTTCGCAGGGCGGACTGCTCGTCGGCGGCAGCTTCGTCCAGCGGCCCGATCTCTTCAAGGCGGTCGTCTGTCAGGTCCCGCTGCTCGACATGAAGCGTTACAACAAGCTCCTCGCCGGAGCGAGCTGGATGGCCGAGTACGGCAACCCCGACACCGGAGACTGGGAGTACATCAAGACCTGGTCGCCGTACCAGAACCTGGACCCGAAGAAGAGCTACCCAAAGGTCTTCTTCTGGACCAACACCCGCGACGATCGGGTCCACCCCGGCCACGCCCGCAAGATGGTGGCCAGGATGACCGACATGGGCAGCAAGGTCTACTACTACGAGAACACGGAGGGCGGTCACGGTTCCGGCGCCAACCTCGGCCAGCGCGCCTACACCGGCGCACTCGAGTACGCCTACCTGTGGATGATGCTCGAGTGAAGGATTCCGCGCTGACCGCGGCCGAGGCGGTGGGCGTCACCGGCGCCCGCCGCCACGTCTTTCTCTGCTGCGATCAGGCCAAGCCCAAGTGCTGCGATCGCGAGACATCGCTGGAGTCGTGGCGGTTCCTCAAGACCCGACTGCGCGAACTCGGGCTGTCGGAGTCGGGCGGGGTTCTGCGCACCAAGGCCGACTGTCTGCGGATCTGTGTCGACGGCCCCATCGCCGTCGTCTACCCCGACGGAGTCTGGTATCGGGGCTGCACCCCGGAGGTCCTCGAGCGGATCATCACCGAGCACCTCGTCGGCGGCAGGGTGGTCGAAGAGTTCGTGATCACCACGCGGAAACTGGAGTAGGCGATCCATCGAGGCGTTGGGAGCGGTGCGCAGGCACGCACCTTTGTTCGCGGCTCACCAAGGTGGATGCCAGGCACCGAGCCCGCGCGTTCACGAAGGCTCGCGGATTTTGGCGTCGAACGGTCGTGCCGTCCTTGATCAATGTTTGGCCACATGAACGAAGCGGTTGAGTGAAGCGTGACGCCGAACATTGTCAAGGGGGGCACTCACGGGCAACCACGTCTCTGAGAATCGGGTTCGGTATCCCCTGTCATCGGGCACGGATGGGGGCGCGGACGCCGACGCGGGGGATCAGGTCACGAGGGCGACGCCGGCCCAGATCATGGCGCCGAGGATGAGCAGCGGGATCAGCACCACGAGACCGATGCCGAAGACCAGCGGTCCGACGACGAAGAGCACCACCAGGGCGCCGATCAGGAGACCGATCCCCTTGAACAACAGCACGACCGGGATGAGTGCGATCTTGAGCACCAGCTTGATCAGGCCGGCGACGATCGCGATCACACCGAACACCACCACACCGACGGCAATCAACGCCAGGATTCCAAACAGCTCGAACATGGTGCGTGCCTCCTGACAGGGAATACGCAGGATCTCGTCAAGGAGTTCTCGAGTCCGGAGACCCTTGGGGCCTGAGTCGCAAGGGTGTGAGGGACTGGCCGGCGCCGGCGCCGCCTGGGCATGAGGGCTTGGGCGGTGTGGGGGACCGGGCCTGCCCTCAAGACCTCAAGACCTCACCTCCTCATGATGGAATCGAGGATCATCATGAAGGCCGCCTGTTGTTCGGGTTCGGCTTTCTCGATCACCGCGAGACAGCCGGTGTCGTCGAACTCCTCGTGCAGGCGGTCAGCCGGGTGGGACGAGGTGATGATGACCCGCTTGAGGTTGACGCCCATGTCCCGCGCCGCCCCGAGCACTTCCTTGCCATCCATCCACGGCATTTCCCAATCGAGCAACAGAAGGTGGACTCCCGGGTCGAGGGCATCGACCCCTTCCCGCGGATCGCTGTAGGTCTCCACCGCGATCCGGTCGCCGTAGCGTCCTTCCAGAAGTCGCTTCCAAACGGCGCACTGGATCTGCGAGTCGTCGATCACCACCGCTCGACGCGGCTGAGAATCCACCATCGAATTCAGAGTAGCAAAACCCCCGCCCGACTACTTCGCGTTCACGACATCGACATCGAAACCGAGGGCACGGATCTTTTCGGCAAGCAGCGAACGATCAAAACCCGAACCGCGTACCTTCGCCCGACCTGTCGAGAGGTCGACTTTCGCGTCATCGACACCCGGGGATTCGTCGAGGGCCCGCTGCACGCTCTCGACACACCCGTTGCAGCGCATCCCGGCCACGGCAAGCTCCAGCACCTCGGCATTCGGCATGGTGATCATCTTGAGGTCTCCCCGATCCATGGGCTGCGGTTGCGGCCACAGCGCGTTGATCAGCAACAGAATGAGCAGAACGGCGCATCCCCGCCCGAACCACAGACCGAACCCGGTCTCGCCGCCGTGGTGCTCGTGAACCGCGGCCTCGGACACGGCGGCGGGCACCATGGCCGAGGGTCCGACGACCTCCGACGCCACCAGGGCATCGACGGTGATGCCCGTTGCCAGGGCGCCGACCGCCACGGTCGCCAGAAAGATCGCCACCGATCGCTTCCCGAGCACCCGCCACAGGGTTGTCAGGGTCGCCCCGTTGGTGGCCGGACCGGTGATCAGAAAGACCAACGCCGCACCCGGCGACAACCCGGCATGGATCAACGACAGCGCGATGGGAGTCGAAGCGGTCGCGCAGACGTAGAGCGGGATCCCGACGACCATTGCGGCCAGCATCGGCCAGATGCCGCCACCGAGATAGGCCTCGAGAGCGTGCGGTTCGATCAACGCGGAAATCAACCCCGACAGGAGGATCCCGACGACGAGCGCGCGGCCGATGTCGCGCGGCAGGGTCACGAGACCGTAGTGCAGTCCGTCAAAAAGGGTCTTGCTCTGAGAGTCCAGATCGCTGTCGCAGCAACCGGATCCGCTCGAGCAGGAGGCGGCGGAACCCTCCCCCGCGATCTGGTCATCGCCGTTCCGGTCGACGGCATAAACCAGGCTGCCGCCGAGGAAGCCCGTGAGCAGCGCCGCGATCGGCCGGACAACCGCCAGAAAGGGACCGAGCAGAGCATAGGTCACGGCGATCGAGTCGACCCCGGTCTGCGGAGTCGAGAGCATGAACGCCGTCGTCGCTCCCTTGCCGGCGCCGTGCTGGCGAAGCGAGGCCCCGACCGGGATCACGCCACACGAGCACAGCGGCAGAGGAACGCCGAACAGGCTCGCCTTGAAGACCTGGCCGAGGCCGCGATTGCCGAGGTGACGCTCGACCCACCGAGGGGAGATCAACACCGAGAGCAGCCCGGCCATCGTGAAACCGAGCAGAAGATACGGCGCCATCTCGACGAGCATGGCCCACGAAGCAGCGAGGATTGAAAAAAGTACGTGCATCATTTGCTCAACTTATAAATCAAGTCCATGAGTTCCTGGTAGTGTTTTTCGCGATCGTCCCCCTGGAGGCCCTCGGTGACGCAGGTTTCCAAATGGTGGCGGACCACGAGTTTGCCGACTCCGCGGAGGGCCTCGTGGATGGCCGAAATCTGGGTGAGGACATCGATGCAGTACTTCTTCTCATCGATCATCTTGCTCAGACCCCGGAGTTGACCCTCGATGATCGCCAACCGCCGGCGGGTGCTCTCCTGGACCTTTTCGTCGATCGCCACTTCTGCTCCTTTGGCTTTCACCGATGAAAGTGAGGCGTGAGACCAAGTGCGGTCTCACTGCCCTCTCCTGAAGCATACCATACCCCAGTAGGGTATCGATTTCTCCCGCTCAACGGGATTTTTCCCGCGTTGGCAGACGTTTGATTTCTCAGTAGGCGATGCATACACTGACGGTTCCGTTTGCCGACCAAATACCAAGGAGGTAGCAACAATGTGCGATGAGATGATCCAGGCGCAGTTGGGCCACATGGTTCCCGACTTCGAGCTCGACACCTATGACCCGAAGATCCGAAACTTCGGCAAGTTCAAGCTGTCGGAGAACATGGCAGCCGGGAAGTGGACGATCCTCTTCTTCTACCCGGCCGATTTCACCTTTGTTTGAGCCACCGAGTTCGCTGCTCTGGCAGAGCAGCAAGACCGGTTTGCGAAGATGGGCGCCACCCTGGTGACCGTCTCCACCGACACCCAGTTCGTTCACCTTGCATGGAAAGACCACGAAAAAGAACTCGCCGACGTCAAGTACCTCATGGGCGCCGACCCGACCGGCGAGGTCTCCTGGCTCTTCGGCGTCTACGACGAGAACTCGGGGTTGGCCCTGCGCGGCACCTTCATCATCAGCCCCGACGGCACGCTTTTCAACTCCGAGGTCAACTTCTACAACATGGGCCGCAACATCGACGAGCTCATGCGCAAGTTCAAGGCGAATCTCTATCTCTCCCGCAAGGCCAACGAGGGCTGCCCGTCCAAGTGGAAGGACGAGGGCGACGCCACCCTGAAGCCCGGCCCCGAGATGGTCGGCAAGGTCCACGAAGCGCTCAACAAGTAAACCGTCACCAACTCAGACCACAACCCCGCCGACCTGCGGGGTTTTTTCTTGAGCAAGCACCGATGAGATCGATGTTCTTGAAACACAAAGAGCACGAGGAGCCGCAAAGACAGCACAAAGGACTTTTCACTGACCCATCGCAGGATTGTTCGGCTCTTCAAGATTGAATGGGGTCCGGGATGACAGCTCAAGACGCTGCGCGTCGTGGAGTTGCCTGTACAGACCGTTTGTCGTCATCAGCTGGGCAGGGGTTCCGCGCTCGGCGATGCATCCCCGGTCGAGCACCACGATCTCGTCGAACTCGTCGAGCGCGACCAGACGATGGGTGATGAGGATGATGGTTCGGCCCTTGAAGAACTCGAGCGTCGAGCGCATGACCCGGTTTTCGGTGATGGGGTCGAGCCCCGAGGTCGGCTCGTCGAGCACGACGACCGGCGGGTCCCGGAGCACCAGCCGCGCCAGCGCCAGGCGGCGACGTTGGCCGCCCGAGAGCTGCATCCCGTGCTCGCCGATCCAGGTTTCCCAGCCATCGGGGAAAGCGCGGATGGTGTCGAGGAGGTCCGCCGTTTGCGCCGCCCGATCGAGATCGATCTGCCCGGCTTCCGGCTCAGCCAGGAGGAGGTTGTCGCGGATGGTGCCCGTGAAGAGATCCGTCCGCTGAGGCAGGACCCCGACGGCGGCCCGGAGCGAATGGTGGGAGTAGGCTCCAAGCGGACGGCCCGCCAGCCGGATTCCACCCCCCGTCGGATCCCAGAAACGCAGCAGCAGAGCGGCCAGCGTCGACTTTCCGCCCCCCGACGGACCCACCACCGCAACTCGGCAGCCGTCACCGATCTCGAGATCGAAATCACGCAGCGCCGGTTCGGTTGCGCCCGGGTAGGAAAAGGAGACCCGGCGGAATTCGACCGTGGCGACGTCGTCCGCCCGGAACTCGACCGATGACCTGACCGGATCGTCGACCACCGGGCACTCGTCGAGGATGGCGAAAATCCTATCCGCCGCCGCGAGCTGCTCGGACAGGCCGCGGGCGGCCGCGGGCAGGGGCTGAACCGCCTCGAAGGCGGCCATGACCGCGAGACAGACGACGGCGAGACCGACACCCGTGAACCGCCCCTCGCCGACCATGGGAATCGCCAACACCAGGACCAGCAGGACGGTGGCGTGGGTGCCGAGGACCACCCCGGCGTTTCCCGCGGCCTCGAACCGGGCCGCCCGCTCTCGCAGGGTCGAACACGACTGCGACAGCTCGTCGACGAGCCGCTGCCGGCGCTCGCCCTGACCGAAGACGAGAAGATCGGCCATCCCCTCGATCCCATCCGCCACCGCCACGGCGAGACCGGATCGGGTCGAGGTGAGAGCCACGCCTGCGGCCGCCCCCAGCCGGATCACCGCGACGGGAACCACCACCGCGGTGGCCGCGAATGCGGCGACGAAGATCAGCGCCGGCCCGGACGAATAGGTCCCGAGCAACAAACCCACGCCGACCGCCACCAACGCCGCCACCAACGGCGGTGCCATCGCTCGGATGAAGAAATTCTGCAGCGACTCGACATCGGTCACCGCACGGGTCAGGAGATCCGCGCTCCGCATCTCCGCCGTCCGGGCCGGAACCAGCGGTTCGAGGGCGCGGAAGAACCAGCGCCTGAAACGACCCAGAATGCGCAGGGTCACATCGTGCGACACCAGCCGCTCGAGATAGCGAAAGAGACCGCGGCTGAGACCGAAGAACCTCACCCCGACGATGGCCACCTGGAGCTCGGCGATGGAGGGTTGCAGCGCGGCCGAGGCGATCAGGAACGCGGCGGCGGCCATGAGTCCGACCCCACTCCCCACCGTTGCGACACCGAGCGCCACCGCGGCCGCGATCTGCCAGCGGAACACCGCGAGGAGCCGCAGCAGACGGACCAGGGTGTTCATGCACCGCTCCCGGAGGCATGCACCAGTCCCCGGTAGAACTCACAGCGATCCACGAGCTCCGGGTGTGAGCCCTGATCGACGACCCGTCCGTTGTCGAGGACGACGATGCGGTCGGCGGCCATCACCGTCGGCAAACGGTGGGCGATGACGAGGGCCGAGCGCCCGTCCAGCAGGGCGGCCAGCGAGCCGTCGATCTCGGCCCGGAGGCGGGGGTCGAGGTCTTCCACCGGCTCGTCGAGGACCACGACCCTCCGATCGGCGAGAAAGGCCCGAGCCAGGGCCAGCCGGCGGGCCTCGCCGCCGCTCAGCTTCGCGCCACGCTCACCGATGGGCGTGGCGACGCCATCGGGCATGGCGGCGATGAACCCCTCCGCCCCCGCCGCCCGAAGGGCCGCCATGACATCGTCGTACTCGGCCTCGGGGCGAGCGAGCCGGGTGTTCGCATCGATGGTGTCGGCGAACAGATAGGGGTGCTGCGGCACCCAGGCGATCGCCAATCGCCAGGCGTCCGGGTCGATCGCCGCCGCATCGACGCCGTCCGCCATCAGCCGACCGCAGTCGGGCTCGACGAAGCGCAGCACGACCGCAGCGAGGGTGCTCTTGCCCGAGCCCGAGGGCCCGACCAGGGCGACGGTCTCGCCGGGCTCGATGGTCAAGCTCACGCGATCAAGCGCCGGCCTCGATTCTCCGTTGTCGCCCGGATACGCAAAGGACACGTCGTCAAGAACGAGAATCGGCTGTGCCGGCATGACCCGAACCGCACTCGTGGCCGAGGCGGCATCGCCGACCGCGAGAATCTCGAAGAGCCGGGCCGACGACGCCACCCCGGCCAGACCGGAGTGAAACGCCGCACCCAGCCGCCGCAGGGGCAGGTAGAATTCGGGCGCGAGGAGAAGGACGAAGAAGGCCGACTCGAAGTCGAGCCGCCCGCCGAGCAACCGCAGGCCGATCTCCACCGCCACCACCGCGACGCTCAGGGTCGCCACGAGCTCGAGCACCAGGGCCGAGAGGAACGCGATCCGCAGCACCGCCATGGACGACCTGCGAAAGGCCTCGCTGACCCGTCCGACGGCCTCGATCTGGCGGTGCGCCCGACCGAGGATCTTGAGCGTCGCCAGGCCCCGGATGGTGTCGAGAAAGAAGGCGCTGAGCCGCGCCATGTCGAGCCACTGGCGCCGCGAACGGGCGGCGGCGAACCCGCCGATCAAGAACATGAACACCGGGATGAGCGGGGCGGTCAGGATGAGCACCACCCCCGACAGGAGATCGCGGCCGAGGACCACCGCCGCCACGGTCAGCGGGATCACGCCGGCGAGGACGAGCTGGGGCAGGTAGACGGCGATGTAGGCATCGAGCGCCTCGACACCGTCGGTCACGAGGGTGATGAGCTCACCCGTGCGCCGGCGGCCCGCCGCCACCGGGCCCTGATCCAGCAGCGCGGCGAAGACCCGGCTGCGGATCTCGTGCTTGAGCCCGGCGGCGGCGCGGGCGGCGACGACGTCGGCCCCCCAACCGAGAACGCTCCGGGCCACAATCGCGGCGAGCAACCAGCCGAGGCCAGGCGCCACCGACGCCCGATCCGCACCACCGAGGAAGATCTCGGCGATGATGTGCGCCAGCAGCCACGCCTGAATGACGGTGACCACACCCCCGAGCCAACCGAAGGTGACGCTCAGAATGAGCGACGTGCGGTGGGCTCGGGCCAGATCGAGAATCCGACGATCGAGGTGCATCGC
>JAHECW010000025.1 GCA_024641545.1 Acidobacteriota bacterium
CAGATCTCCGGAGCACCGGGATGGATGGTCGGGTCGCCGTCGTCGCAGTCGTCGCCGCCGCAAGCGGCAGCCTCGAAACCATCGAGATCGGCGTCCGCGCAGCCACCCGGGTCGTCGCTGACCTCGAAGGTGAGCGCGACCGTCGCCCGGTTGCCGTCGCGGTCATCGACACGGACACTCGAGCTCCAGGTCCCCGTCGGTCCGGATCCGTCGAGGACGTACGCCGAGGTGTAGACTCCGCCCCCCTGGTGCGTGAGTGATGACCGGAATCGGCGGCGGCCGGTCGGATCCGTGACCGTGACGGTCGATCGTCGCAGCCGGGTCACCGGATCACCGTTTTCGTCGGTCACGACCGCCTGCACCGCCACCTGATCCCCCGGTGCGTACACCGCCGCGTTGGTTGTCGCCGTCAGATTGATCTCGGCACCCTCGGCGGGTGGGGCGGATCCGATGACGGCTCCGATGAACATCGCGAATGCAATCGACTCCAGTTGAAACACACTCTTTCTTTTCCTCATGGCGCCCTCCGTTTTGAATCTCGGTGCGTCCGAGGTTGGATCCTCGATTGACCGAGTAATTGAGATTGAATATTGAAAACCTGCCTCCTTTCTTCAACCTCATGCATATTTGACGATATAGCCAAGTAGCGATTGAATCGAGTGATCCGGGTCACGGCGCCAACTCGGATGGGCCTCGCGAATCGACCCGACGAAGGTCATCCTGATCAACCCGGCCTCCAGCTCGGTTCGTGACATGGGTGACCGCTGATCCTCGATTGCGCTTGGTTTTCTCTCGAACCCCGGTGACTCACGATCGGGCGAATTCCTTGACAGCCGTTTTTGCCTCGACGATGATCGCGGTATGTTTCGACTCCAGCCGGGACCGATCGCGCTCATGGTTGCGTGCCTCGTGGTGTTCACGGCCGCGGCGGTGGAAGGACCGCCCCCTCCGGGACCGAAGGACCGCTGCGCCGTCTGTGGGATGTTCGTCGCCCCGCATCCCAATTGGATCGCCACCATCGTCGAAGCCGACGGTTCCAGGCACTACTTCGACGGCCCCAAGGATCTCTTCCGCTTCCTCTCGCGCGAGGACGATCCGCCGACCGGGGATCCCGAGATCTGGGTCACCGACTACTACACCACCAAACCGTTGCGCGCTCGCGACGCCGTCTTCGTTCGCGGCTCGGATGTTCTCGGACCCATGGGCGCGGAGCTCGTTCCCCTGGCCTCGATCGAGCTCGCCGAGAGCTTTCGGACGGACCACGGCGGCGAGGACCCCCTGTCCTTCGAAGAGATCGACGGCGCCGTGCTGCGGTCGCTCGAGTAGCCGCGATGATCTGCGCCGGCAGTGAACCGCTGCAGCGGGAGGTAAGGTGAGCCGGTCGCGGAGCTTCGGGGCCTTTACCGCGGTCGGATTGGCGACGGTCGCGGCACTGGTCCTGTGGGCCAACAGCGAGGGGCGGCGCTGGCAGCGGGAGGATCTTCCTCGGCTCCGGCTGCTCGTCACCCGCCTGGATCTCACGGATCTCGCGCTGTGGACCGAAGCGCGGTACACCCGACACCCGTCGCAGACCGATCTCTTCTCCGCCTTTCAGGACTTTCCGGCGGCGCCGGAACACTTTCCCTCCGGTTCGATCACGGGACCGCCGCCGGCCCTGAGAGGGACCGGTGAAACTTCCGGAGTCCGCGTCGGCCGGCCATGAGACGTCATTTCCGGATCCTCGACTTCGCTCTCGCGTCGCTCCGGCGCCGGCGGCTCAAGAACTGGGCCATCGTTGCCGTCTACGCCTTCACCGTGACGATCGTGTCGTCGGTTCTCTTGCTGACCAACGCCATCCGTCAGGAGGCGGCTCTGCTGCTCGTCGGCGCGCCCGAACTGACGGTCCAACGGGTGGTGGGGGGACGGCACGCGCCGATCGCGGTCGAGGTCACGGAAACCATCGCCACGCTGCCCGGCGTCGTCGAGGCGCAGCCCCGCTACTGGGGTTACACCTACGACGCCGTCACAGACTCGACGATCACGGTCATCGGGGCGGGTCCGGGCAGCGCCGAGCTCGAGATGGTGGAGGGCCGCCTTCCGGAACACTCGACCGAGTGCGCGGTGGGCGCCGGCGTCGCCGCCATGTGGGGGGCCGAGGTCGGCGGCGAGGTCATCCTCATCGACGCCTCGACCACCGGTGTCCTCTACGAGGTGGTCGGGACCTTCGCCGCGCCTTCCGACATCCTGACCAACGACCTCGTCGTCATGACCGGTGACGAGGCCGCTTTGTTTCTCGGGCTTCCCGAAGGGTGGGCGACGGATCTCGCGGTCCGCATCGCCAATCCGGCCGAGGTCGACACCATCGCGACCAAGATCAAGCGGGCGTTCCCGGACTCGCGGCCGATCACCCGCAGCGAGGTCCTCCGCACCTACGACGCGGTCTTCCACTGGCGCAGCGGCATGATGCTGGCGATGCTCTCGGGCGGGCTCATCGCCTTCGCCATCCTGGCCTGGGACAAGGCGACCGGGCTGAGCGCCGAGGAACGCAAGGAGATCGGCATCCTCAAGGCGGTGGGTTGGGACACCGGCGACGTTCTGGAGCTCAAGATGTGGGAGGGCGTGGTCATTTCGGTGACCTCGCTGCTGCTCGGGCTCATCGCCGCCCTGATCCACGTCTTTCTGCTCGGGGCGCCGCTTCTGACACCGGTGCTGCGCGGCTGGTCGGTGCTCTTCCCGGAGCTGCATCCGGTGCCCCACATCGATCCCTATCTGCTCGTTTCCATCGCCTTCCTGACGGTGGTGCCCTATGTTGCGGCGACCGTCGCTCCGTCGTGGAAGGCCGCGATCACCGATCCCGATTCGGTGGTGCGGGGATGATGACGAGCGGCGCGAATCCGCTGGTGAGCGTCGACGACGTCACCAAGACCTACAACCGCGGCGCTCCGGACGAGGTTCGGGCGGTGCGCGGGGTGTCGACATCGGTCTCGGCGGGGGAAGTCCTCGTCCTCGAGGGCCCGAGCGGTTCGGGGAAGACCTCGCTGCTCACCATGATCGGCTGCATGAGCCGTCCGACCTCGGGTCAGGTCGCGGTCGACGGCCGCCGGGTGTCGCGCCTCTCGGAGGTCGCCCTGACATCGATTCGGCGCTCGACCTTCGGTTTCATCTTCCAGCACCTCCACCTCATCCCGAATCTCTCGGTCGAGGACAACATCATGATCCCGATGGTTCCGACGGGACTCTCGCCGGTCGAGATGAAGCAACGGGTGCAACGAGTGCTGGCCGAGATGCACCTCGAACACCGCCGGACGGCCCTCGCGGGCAGGATCTCCGGCGGCGAGCAGCAGCGCACCGCCGTCGCGCGGGCGCTGGTCAACCGGCCGTCCATCGTCATCGCCGACGAGCCCACCGCCCATCTCGACAGCGAGCTGTCATCCGAGCTGCTGGAGATCTTCGCCGATCTCAACGCGAGAGGCACAACCGTCATCATCGCGACCCACGACCCGCGGGTCATCGACCACCCGATCGTCCACCGGCGGCTGCTGCTCAGGGATGGCGAGGTCGTCGGAGAGCACGCGCCGTGATCCTCCATCCGGGTGTCCTCGGTCTGCTCATCGGAGGCGCGGTGGTCGTCGCGCTGATGGTCGTCGGCTCGCTCGTCGGGCTGCAGATTCTGCGCGCCTGGGACCCCTCTTCGAGCTCCGAGAACCAACTCGCTCTCGAGCGCCGGACCTATCTCGTCTCGGCCCTGGTCGGTGTCGCCCTGTGGATCGAGATCGGTTCGGCGCTGCTCTTTGTCCACACCGCCGAAGATCTCCACGAGCTCTTTGTCGGCGCCATGTGCGCGACCGGCTCGCTCAACGCCAACCCGGTGGGGTGGTGGGTGCTCGCGACCAAAGGGGCCATGGTGCTGCTCTTCCCGGTCTGGCTGGCGCTCAACGGTCTCGACCAGCGCGCCGGCGACTACCCGGTGGTGCGGTTGAAGTACGGTCTGCTGGTGGTGCTGACACCCATTGCGCTCGCCGATCTCGTGCTCCAGATACAGTACTTTCGCGGGATTCGCCCGGACATCATCACCTCGTGCTGCGGGTCGCTGTTCTCCGAGTCCGGCGATCACCTCACCAGCGACCTGGCTTCCGTGCCGGCCGCGGGGGCGCTGCCGCTCTTCGGCCTCGCTTCGGCCATCTTTCTTGCGGCCCTGGCTTGGGCCCGATTCGGCCGGCGGCCGGTGTCGATGGGGGTGGTGGCGGTCCTGGCTCCGGTCATCCTCGGGATCGGGATCGCTTCGATCATCTCTTTTGTCTCGGTGGCGTACTACGAGCTGCCCACCCACCACTGTCCCTTCGACCTCTTTCAGGGATCGAGCCGGTACGTGGGGTATCCTTTGTTGATCAGCCTCGTCACAGCGGTCGTATCGGCGGCGTTGCCCGGGATCCTGCACCCCCTGGCGCGCCGGTCGGACCTGGATGGACTGGTGGCGAAATCGGAGAAGAAATGGCTCACCGTCTCAGTTGCAGCGTACTCGGTCTTTCTCGTCTTCGCGGTCTGGCCGCTGGTTTTCGGCAACCTCGCCCTGGAGCTGATGTGACTCTCGCCCGGACGAGCCGCGAACGGCGGGACCCGCGACGCATCGCCTGTCGCGGCCTGCGCCGCGCTTCGGCTCTCGTCACCGCCGCCGCTCTTCTTGCGGGCGTGCCGCTGGCGGCGGCCCCGCCCTACACCACCGCCGAGATCACCGTCGCGCTGCCCGATGTGGCCCTCATCGATCAGGACGCGCAGGTCGTCAAGCTCCATGAGCTGGTCGAGGGAAGGGAGGTCGTGATGGTGGACTTCATCTTCGGCACCTGCACCACCATCTGCCCGATCCTCTCGGCCGGGTTTTCCAACCTCCAGCGCCGGATGGGATCGGGCCCCGGCGGGCCGACCCTGATCTCCGTCTCCATCGATCCCGAGCACGACAGCCCGGAGATCATGACCACCTACCTCAAGCGGTATCGGGCGCAACCCGGATGGTCGTTCCTCACCGGCGACCGCGATGACATCGACACGGTCATGCGTGCCTTCGACGCCTATATCCCGAACAAGATGTCGCACCAGCCGATTACATTCATCAAAGCGACGGCGCCGAATCAATGGGTGAGGATCGACGGGCTCGTGTCCACGGCGGATCTCATCGCCGAGCTCGAGAAGATACGTGGAGGTGAGTGATGAAGATGCGCGCCGGACGGGTCGGATGTCTCGCACTTCTTTCAGTCGTTGCGCTCCTCCCGGTGCCGGCGTCGGCCGAAGAAACGGCCGCTGCGGCGGCTCCGGTCGCTTCGTCCGACCACGGCTGGCGGATGTACCACGAGGGCATCAACCCCGACGGGGAACCCATGCGGGCCACGGTCCAGGGCGATATCCCGGTGGACGGCACCATGTTCACCTGTGTCAGCTGCCACCTTCGCAGCGGCCTCGGGTCGCTCGAGGGCACGGTGATCACCCTGCCGACCAACTGGGGCTACCTGGGGCGGCCGCTGGTGGGCGCCGACATGTCCGACTCCGCCCGCGAGCGGCTGCCGAAACCGCTGAAGCGGGGCGAATTCCGGCCGGCCTATGATGACCGGTCGTTGGCGAGGGCGATCCGCATGGGCAAGGACCCGAACGGACGTGTCTTCGACCTGGTCATGCCCCGGTATGCGCTCGACACGAACGAGATGGACACGCTCATCGGCTATCTCAAGCGGCTCTCGGCCGAGGTCTCGCCCGGTGTCACCGAGTCAACCCTGCACTTTGCCACCGTGATCACCGACGGAGTCAGCGAATCCGACCAGAAAGCAATGGTGGCCGTCCTCCAGGCGCATGTTCAAGACCACAACAGCCAGGTCCGGCACGAGGACGAAAGAAAGCGACGCGGACCGTTCTACATGCAGGAGAAGTGGGATCCCTACCGGCGGTGGCAGCTTGATGTGTGGCGTCTGCACGGCGCCCCGGAGAGCTGGTCCGGCCAACTTGACGAGTACTACGAGAAACAACCGGTCTTCGCCCTCCTGGGTGGGATCAGCGCCGGGTCGTGGCAACCGATTCACGACTACTGCGAGCTTCATCAGATCCCCGATCTCTTCCCCATTACCGATTTTCCGGTGATCTCCGACGGCGACTGGTACACCGTCTATTTTTCAAAGGGTTTCTACCAGGAGGGTGAGGCGGCGGCTCGTTATCTTCGTCGGGCCGACGATGCGGTCAACGCGGCGCCACTCGTACAGATCTACCGTGACACACCCCGAGGCCGGGCGTACGCGCGAGGGTTTCGGGATACCCGCGAGCTGATCGGGATGTCGCCGCCGAGCGAACGCGTGGTTGCGGCGGACGAGGCTCTCAGCGCAGAAACCCTGAACGAGATCGTGGCCCAGAACCCCGGCGCGGTCCTCGCGCTGTGGGTCGGCGGAGACGATCTCCGGGCGCTGACGACCTTCGAGACGAACCCAAGGCCGGTGGCGACCATCCTGTCGGCGACCCTGCTCGGCGACAACCTTGCGGCGGTGCCTGAAGGCGTCCGGGGATTCACCCTGATCACCCAACCGACGGCGTTCCCCGAGGACAAGGTCCGAACCCGGCTCGCCATCGAACGGTGGCTCAAGATCCGAAACATCCCGGTCACCAATTACGAGATCCAGGCGAACATGTACTTCGTCGGCTGGAACCTCGCCGGCCTGGTCAAGATGATGCGGAATGAGGTCTACCGTGACTACTTCCTCGACATCGTGGACATGATGCGGGACCAGGACTACGCCGTCGGGGTTTATGAGAGGTTGAGTTTCGGACCCGGCCAGCGCTACGCCTCCAAGGGCTGCTATCTCACCGAGCTCACCGCCGGAGCCGAGCCGAGCCTCGAGAAGAAGAGCGGCTGGGTCGTTCACTGACGGCAGCGGAAGATCGGTTCCTCTCACATCCGGTGAGATCTGTCTGATCCGGCGACACAGTGTCTCATCTTGCTCCGTGAGACACCTTGAGACAGAGAGGCAGTCAGGTCTCGGGGGGCCGGAAAGGCGCGCCACCACGAGCTTTCACCGCTATCCCGCGGTGAAAGACGGTCGCTGGCCCCTGGTTTTCAGCCCCCTGGCTTTGTGTCTCACATCACAAAAGACAAACTGGGCGGCGGCGCGCACTCCTCAAGCTATTTCTTTGTAAATCATTTATTTGTAATAAATTAAGATTTTTTTTCGAAAAGGTCGCGGACCTGGCATTGATATTGCGTATCGACTGGTCACGCGAGTCCAAAACGTTCAAGACGTCAACGACGGACGACGAAAAGAAAGTGAGAGCGAGTGTGATCACGAATACGAAAACACGAAACGCCTCGAGGAAGAGATGCAATCGGTCTTCAGTCGACCAACCCAATCCCCGGTTTGCTGCCGGGATCGGCCAACGAGAGATTCAGGAGGAGAACTCATGAGAACCAGAGTATGTTGTTGGGGAGCATCCGCGCCGAAAGCGACCATCGCTTTGCTGGCGCCGGTGCTGTTTCTGGCCCTGGCGTTCGCGGCCTCGCCGGCTGCGGCCCAGACCCTCACCGTGGTGGACGGATCGAACAACGCGATCTCGATCACCAACTACCAGTGGGTCGTGGAGGAGGATCTCACCTACCACGTGCCCTTTGACTCCAGTGGCAACCCGGTGCCCGAGAACGACATGCAGTCGCTCAGCTTCCACCGCAGCTATATGCCGCTGGTCGCCGAGGGAACCAGCGAAGCTGGGTTCTCGTTTGTCCGTGATGCCGCCAAGTACTACTTCGTGTCGGTGCTTCCCGACTCCGGTTACAGCATCGGCGGCGCCCAGATCGCGCCCGGTGACACCGAGGTCACGGTCTACGTCAACCCGCACCCGATCCCAACCGCGCAGATCGTAGTCCAGGTCTGCGAGGACAAGGCCCCGATCAACAACGTCTGCGATCCCGGCGAACAGCCCCTCCAGGGCTTCAAGATCGTGCTCGAGGACGGCGGCGGCCGCTACGGCATGTCCGCCGGTGTCCAGAGCTACGACGTCTGGGGCAACCCGCTCGGGACGACCTACCTCGACAACGTCGGCACCGTCGACCGGCTCGGCAGCGGCATCGACACCGACGCCGAGGGCATGGCCTACATCAAGAACCTCGCCCCCGGCAAGTACGGCATCATCGTCGTGCCGCCGCCCAACACGACCTGGGTGCAGACCGCGACCATCGAGGGCAAGAAGGTCATCGACGCCTGGGTCAAGGCCAACGAGCCGCCCTTCTTCGCAGAGTTCGGCCCCCCGGGGCCGCATGTCTTCATCAGCTTCGTCGAGCCGTTCAACGCCCTGGCAGGCGCCAGCGGACCCGATGTCTCGGGCCAGGTGGTGAACCTGCACATGTCGCGGCCGCCCGAGTTCGCCATGTACGCCGGTGGTCCGTTCCCGCACACCAACTGCTGGATCGGACTCAATGACTTCTCGACCGGTGTGCCGCTCGAGGGTCTTTACGCCCAGCCGTGCAGCGACAACGGCTTCTTCACGATTCCCAACGTTCCTCCCGGCCAGTACCAGATGGTCATCTGGGACGACAACCTCGACCTCGTCTTCAACTCGATGGCGCTGACCGTCAAAGCCGACGGCAGCTGCAACGACCGCAACACCTGCGACCTCGGGCTGGTCCCGACCAGGCAGTGGTTCGCCCGCACCGAGAATTGGGTCTTCAACGACCTCAACGGCGACGGCCGTCGCCAGTGCAATACCGAGGCCTGCAACAGCATCGCCGCCGGCGACGAGGTCGGCATTCCCGAGCAGGCGGTCAACCTCCGCTGGCGCGACGGCACCATGTACCAGAGCGCCCCGACCGACCTCACCGGATTCGTGCCGTTCGACGAGACCTTCCCGTTCTTCAGCTGGCTCGTCGCCGAGGTCGACTTCGCCCGCTTCAAGGCCACCGGTGCGACCTTCTACACCGATGACGGCGGCCCGATCGATCCTCTGAACCCCAACTCCTGGGACAGCAACCTCAAACCGCAGCACCAGGGCAACCCGGCCGATCCGGGGATGTGGATCCACAACGGTTACAACGGTGAGGCCGGCGACGCGCGCACCGAACAGGGCGTCGTCCTCACCCAGGCCTTCCAGGCCTTCCTCGGTCAGACCAACGTGATCGAGTGGGGCAAGGCGCCCTACGGCGCCGGCGAGAACGGCGGCATCAGCGGTATCGTCTTCTACTCGGTGACCCGCGCCGAGGACGATCCGCGCTACGGCGGCGCCGAACCGTGGGAGCCGGGCATTCCCGGTGTCACGGTCAACCTCTACGATGCGGCCGGCACCACTTTGCTCGCCACCGCGACCACCGACAGCTGGGATGCGACCCCGCCGGAGAACTGCCAGATCGGCAGCAGCATCCCCTTCATCTACAACGAGGGCCAGGCGGATCAGCGCTACATCGACTGCTACGACGGGATCCGCAACTGGAACCAGATGCGCCCCGGCGTTTTCGACGGCGGCTATGCCTTCGACGAGATCTGTCAGGGCGGTCTCGACCCTGACGGCACCTGCACCACCGGCACCCTCACGAGCCCGATTCCGAGCGGCCGCTACATCGTCGAGGTGGAGCCGCCCAACGGGTACCAGATCGTCAAGGCGCAGGACAAGAACGTCGACTTCGGCGACGAATATGTCCAGAGCCCCCTGCTGCTGCCCGCGGAGTGCGTGGGTGCTACCTATTCCGTGCCCCAGTACCTGTCGCTCAATGACCGGCCGTCGGTGAGCGACCTCGACAAGGTCGAGGCGGCGCTCGCCGGCCAGACCCTCAACCTCTGCGACCGTAAAAAGGTAGCGGTGTCGGGCGGCAACAACGCCGCGGCCGACTTCTTCCTCTTCACCCCGGTGCCGATCGCGGCGCACGCGACCGGCTTCATTCTCGACGACACCGCCAACGAGTTCGACCCGAACTCGCCGCAGTTCGGCGAGAAGTACGCGCCGCCCTTCCTGCCGGTGTCGATCCGCGACTGGACCGGCCGCGAGATCGGCCGCACCTTCTCCGACGCCTACGGCCGCTACAACTTCGTCGCGCCGTCGACGTGGACCAACAGCCTGCCGCAGCCGAGCGGCATGTCGCCCAACATGCTGACGACCTGCATGAACGACCGACTCCGGCCGGACGGCACGCCCGATCCGCTGCACAACCCGCAGTACTCCCAGTTCTGCTACACCTTCCAGTACATGCCGGGCTCGACGGTCTACCTCGACACCCCGGTGGTCCCGGTCTCGGCCTTCACCGGTTCCGACCAGTTCCCGCTCGACTGCGAGTTCGGCAACCGAACCCCGCGCATCTACTCGGCGACCAACGCCGCCGGCCAGGGCCCGTACTTCACCGGCAACGCCAATGACGTCAGCCGCAACAACTTCGTGATCACCTCCATGGGGATCGTCGAGGTTCCCAACCCCGAGTACCAGGGCGTCAACGGCCCGCCGACGGTGCCGAAGAACATCACCCGCGACTACGGCTTCGGCTGCCCGTTGGTGCCGGCCGTGACCATCGGCGGCGTTGCGATGACCGGCCTCACCTGTGGGGTGGACGGCAACGGACGCGAAACCGTGACCGGCAAGGTCAACGGCAACGGCGGCCAGCTCGTGGTGACCCGCAACGACAACCGGATGACTTCGATCAACTCGGTTTTCGTCCAGCGCAACCTGCGCCAGGGCGGCGCCCTCAAGACGGTGCCCGGCCAGTTCCCGACCATCCAGGCGGCCATCGACGCGGCCAACGAGAACGACCTCATCCTGGTCGCGCCCGGGACCTACACCGAGATGGTCATCATGTGGAAGCCCGTCCAGCTCCAGGGCTGGGGCGAGGGAACCCAGATCGATGCCGTCAAGAACCCGCCCGAAGCGCTCCAGACCTGGCGCAACGCGGTCCAGGGCCTCGTCGAGGGGAACTACCCGACCGCCAACCCGCCCGGCTACACCGTGACGCTCGTGCCCGGTCAGGAGGCCGCCTTCGGCGGTGTCGAGCCGGCGGCGCTGTGGACCGAGGAGGGCACCGGGATTCTGGTGCTCGCCAGGGCCGGAGCGTTCAACGTCAATCGCAACCAGGGCGCCCGGATCGACGGTTTCACCGTCTCGGGAGCCGACACCGGCGGCGGCATCATCGTCAACGGGTTCGCTTCGAACATGCGGATCTCCAACACCCGCGTCATCAACAACAGCGGCCAGTACGGCGGCGGGATCCGCCTCGGCCATCCGACGCTCATCGCCCAGGGCGCAGCCGCCTGCGGCAACGGCGTCGATCTCTGCTACCCCGACGCCCAGAACGACAACATCGTGATCACGAACAACTACATCGGCCAGAACGGCGGCATGAACGGCGCCGGTGGCGGCGTCTCGCTGTGCACCGGGTCGGAGAACTACCGCCTGACCGACAACTACATCTGCGGCAACTTCAACCTCGAGCAGGGCGGCGGCGTGGCCCACTTCGGCTTCTCCGGCAGCCCCAACAACGGGTCGAACGTGATCGCACGCAACGTGATTGCTTTCAACGACAGCTTCGTCCAGACCCCCGGGTTCTCGCCCTCAGGGGGAGGCCTGCTCATCACCGGTCAGCCGGCGCTCTTCGGCGAGCCGCTGAGCCGTGGGACGGGGAATGTCCTCGTCGACAGCAACCTTCTCATCGGCAACGCGGCCGAAGCCGGTGACGGCGGCGGGATCAGCCTGCGCCAGGTCAACGGCATGGATGTCGCGAACCGGCCGAACAACAACAACCAATGGCACTCGGTCACGATTGTCAACAACATGATCGTCAACAATTTGTCGGCCCTCGCCGGCGGCGGGATCGCCTTGGCCGACGCCGCCAAGGTGGTGATCCGGCACAACACGATCGCCAACAACGACAGCACGGCGACGACAGGCGCCGCCTTCCCCCTCGGGTCGCCGACCCTGTCGACCGGACAGCTCGGCGCCGGCATCGCCGCCCGCGGCCACAGCCAGGGGCTTCTGAACGCCCTCGGCGCCATCGCAGGCTTCTCCAACCCGACGCTGGTCGACAACATCGTCTGGCACAACCGAAGCTTCCGCTTCAACGGCCTCGGAACCACTCCCGACCCGAACCTCGGCACGTCCTGGTTCGGCCTCTGCCCGGCAGTCGGCGGCGACGCTGCCAACTGCGACGCAACGGTCGTCGGTGACTGGTCCGGGGATCAGGCCTACTACAGCGACCTGAGGGTGATCGGCGCCGCGGGGAGCCTGACCTGCACCGGCTGCATCGTGACCGGCGGGGCCGACCCGCTCTTCGTCTCCGAGTACGCCACCGGCAGCCGGGTTCCGACCATCAACCAGCCGGAGCAGCAGACCATCTTCGTGCCGGCGGCCTTCGACGAGGGCGGCAACTACATCCGCCTCCGCTTCGGACCGCTGACGCGATGGGACACCCAAACCGGTGCGCTTTTCGGCGACTACCACCTCCGGAGTGGATCTCCGGCCATCAACACGGCCGGCACCACTCAGCCCGGGTACGACTTCGACGGCCAACCGCGCCCCGAGCCGGGCACCAGGACCCTGCCGGACATCGGTGCCGACGAGGTCAATCCCCCCGGCGCCCTCAAGGTCCAGCAAGACGTCGGCGGCTTCACCGCCTACACCGACCTCGAGCTCGACAACGGCCTCGTCGAGTAACAGCAACCAGCAACCCATCCCCGCCGGGGAACCGGCGGGGGTGCTTGACCTACCAAGGAGTGAACCATGGAACGCAAATGGCTCTACACAACGCTGATGGTGGTAGCGGTCGCGCTGGTGCTGGTCGCAGCTCCGGCATCCGCCAGCCACATCGACGTCCAATGTCCGGGTGACACTAATGGCAACGCCCTCCGGGACGGTGCAGAAGTGTGGCCCGCCAACCAGCAGTGCATGCACCTCACCTCGGGGGACGGCTACGTGACGATGGCCGACGGCCGGGTGATGTACATCTTCGGTTTCGCCAATGCCACCGGCTGGAATCCCGCCAACGTCATGACCGACGGCATCCTCGCCGCGGCCTACCCAGGACCGATCATCGCGCTCGACGAGGGCAGTGAGTTCTACCTCAGCCTGTCCAACGTCGGCATGCTCGTGCGCCCCGACCTCTTCGACCCGCACACCGTCCACTGGCACGGTTTCCCGCAGGCTTCGTCGGTCTTCGACGGGCTGCCCGAGTCCGGCCTCGCCATCAATATGGGCGCGACCCTGACGTACTACTACAACGTCCAGGATCCCGGCACCTACATGTACCACTGCCACGTCGAGGCCACCGAGCACATGCAGATGGGCATGCTCGCCAACCTCTATGTCCGGCCCAAGCAGAACCGGCTGCCCGGCGGCACCAACCTCAACGGCTTCACCCACCAGGCGGGCTTCAAATACGCCTACAACGACGGTGACGGCTCGACCCGCTACGACGTCGAGGCCCCGATCCAGATGAGCTCCTTCGACAGCAGCTTCCACGATGCTTCGGAGAGCGTCCAGCCGTTGCCCTTCGCGCTGATGCGCGACGACTACCCGATGCTCAACGGCCGCGGGTACCCGGACACGGTCGTCGATATGGCGCTGCCGGCGCCGGCCGAGAACGGCGGCAAGACGTCGCAGTTCGAGGACGCGCTGATCACCGCGCAGCCGGGCCAGAGGGTCCTGCTCCGGATCTCCAACATCTCGATCACCCGCTACTACACCCTGCAGACGCTGGGACTCCCGATGACCGTGGTCGGTCGCGACGCCAAGCTGCTCCGCGGTCCGAGCCCCGATGGTGGGATCACCCCGGGCAAGAACCTCTACTACGAAACCAACTCGGTGAGCCTGGGCGGCGGCGAGACCAACGACGTGATCATCGAGATCCCGGCCGACGCCAACCCCGGCGACACCTACTTTCTGTACACCAGCAACCTGAACTACCTCAACAACGGTGATGAGGAGTTCGGCGGCATGATGACCGAGATCCGCGTCGGCTCCGGTCTGCTGCTCAACTGAGGAGGATGACGATGAAACACTTCATGAGACCAAAAGCAGCGGTTCCCGTCGTCCTCGGGACTGCGGTGCTCCTGGCGTTGACCGCAGCGCCGGCAGCGGCCGCCATCCAGGGCATCGAGGGAACCCTCACCGGGACCACCCGCTCATTCGTTCTGACGGCGAAGGCGGACTACGTGACCAGCGCCGACGGCGCCAGCCTCCTGATCTGGGGCCTGACCGACGGCACCCGGGCTCAGTACCCGGCGCCGACCCTGATCGTCAACCAGGGTGAGACCATCGAGATCACCCTCAACAACGAGCTCGCGGCGTCGACCTCGCTCATCTTCCCGGGCCACGACGTGGCCGGGGCGGGTGATTGCACGGATACCTCGGGGCTGCCTGCCCCGGGGCCCGGCGACGCCACCGGAAGAATCACCTGCGAAGCGCCGGCCGCCGGCTCGGCGACCTACACGTTCCCGGCTGAGAACGCCGGCACCTACCTCTACCACAGCGGCACCAACGCGGCGCTGCAGTCGGAGATGGGCCTCTTCGGTGCGATCATCGTCCGGCCCTACGGTTTCGACGAGCTCAACCCGACGGCCTACGGCCACCCCAAGACCGGGTACGACCGGGAGTACCTCTTCATCCTGTCGGAGATGGACTCGCGAATTCACGACGCCGTCGAGTTCGGCGACTCGCTCGCGGGAACCGAGTTCCTCGGCGACTACTTCTCCAACTACTGGTTCATGAACGGCCGCACCGCGCCGGACACGCTGTCCGAGCCCAATGTGCCCTGGTTGCCGACCCAGCCGTACAACACCCTGCCGCGGATGACTCCCGGCGAGACGGTGCTGATCCGCGTCGTCGTCGCCGGCCGCGACGCCCACCCCTTCCACCATCACGGCAACCACGCTCTGATCGTGGCCCGCGACGGCCGGATGCTCGAGAGCGCGCCGGGCCAGGGTCCCGATCTCGGCTACCAGGTCTTCACCACCCAGGCGATCCCGGGCGAGACCTACGACGCCACCTTCACCTGGACCGGTGCGAACATGAACTGGGACATCTACGGCACCCCCGCCGACGGGATGCCGGCGCACACCTGCAACGGTCTGGCGACGCCGTCTCCGGGCTTCGACCCGGTGACCCACGAGTACTGCCCCGACCACGGCAAAGCGCTGCCCGTGCACCTTCCCGAAAACCTCGACCTGGCCTTCGGCGGGTTCTGGAGCGGCAGCCCCTTCATGGGCGCCGCAGGGGCTCTGCCTCCGGGCGAGGGTGGCCTCAACCCGAACTCGGGCTACACCTTCATGTGGCACTCCCACACCGAGAAGGAGCTCACCAACAACGACATCTTCCCGGGCGGCATGCTGACGATGCTCATCGTCGAGCCCCCCGGCACCGTGATCGAATGAGCAGGGGAGTGACACCATGAAACACCAAAGCATCAAGACATTGCTGGGGAGAACGGTACTGGTGGCGGCCCTGCTCGCCCTGGTTGCCGGCTCCGCCTCGGCGGCAACCTATAACCTCAGGGCCGGCGCCGCCACCGTGAACTACGGAACGGCCGTCGAGATGTGGGGCTACGCACTGGTCTCCTTCGATCTCGAGGACGGCAGCGGAGTCCAGGCCGGAGCAGACACCGTCATGGTTCCCGGCCCGATCATCTACGTGCCGGCCGGCCAGAGCCTGACCATCAACCTCAGCAACGGTCTCGGAGTGACCACGTCCGTCGTGGTTCAAGGCCAAACCCTCACGGGTACGCCACAGTTCAACGCCGACGGCCGGGTCACCGCCTTCACCGACGAGGCGGCGCCGGCCACCGGCACCGCCAGTTACACATGGGCCGCCGGCGAGCTCCGGCCCGGCACCTATCTCTATTCCAGCGGCAGCCACCCCGCCGAGCAGGTCCACATGGGTCTCTACGGCGCGATGGTGGTCGATGCCGACAGTGACGGTGATCCGGCGACCCTCGAGGCCTACCCCGGCGTCTTCTATGATCGGGACATCGTCGTCCTCTACAGTGAGGTCGACCCGGCCCGGCACAACGACACGGTCTCCAAGACCGCAAAGGCCCTCAACTACAAACCGAAGTACTTCCTGGTCAACGGTGATCCGACCGGCAACAGCGTCCTGACCGATCCGGCCGCAGACATCGACTCGCGGGTGCTCCTGCGCTTCGTCAACGCCGGTCTCCTCAGCTACGTTCCGACCCTGCTCGGCGAGGATCTCGAGTGGGTCGCCGAAGACGGCAACATGTACCCGTACTCTCGCGTGTCCTACAGCGCCCTCCTGGCGGCCGGCAAGACCATGGACGCGTTTTGGGTTCCGACCACGGTGGACCGCCACGCGCTCTACGACCGCCGGTTGCACATGACCGCCAACGGATACCCCAACGGCGGCCTGCGCGCATTCCTCGACTCCGGATTCGTCAATGTGCCGGTGGCCGATGCCGGGACCGATTCGTCTCACGTGGCCCTCGGCACCCCCATCACCTTTGACGGGTCGGCGTCAGCCGGCTCGGGAACCTACGTTGCCTGGAACTGGTCCCTGGTGGGCTTCCCGGCCGGCAGCGCCGCGGCGCTCGTGGCGGACGCTGTCGATCCCAGCATCGTGCGCATCACTCCGGACGTTCCGGGCACCTACACCGCCCGCCTGGTGGTCACCGATGACTCCGGGTTGTCGAGCGCTCCCGACACGGTCAACGTCTTCACCAACCTGCCGCCGGTGGCCAAGGCCGGCGCCGACCAGGCGGTGGATGTCGGCGCGGTGGTCAGCCTCGACGGCAGCCTTTCCTACGATCCGGACTCGGTCGACACGATCCAGAGCTATGACTGGGTGGTGACGGCGCCGAACACCTCGACCTTCGCGCTGACCGGGGCCCTGACCTCGTTCATCGCCAATCAGGCGGGGACCTACAGCGTCGATTTGACCGTCAGTGACGGTGAGCTTACCGGCATGGACGCCATGGTCGTCACGGCCTCGGTCCACGTCAACCAGCCGCCCAACGCCGCCGCCGACTTCTTCCAGGTCCTCTGGAAGTCCACCGGCAACGCGCTCAACGTGTTGGTCAACGACAGCGACCCCGACGGCGCCATCAATCCGGCGAGTCTGTCGATCGTGACCAGCCCGATGGCAGGTGCCACTGCGGTTCCGACCCAGTTCCCCGCAGCTTCCGGCAACTACGTCATCATGTACACGCCGAAAACCGGCTTCAAGGGAACCGACTTCTTCACCTACTCGATCTGCGACAGCGAGGTGCCCGCGGCCTGCTCGGTGGCGCAGGTTCGGGTGAATGTCGTCAAATAACTAAACCTGGGTCGGCGGGCGATCTCCGGATCGCCCGCCCGACCTTGATCTGTGCGATAGGGCGCTTTCCGGAGGGAAAGCGCCCTTGTTTTCGAAATACGAGTGCTCGCGGAATTGTTGCAACCGCTGCGGTATACGTCTCAATCGGGGCGATCAACGGTGACGCCGATACCACCGCTCGGAAGGAATAGAAATGGAAACAAAGAGAATCGTGCGACGGACGGGACCGGGTTGGACATCGGTCGTGGTCCAGGTGGTGGTCATCGCGGCAGGGCTGTCGATCTTCGGCTGCGCGAGCACGAAGAATGACGTGCCCTCGGTGGCGCCTGCGGCCTCTGCCGAGGCGGCCCCGAGCCTGGAAGAACGTTGGGGCGTCGAGGTTGTCGCACTGCGGCTGACCGGTGCGAACTACATGCTCGATTTCCGCTACAAGGTGCTCGATCCCGAGAAGGCGGCGGAGCTCTTCGTCCACGCCAACAAGCCGGTGCTGATCCACCATTCGAGCGGCGCCAGGCTCGAGGTGCCCAGACCCGCGAAAACCGGTCCGTTGCGGCCGACCAACCCACCCCAGGCCGGGCGCATCTACTTCATGTTCTTTTCCAACCCCGGCGTTGTTCGGCCGGGCGACGAAGTGACGGTGAAGATCGGCGATTTTGAAGCCGACCTGGTGGTGGAGTAAGACATGTTTCGACCTGTGAACCGGATTTCGAGGACGGTTTTCGTCGCGGTGGCCGTTGCGCTCGGCGCAAGCCGGGTCTACGGCGGCGGTCTGAGCCCCGAGCTTTCGGATGTCCTTCGAACCGCCGTCCCCGACGACGAGATTGCGGTGATCATCGAGCTTGCCGACCGTCTCGATGTCGACGCCCTGGCATTCCCGACCACGATCGCCCGAAGGGTCGGCGTCGCAACCGCGCTGCGGGGCAGGGCGGTCACGGCCGAGGCGCCGGTTCAAGTTTTTCTGGCTGACCGAGGCGCAACGAGCGTGCGCTCGTTGTGGGCCATCGGCGGGATTGCCGCCCGCGTCCGCGCCGAGACCATTTTCGAGCTCGCCCGCCTGCCGGGTGTCGCCGGCGTTCGTCTCGACGGCGTCGTGGCGCTGCCCGAGGCGCCGCCGAAAGCGGCGGCCGCCGGCGGTTGGAATCTCGAATTGGTCGGCGCCCCCGATCTCTGGGCGCGGGGCATCGACGGCGACGGTGTCGTCGTGGCGGTGGTGGATTCTGGTGTCGATGCCGCCCACGCGGACCTCGGCCCGCGCTGGCGGGGTGGCGACAACAGCTGGTTCGACCCCCATGACGAACACCCGACGCCCTACGACGCCGACGGTCACGGCACCCAGGTCGCCGGTCTCACCATCGGCGGCGACGCCACCGGCTCCGCCGTCGGAGTTGCGCCGGGTGCGCGGTGGATCGGCGGCAAGACCTTCGACGACAACGGGCTGTCGACCTTCAGCGCGACCCACGAGATCTTCCAGTGGCTGCTCGACCCCGACGGCAGCCCGAGCACCGACGACGCGCCTCATGTCGTCAACAATTCGTGGGGTTTTCCCGACCAGCCCGGGGAGTGCTTCGAAGAGTTCGCTCCCGACATCCAGGTTCTGCGTGCGGCCGGCATCGCCGTCGTCTTCTCGGCCGGCAACAGCGGGCCGAACTCGGCGACGAGCGTCAGTCCCGCCAACAACCCCGGCGCGTTTGCGGTCGGCGGCAGCGATGAGTCGGACGAGGTGATGACGAGCTCGAGCCGCGGCCCTTCGGCGTGCGGCGGCGGCATCTTCCCCGCCCTCGTGGCGCCGGGTGACGGGGTCCGCACCGCGGACCTGACCTTCGGCGGGGTTTTCCCGGAAGCGACCACCGATGTCCTCGGCACCTCCTTCGCCGCGCCCCACGTCGCCGGCGCCATGGCCCTGCTGGTGAGCGCCCACCCGCGGGCGACCGTCAACCAACTCGAACAGGCGCTGCTCGCCGGCGCCGAGGACATCGGGCCGGACGGCCCCGACGACGAATCGGGCTATGGGCGTCTCGACATCGTCAAAGCCGAGGCGGCGCTGGCCGCCATGGTCGGCACCGGCGCCGCCACGGTCTACACCAACGAGGGCGCGTATCTCTCGGCACTCGCAGGCCAGAACACGATCAGCGAAGGCTTCGAAGACGACGTCGCGTGGGCCGCGGCTCGCATTCCGGCGACCACTGCGAGTGTCGCGAGCCAGGGGGTGACCTGGACATCCAACCACCCCGACAACGGCATCACCACCGGTTTCGGCGCCGCCCGGACCGGCAACTGGGGACTCTACTCGCTGCCCCACGGCGACCAAACCTTGACGCAACCCGGCGACTTCATCACGGATGGCTTCGCGGGTTCGAGCTCGACACCGATGACCGCGGTCGGCGGTTGGTTCGTCAGCACCTCGGGCGGCAACGTCGCACTCGTCCTCGACGGCGACGACGCCAACCCGGTCAATCTCGGTCCGGTCGGGGTGGTGCACACGTTCCTCGGCGCTGTGGTTGCCGGCACCTTCAGCACCTTTGAATTCCGCGAGACGGAGGGCACGGTCGAGGATCCGAAACTGGTTTTCGTCGATGACGTCTCCATTGGCGTGACCGCCGGCGGCGGCAACCGGCCGCCGGTCGGCACCATCCTGCAGCCGGTCGCGGACGTCACGGTTGGCGTCGGAGAAGCCGTCTTCTTCGCGGGCGCGGTGAGCGACCCGGACGGTGACGGGATCACCGTTCTTTGGGATTTCGGCGATGCGACGACCTCGACCGCGCTCACGCCGGGCAACCACAGCTACGCGGCCGCAGGCTCCTACGCGGTGAGCTTCACCGCCACCGACGACCACGGTCTCGCCGATCCGACACCGGACACCCGGCTGGTCTCGGTGATCGATCCGCCGTCACCGCAGACCGGCGTCGTCGCCGGCGTGGCGAACTTCCCAGGCGCCCTCGGGAGTGACTGGCACACCGATCTCTTCCTGCACAACGCCTCTTCGAGTGCCGTCTCGCTGTCGCTGGCGTTCAGCCCGGCGAACGGCACTCCGGGCGATCCGGTGCCCCTGACGGTTCAACCCGACCAGACGGCGGCCTTCGAGGACGTTGTCAACACCGTCTTCGGCATCACCGGCAGCGGTGCGATCCATTGGGCGGTGGTTTCCGGGGACGCCGCCGGGCTTCTGGTTTCGGCCAATACCTACAACCGGGTGGATGCCAGCCACCGTTTCGGCCAGCAGATCCCGGGCGTTCGTTGGTCCGATGTCTCACCGGAAGGGACGTCGGTCTGGCTGCCGGCCCTGGCGGGTCCCTACCGGAGTAATCTCGGCTTCGCGACCGACGAGACCTGCACCACGGTCACCATTCGCGGCTACGATCGGATCGGGCTTCAAGTCGCAGCGAGGGTCCTCGATGTCCAGCCCCTGACCTGGATCCAGCTCAACGGGATCTTCCGCAACGTGTTTCCCGGTCTCATCGGCGATCCCGATGCTGTGACCGTCGCCGAAAGCGTCCACCGGTTTGAGGTTGTAGGAGAGAACGGGCGCGTGGTGGCCTACACCAGCATCATCGACAATCAGACCAGCGACGGCAGTTATATGCTCGGCCAGCTGCCGGCCGCCGGTCTGCAGCCCTCGTGGCTTCCGGGCGCGGCCAAGATCAGCGGGGCGAACGACAGCCGGTGGCGAAGCGATGTGATCGTCATGCACGTCGGCGGCTCCACCGACGCGACGAACTTCGGCTTCTTCCCTCCGGGCGCCAACCCCGCCGGATCCGTCGACACCGCGGCCGTGGCGCTGGGTCCGGGCGAGAGTGCGGTCGAGGAGGACATTCTCGGCGGCCTCTTCTCCTACCAGCCGCCCGCAGTGGGCAGCCTGCTGGCGGTTTCCCCCCTCGCCTCCGGCGGCCTGGTGTGGATGCGCACCTACACCGAGGAGCCGGTCGCCGGCGGGGTCACGCGGACCTACGGTCAGGCCATCGGCCCGCGGCGCCAGGAGGCCATGGTCACGGCCTCGTCCGAGGGCCGTATCTGCGGCTTCAGCCACAATCAGACCACCCGCAGCAACCTGATTCTCCAGAACACGAGATCCGCCGACGGCGAGTACCTGGCGAGCACCGTGCGGGTCGACGTGCTCGGGCCCGACGGCCGACTGCTGCACCGGCAGGACTACGCGCTGGCGCCCGGTGAGTACCGTCAGCACAATCGTTTCATCGACGACTACGGAATCGCTCGGCTCGAGGCCGGGACCGCCGTCGTCACCATCCTCGATCAGATGATCCCGGGTGAGATCGGTGGCGTCGACGCCATGGTCTCCGAGGTCAACGGCAATGTCAGTGCCGGGACCAACGACGGTCGTTTGATCCGCGCCCAGGGGCCGGGGCTGCCGTAGGGCGGTCCGACGACCCTCCCAGAACGGAGGAACGGTCATGAACAGGACAGTTTCAACATTGCGTTCGCGATGGACGGCTGCCGCATTGGCAGCGTTCGCGACGGTCGGCACGGCCCTCGCGGCACCACCGGTGGCGGTGAACGACGCATTCACCGCGAGATCCGGCATCCTGCTCCAGGTTGAAGCCCCGGGCGTGATGGAGAATGACTACGACTTCGGCGGCGAACCGCCGCCGCCGCCGTCGGCGGTGGCCTCCCTCGCCTCTCCCGCGAGCTTCGGTGTGCTGGTGCTCAACGGCGACGGTTCGTTCGATTACACCTCCGACGTGGGATTTTTCGGTGTCGACACCTTCAGCTACTCCTTTACCGACAGCACCGGGACCAGCAACATCGCTACGGTGGCGATCACCGTCAACGGCTGCGAGGCCGGGGTCGCGCCGACCCAGTGGGTGTGCTGGGTCGAGGGGGCCTACCTCGCGAAGGCGGCGGAGCTCGGCCTCAGCACGTTCTTCGAGAGTTTTGAGGACGATGTGGCCTGGGCCATTGCACGGTCTCCGGACACCGTGCCCAGCGTCACCAGCCGATCCGTCACCTGGGCGTCCAACTTCTCATTCAACAACATCACCACCGGGTACGCAGGAGCGCGCAGCGGCAACTGGGGTATCTACTCGCTGCCGCACGGCGACCAGTCGGGGCCGTTCGGGACGCCCATTCACGACGGTTTCACCGGAACCGCCTCGAGCCCGGATGCGCTGCTCGGCGTCGGCGGTTGGCTGGTCGGCAGCCAGATAGGTTCTTCGGCCGACCTTATCGTCTCCTACGACGGCGGTGCGACGGTTACGGCAAATTTTCCGAACCACACCCTTGATTACAGCCACAGGTTCTTCGGTTTCATCGACACCGCCGGTTTCACCTCGTTCGAGGTCGTGGAAACCAACGGCACGGTGGGTCAGCCGTTCTTCGTCTTCGCCGACGACTTTTCCTTCGTTGTCCCCGGCAACGACTCGACGCCGCCGCGGGTCGTCGAGATCGGCTCGTGGGAGGACACGGGTGACGGGGTCCTGTCCGAGGGCGAGATCACCGATGTCCTCATCACACAGTTGATGGTGCGCTTCAGCGAGCCGGTTCAGGACCCGCCCGGCGACAGCGATCCGGACGACGTCACCAACCCTGCCAACTATCTGCTCTTCGACGACGGCGGGGACGGTTTCGATACCATCGACTGCGCGGGCGGGATCGCGGCGGGGGACAACCCCATCACCGTCGAGGTCTGGGAGTATCTCAGCGGAGACCCGTCTCAGACCTGGCTCGGCGTCAACGGCGGCCTCGAACTCCCTGCGGGTTCGTACCGGCTGCTGGTGTGCGGCACGACCTCGATCGTCGACTGGGCCGGCAATGTCCTCGACGGAGACGGCAACGGCACCGGCGGCGACGATTTCGTGCGTAATTTTTCGGTTGCCTCGGCCGCCGTGCCGGTGATTTCCATCGCCGACGTCGCAGTGGTCGAGGGCGATGTCGGCACCACCGACGCAGTGTTCACCATCTCGCTCTCGACGACTTCGGACTCCCAGGTTTCGGTCACCTATGCCACCGTCGGGGGTACGGCCACCTCGGGTGTCGATTACCTGCCGGCAGGCGGCACCGCGGTTTTCCCGCCGCAGACGCTCACCCAGACGATCACCGTCCTCGTGGTCGGTGATCTCGACCCCGAGGCCGACGAGACCTACACCGTCGAGCTGACGGCGCCGGTCAACGCCACCATGGGCGATCCCAGCGGCGCCGGCACCATCATCGACGACGACGCATGGACCTGGTTTGTGGCTCCGGACGGCAACGACCTCAACGATTGTCTGACCACGACGACGGCGTGTCTGACCATCTCGGAGGCGGTGTCGCGAGCCGCCGCCGGCGATCAGATCAAAGTCGCCCGCGGAGTCTACGGTGAGCACCTCACTGTGACGTCCGACCTCACCCTCCTCGGCGAGACGCCCATGGGCACGGTGATCGACGGCGGCGGCATCGGAACGGTGGTCAGCATCGGTCCGGGCGCCAACGTGACGATGCAGGGGTTCGAGATTCGCGGCGGCGGCATCGGCGGCATCTCCAATGACGGCGCCCTTGTTCTCTCAAACAGCTGGGTTCACGGGAACGGCGACGGCTTGGCCTCGAGCTTCGGCGGGCTTGCCAACCAGGGGACGGCCCTCGTCGACAGGGTCGCCATCAGCAACAACATGGGCGAAACCGCCGATGGCGTGTCCAACTCGGGCCAGCTCACCGTCTTGAACTCGACCATCGCCGAAAACAACGGCGCCGGCGGGCTCGGGATCGACAACCTCCCGGGCGCCGGCCTCGATCTCCTCTATTCCACCGTGGCGGCCAACGGCAGCCTCGGCATCGGTGTCGGTGATCCCGGCGCCACTTCGATGCGCGGCACCATCGTCGCCGGTCACACAACGGCCAACTGTGACGGCGCCGTCGTCACCCTGGGCCACAACCTCGAGGACCGGAACACGTGCGTGCTCGATCCGGCGTCCAACGACGTCATCGCCACCGACCCGCTGCTGGCGCCTTTGGCCCACCACGGCGGCTCTTCGCCGACCATGGCTCTCGCCACCGCGAGCCCGGCCGTCGATGCCGCCGAGACCGTCGGTTTGCCGGCATCAGATCAGCGCGGAGTCGGCCGACCCCTCGACGGCGATCTCGACGGTACTCCGGTCGGTGACATCGGCGCCTACGAGCTCCGCCCCGGCGCCATCTTCGACGACGGATTCGAGGGCGGCGACACCTCGGCATGGAACTGATGATGCACGAATCCACCACCGCGCGACCGGACCGATCCTTCACAGCAACGCATGCCGGGGGTCGGCGCGCGATCCTGCGCGTGGTGCTCGGGTTCGCGGCCGCGGTTGCGGCTGCGGCCGCCGCCGCGGGGCAGTCTCCGATCGCGGTGAACGACGCCTTCACGGCGAGATCCGGGATCCTGCTCCAGGTCGAAGCCCCGGGCGTGATGGAGAACGATTTCGACTTCGGCGCCGAACCGCCGCCTCCAGCGGCGGCGGTGGCCTCTCTCGTCTCTCCCGCGAGCTTCGGCCTCCTGGTGCTCAACGGAGACGGTTCGTTCGACTACACCTCCAACGTGGGGTTTTCCGGGGTCGACACCTTCAGCTACTCCTTTGTCGACAGCACCGGGACGAGCAACGTTGCGACGGTGGCGATCACCGTCAACGGTTGCGAGGCCGGGGTCGCGCCGACCCAGTGGGTGTGCTGGGTCGAGGGGGCCTACCTCGCGAAGGTGGCGGAGCTTGGTCTGAGTACTCTTTCTGAGGGGTTCGAAGATGATGCGACGTGGGTCGCGGCGCGATCGCCGGACACCGTGCCGAGCGTCCTCAGCCGAGGCATCACCTGGGCATCCAACTTCTCCTTCAACAACATCACGACCGGTTACGGAGCGGCGCACAGCGGCAACTGGGGCGTGTACTCGCTGCCGCACGGCGACCAGTCGGGGCCGTTCGGGACGCCCATCCATGACGGTTTCACCGGAACCGCTTCGAGCCCGGACGCGCTGCTCGGCGTCGGCGGCTGGCTGGTCGGCAGCCAGATCGGCTCCTCGGCCGACCTCGTCGTCAGCTACGACGGCGGTGCGACGGTTACGGCCAATTTTCCGGACCACACCCTTGACTACAGCCACAAGTTCTTCGGCTTCATCGACACCGCCGGTTTCACCTCGTTCGAGGTCGTGGAAACCAACGGCACGGTTGGCCAGCCGTTCTTTGTCCTTGGCGACGACTTTTCGATCGTCCAGTCGGGGGTTGACTCGACGCCGCCGCGGGTCGTCGAGGTCGGGTCGTGGGAGGACACCGGCGACGGCGTCCTGTCCGACGGCGAGGTCACTGACGTCCTCATTACCCAGTTGATGGTGCGCTTCAGCGAAACGGTGCAGGACCTGCCCGGCGACAGCGAACCGGACGACGTCACGAATCCGGCCAACTACCTCCTCTTTGACGACGGCGGGGACGGATTCGACACCGTCGACTGCGCGGGCGGCATCGCGATTGGAGATCACCAGATCCCGCTCACGGTCTGGAGCTACACGTCCGGGAACCCATCCGAGACCTTGCTCGAGGTGAACGGTGGATTGGAGCTGCCGGTAGGGGTCTACCGGCTTCTGGTCTGCGGCACGACGTCCATCGTCGACTGGGCGGGAAATGTTCTCGACGGCGACGGCAACGGCACCGGCGGCGACGACTTCGTCCGTAACTTCGAGATTTCGGGACCCATAAACTCGGCGCCGACGGCGGACCCGCAGTCGGTTTCGACGGCGGAGGACACGGGGCTGGGGATCATCCTGACGGGATCGGACCCTGATGGAGATCCGATGAGCTTTGCCATCGCCACGGGTCCGAGCCACGGCGTCCTGACCGGGACGCCACCGAGTGTGACCTACACACCGGGACCGAACTACTTCGGCCCCGACAGCTTCACCTTTACCGCGACCGACGGGGTCCTGACCTCGGCGCCGGCGACGGTGTCGATCACGGTGACGGCGGTCAACGACGTCCCGCTGGCGGTGGATGACGGGGCGGCGACCGACGAGGACGTCGCGGTGAGCATCGCGGTGCTGACGAACGACGCCATCGGCGATCCGCCGACGACGATCACGGCGGTGACGCAGGGGACGAGCGGGTCGGTGGCGATCGATCCCGGCGCGACGTCGGTGAGCTACACCCCGAACCTGAACTTCCACGGCGGCGACAGCTTCAGTTACACGATCACGGACCTCGACGGCGAGACCAGCACGGCGACGGTGGCGATGACGGTCAACCCGGTCAACGACACGCCGGTGGCGGCCGACGACAGCGCCGCAACCGACGAGGATGTGGCGATCAGCATCGCGGTGCTGACGAACGACGCGCTCGGCGACGAGCCGGCGACGATCACGGCGGTGACGCAGGGGACGAGCGGGTCGGTGGCGATCGATCCTGGCGCGACGTCGGTGAGCTACACCCCGAACCTGAACTTCCACGGCGGCGACAGCTTCAGTTACACGATCACGGACCTCGACGGCGAGACCAGCACGGCGACGGTGGCGATGACGGTCAACCCGGTCAACGACGCGCCGACGGCGGATGCCGGACCCGATCAGACGGTCTTCGTGACCGACACGGTGACGCTGGACGGGAGCGGCTCGTCGGATGTCGACGGTGACACTCTGAGCTACGCCTGGACCTTGACGGCGGTGCCGGTGGGCAGCGGTGCGGCGCTGTCGAGCGCGACGGCGGTGATGCCGACGTTTGTGGTCGATCTGCCGGGCGACTATGTCGCCGAGCTCATCGTCTCCGATGGGGCGCTCTTCAGCCTGGCGGACACGGTGACGATCAGCACCACGAACTCGGCGCCGGTGGCGAATGCCGGTCCGGATCAGTCGGCCTTCGTGACCGACACGGTTTTTCTCGACGGCAGCGGCTCGTCGGATGTCGACGGCGACCCGCTGACGTATGCGTGGTCGTTCTTCTCGGTGCCGGCGGGCAGCGCGGCGGCGCTCTCGAGCCTGACGGCGGAGATGCCGACCTTTGTGGTCGACCTGCCCGGGACCTATGTGGTCCAGCTCATCGTCAACGACGGTGTGGTCTCGAGCGCGCCGGACACGGTGCTGATCTCGACCGACAACTCGGCGCCGGTGGCGAATGCCGGTCCGGATCAGTCGGCCTTCGTGACCGACACGGTGACCCTCGACGGGAGCGGATCATCGGACGCGGACGGCGACCCGCTGACGTATGCGTGGTCTTTCACCTCGCGGCCGCCGGGCAGCGCGGCGGCGCTCAACGACCCGACGGCGGAGATGCCGACCTTTGTGGTCGATCTGCCGGGCGATTACGTCGTCCAGCTCATCGTCTGGGACGGTACGGTCTTCAGCACGCCCGACACGGTGCGCATCTCGACGACCAACTCGGCGCCGACGGCGGACCCGCAGTCGGTTTCGACGGCGGAGGACACGGGGCTGGGGATCGTCCTGACGGGATCGGACCCTGATGGAGATCCGATGAGCTTCGCCATCGCCACGGGTCCGAGCCACGGCGTCCTGACCGGGACGCCACCGAGTGTGACCTACACACCGGGACCGAACTACTTCGGCCCCGACAGCTTCACCTTTACCGCGACCGACGGGGTCCTGACCTCGGCGCCGGCGACGGTGTCGATCACGGTGACGGCGGTCAACGACGTCCCGCTGGCGGTGGATGACGGGGCGGCGACCGACGAGGACGTCGCGGTGAGCATCGCGGTGCTGACGAACGACGCCATCGGCGATCCGCCGACGACGATCACGGCGGTGACGCAGGGGACGAGCGGGTCGGTGGCGATCGATCCCGGCGCGACGTCGGTGAGCTACACCCCGAACCTGAACTTCCACGGCGGCGACAGCTTCAGTTACACGATCACGGACCTCGACGGCGAGACCAGCACGGCGACGGTGACGATGACCATCAACCCGGTCAACGACACGCCGGTGGCGGCCGACGACAGCGCCGCAACCGACGAGGATGTGGCGATCAGCATCGCGGTGCTCGTCAACGACGCCATCGGCGATCCGCCGACGACGATCACGGTGGTGACGCAGGGCGCGAGCGGGTCGGTGGCCATCGATCCCGGGGCGGCGACGGTGAGCTACACGCCGGATCCGAACTTCCACGGTCTCGACAGCTTCAGTTACACGATCACGGACCTCGACGGCGAGACCAGCACGGCGACGGTGGCGATGACGGTCAACCCGGTCAACGACGCGCCGACGGCGGACGACCAATCGGTGTCAACACCCGAAAACACCGCCCTTGCCATTACCTTGACCGGCGGTGATGTCGATGGCGATGTCCTTTCTTACGCCATCGAAGCCGGGCCGGCCCACGGCGTCCTGACAGGCACGCCGCCAGACGTGTTGTACTCACCCGACACCAACTACATCGGTCCGGACGGTTTCACCTTCACCGCTCACGATGGCCTCCTCAACTCCACGCCGGCCACGGTGTCCATTACGGTCACGGCGAACGGGCTTCCGGTGCTGACGATCGGCGACGCGAACGTTTCAGAATCGGACACCGGCACCACCAACGTCACGGTGCTGGTCAGCCTCTCGGAGCCGAGCCCGATCAGCATCACGGTGGACTTCGCGACCGCCGATGGGTCGGCGGTTGCCGGTCTCGACTACGTTGCGGCGAGCGGAACGCTGACGATCCCAGCCTTGGCGACGAGCCATGACCTGATTCTCGAAGTCATCGGCGATCTCATCGACGAGCCCGACGAGACCTTCTCGGTGAGTCTCTCCAACCCGGTGGGGGCGACCCTCGGCACACCGTCGAGCGGGGCGGTGACCATCATCGACAACGACCCGAGAACCTGGTTCGTGGCACCCGGAGGAAACGATCTCAACGACTGCCTGACGGCGGCGACCGCGTGTCTGACGATCTCGGAGGCCGTGTCGAGGGCGATCGATGACGATGTCATCAATGTCGCTCGCGGCGTCTATGCCGAGCAGCTCGTCCTGCCCGTCAATCTCACGCTCATGGGTGAGCTGCCCCTCGGTACGGTCATTGACGGCGGCGGGACCGGCGTTGTGGTGGACGTTTCTCCAACCACCACGATCATGATGAGCGGCTTCGAGGTTCGCAATGGCGCCACCGGCGGAATCGCGAACCAGGGAGATCTCACCATCGAGGACTGCTGGGTTCACGACAACGGCAACGGATTGCCGTCGAGCTTCGGAGGCATTGACAACCAGGGGACGGCCCTCATCGACAGGGTCGCCGTCAGCAACAACTTGGGCGACACCGCCGGCGGCGTGTCCAACTCGGGCCAACTCACCATCGTAAACTCGACCATCGCTGGAAATCAGAGCAGTGGCGGACCGGGGATCGACAATCATCCGGGTGCAAGTCTCGATCTCGTGTACTCGACCGTGGCCGGCAACGGCAGCCTCGGCATCCGCGTCGGCGGCATCACCACGATGCGCGGCACCATCATTGCAGGTCATGGCACCGCCAACTGCGACGCCGGAGTCGCGACCCTCGGTCACAACCTCGAGGACGCGGACACCTGCGGGCTGCAGATCGCAGGCGGCGATCTCATCGGTGTTGATCCGTTGCTGGCACCCCTTGGCTACCACGGTGGTTCGTCGCCGACCCTCGCGATCACGATCGAGAGTCCTGCGGTCGATGCCGCCGAGAGCGTCGGAGCTCCGGCGACCGACCAGCGCTTCGTCGTCCGGCCTCTCGACGGCGATCTCGACGGTACTGCGATGAGCGATATCGGCGCCTTCGAGGCGATCCCAGGCGTGCTCTTCGACGATGGTTTCGAGAGCGGTGACACGTCAACCTGGAGCAGCTCGAACTGAACCTGCCATTCGACGCCAAGGGTGGCGGCGCCGACCGCGATCACTGATCGTCGGCCGGCAGTGGTTCAGTCGGGGATCACCCGCCCCGAGGTCTGCCGCCGCAGGGGTGTGTCCGGTCTGCCATCCCAACAGAAATAGACCTCGTCGATGCCAAAGAACTCGCCCGCGAGCGAGTGGGTGAGGGTCACCGTTCTGAACGCTGCGGCGCTGTTGATGATACCGAAGAACTGACGATTCCCACTCGGCAAACCGGAAGAGGCGGCAGTGGCCTCATCCCCGGCATCGTTGTTGAAAATGAGATTGCCGTTGCCGAAGTCGCCGTAATCCGTCGTGTAGAAACCGAAGTGGTTGATGGGGATGTCGAAGGTCAACGTGATGACCTGGGGAACGATGAGACGATTCTCCTCGATCCCCATCCACTGGGTGCCGTCGGTTGCGAACGCCCCTTGGTACCGCTGGTTCCAGATCCCGAGACTGGGGGGATTGTTCGTTGTGACGGTCAGACCTGCCGCGGTGAGGGTTGAAGCGTTGATCTGATTTGTCGCCGACAGGCTTTCAAAGCTCTCCAGCGAAATCGTCCTGCAGGTGACCGCATCGAGGAAGGCCTCTTTTACGGTGAACATGACGGTTTCTTTTGGATCGAAGTTCTTGACCGCTGGTTGAGGCGGAAGAGGTGGAGGAGGCACGCCGCCTCCGGTTTCGGTCAACCCCAAGATGCCCCGTTCCACCGCGGGTAGGGGCGGTGAAATCATCGCTACTGCGCCGGCACACATCCAAACGATCACGAGCCAACGAAAGCATCGATATCGGCAGAAACTCTGCATCATCCCGCCTCAACCAACCTCGGGCGGAGCCCCGACCAGTCCGTCTGTGTTTTAAGCCGTTGCACGTCTCTCAGTATAGACGATGCCGGACGTCGATCGTTGGTTTTCCTCCGAAATCGTCTCACCGGAGGTGCGTCCTGAGGTGATCGGGTCAGTTCGATCGTCGGTCGAACACGTCGGTCAAGTGGAGATGGTGTGCTTCAATATTCATGGCCGAGTTGGACTCCCACTCGGTCACCACCCGTCTCATGGTCCGCACGCAATCGTGGACGACACAGCAGACGAGTTCACACTCGTCGCTTTCACATCTCTCTCGCTCGGCATCGACGATCTCCGCGAGCTCGGCACACAGTTCATCGACACGATTCATGGTATTCCTACACGTCATGACAGCCCCCCGATGCTGATCCCGGCATCCCTCGATTCAGATGCCCGACCCGCTCCAGAATGATAAGCAAGCACCATGCCATATAAAGCGTACGGCATGACGATCCGGCAAAGTGTAATTGAAATCACGAATCAATGGCGATAATAAGGACAACATCTTTCGGGGTTCTCGTCGGCCACAATCGCTTGGCCTTCTAAGTCTATTGGTCATAGTATTTATGGATCCATGGAATGAGCTGAGCTCAATCTCCGGGTCCGCCACCGATATCCATTTCCGTTCAAAATGAGGGATCGACGACCGACGCGGCAGCGCCTGGTCCGTTCGGGCATCGTCACTGACGAACATTTGAGGACGAGATGTCTCACGGGGCGATCGGTCTCTGAGACACATTGCGACACACGACGACCCGGATCGAATCCCGGTGCGCGGACGCCCGAGGAACGGGCCGGCTAGATTCTCGACTCGTTTTCGTTCAGGAAGCGGTACAAGGTGGCTCGCGAAACACCGAGATGACGAGCCGCTTCGCTCTTGTTGCCCTCGGTAGCCTCGAGCGCTTTCCGGACACGATCCCCGGTGAGCTTTCCCGGCCGAGAGAGCTTCTGTTTCGGGCTTGTCCTACCCTTTGTATGGGCCGGAAGGTCATGTGCCCGGATCGGCATCCCCCGCGATTTGATCACCCCGTAGCGGATCGCGTTCTCGAGTTCGCGGACATTTCCGGGCCACTGATGTTGCAGCAGGCAGTCCATCGCCTCGTCGGTGATACCGGGATGCAGGTGATCCGCCGTGGTTGCCGCCCTTCTGAGAAAGAACTCGGCCAGTTCGGGGATGTCACCCGGACGATCGCGAAGCGGTGGAACGGTGATGGGCACGACGCACAGCCGGTAGAAGAGGTCCGCGCGGAATCGCCCTGCAGCCACTTCGGCCTCGAGATCGCGGTTGGTGGCACACACCACGCGTGCATCGACCTCGATCGTGCTCTCGTCACCGACTCGCTCAAACGCGCCGTTCTGCAGTACCCGGAGGAACTTCACCTGCATCTGCGGGCTCAGCTCGCCGATCTCATCGAGGAAGATCGTCCCCCCGTCAGCAAGTTGAAAACGCCCCTTCTTCTCACGCACCGCCCCTGTAAAGGCGCCCTTGACGTGTCCGAAGAGCTCGCTTTCGAGTAGGCCGTCGGGCAGGGCGCCGCAGTTGACCGGAACGAGAAGTCCCTCGGTACGCCTGCTCTCCCTGTGAAGGGCGTTCGCCACCAGCTCTTTCCCGGTTCCACTTTCGCCCTGGATCAGGACCGGGACGTCGAGCGGACCGATCTGGCGCACGGTTTCGAAGAGTTCCATCATCTTTGGATCACTGCCGACCATCCCGAGAGTGGTGTTATCCCCGACCGGCATCTTGAGCCCCTGGAGCCTGGAGATGTCCTCCACGATAACGATGGCGAATTTGCCGCCCTCGCACTCGAACGGCGCCGCATTGAGCGTCAGGGTGAGATCCTCTACCCGGCCGTCGACATTGATTTGGAAATTTGCACGCCCACGTTGCAGAGCGCACATTTTCAGGGCCTTGGCGGCGAGTTGCCGCGCCCCACACGTTTGGCAGGCCTCACTCACCACCGGGATACCGTGGCTGTGGTTCTGGCCGGCGTTCAGACAACCGATGGCGGCGCCTTCGCAGGAACCGAGCGCCTGCCCCCGCTCGAGACCGACAGCTCTTTCGAAGATCCGATTTGCAGCCCGGATGCGCCGTTCCTCGTCGACCACGATGACCCCGCACGGGACCGCATCGAAAAGCGTCACCAGAAATTCCGGTGATCCCACGAACTCGGCTGGCATTTCGAACGTCATCATCGCCTCACCAACTCTCGAGAACCGAGAGAATTATTTGGCGTCGTCCCCCCCCGAGAATCCATCGTGACGTCGCGTAGGAAATGTGTATCACGAAGTCGATTGTCTTGTCAAAGAACAGAGGCTGTTCATCGAGTGTTCAGTCAAGGGAGCAACTGCTCGAACCGTTGCCCCGTGACCGCGATCGACGGCCGCCCTCGAGAGTCGGTAGGAGAAAGATAAAACGCTCATTATGAGATAGTTGGAGAGATCTCTTTGGACGGCCCGTCCGGCTCGCTCAGCGCTTGTCGGCCCGGCGTTGAGCGTGGGGGTCGGGGTGCCGTCTTGGTTTCGAGGGTGCCGCCGGGTGGGTTGTCTCATGTCTCAAAAGTGTCTCACTTTTCGGGCCGAATTGACGCCGGAACAACGGCTTCCATCGTTCGTTCCGAGGACCTACCCGAGCGCGGCGTACCGGATCAGTCGGCGGCACCGTCGATCGAGGTAGTGGACGAGGATCCAGAAGCGTCTGAACGCCGGATTGCGGGTCTGATGGTGGTGGTAGCGGTAGTAGATCTGCTGCACGATCACCGCGAGGCGGAACACTCCATAGACTTCGTAGAAAGCCCAGTTGTCAGGTCTGGCCCGACCCGTTTTTTCAAAATAGGCATCGACGATCTCGCGTCGGGTCAACATCCCGGGCAGGTGGGTCGGCTGCCGCCGGGTCGACCGGGCCACCCGGTCGTCGTCGTTCTGTACCCAGTAGGCGAGACTGTTGCCGAGATCCATGAGCGGGTCGCCGAGGGTCGCCATTTCCCAGTCGAGAACCGCCCGAATCGAAGCGGGATCATCCGGGTCGAGGACCAGATTGTCGAGCCTGAAATCGCCGTGGACGACGCAGGTGGCGACGTCGTCGGGGGTGTTCTCCCTCAGCCACCGGCGCACCTTCCGGCAGCTCGGCACGTTCCAGGTTCGCGCCTTGACGTAGCGGTCGCACCAACCGTCGATCTGGCGCTTCGCATAGCCCGGGCCTTTGCCGATGGTCTCCAACTCGGTGCCGGCGGGATCGACGGCGTGCAGCGCCACCAGCGCGTCGACCGCATTGAGACAGAGCCGGCGGGCCGTCTCACGATCGAGGAGAACGCCTTCCGGCGGGCGGCGGTGGAGCACGACCCCGGGTACCCGCCGCATGAGATAGAACTCGTCGCCCAGGACCTCGGGGTCGCTGCAGTAGGCGAGGACCTCGGGCACCAGGGGAAAGACCGGCCGGAGCGCCCGTTGGATCAGGGACTCACGTCCCATGTCGTGCGCCGACCTCGCCTTGGTCCCCGCCGGCGGCCGGCGCAGCACCAGATCGTGATCCGGGTACTCGAGCCGATAGGTCCAATTGGAGGCGCCGCCCGAGAACTGCGAGACTCGAGGGGTACCCTCGATCTCCGGCAACGTGACTCGGAGCCACCTGCCAAGCGCCTCGAGATCGAGCTCCTCGCCGGGGCGGACGGCGCCCGCATCGGGTACGGCTGGTGGTGCTGCGCTCACGACTTTGCTTCGAGCCCGTAGGATCGGAGAATCCGCCGCGCCACGACCTGCTTGTGGACCTCGTCGGCGCCGTCGTAGATCCGCGCCGCGCGTTCGTGCGCCCACCACATGGCGATCGGGGTGTCGTCGGTCATCCCGAGACCGCCGAGGGTCTGCACGGTCCGGTCGAGGATTCGCTGGAGGGTCCCCGCCACCGAGAACTTGATCAGCGAGATCTCCTCGCGGGCGGCGTGGGCGCCCTCGTTCTCGATCCGCCAGGCAGTGTGGAGAACCATCAGCCGTGCGGCCTGGATCTCGGCCCGGCTCTCGGCGATCCACTCCTGCACCGTCTGCTTGGCGCCGAGCGGTTTCCCCGGTGCGAGCTCGCGCTCCACAGCGCGCCGGCACATGATGTCGAAGGCGCGTTCCGAGACCCCGATCCAACGCATGCAGTGGTGGATCCGGCCCGGGCCGAGCCGGCTCTGGGCGAGGGCGAAGCCCATTCCCTCGCCGCCGAGTAGATTTCCGGCGGGGACCCGCGCGCCGTGATAGGCGACCTCTCCGTGGCTCGCCCAGTCGCCGCCGCGATGGCCCATGATCGAAAGGTTGCCGATGAAGTCGTAGCCTTCGGTGTCGGTCGGGACGATGAGCATGCTCGCCCGCCGGTAGCGGTCTTCGTGGTCGGGATCGGTGAGCGCCATGCAGATGGCGAAAGCGGCGCCGTCGGCGCCGGTGGCGAACCACTTGTGGCCGCGGATCACGTAGTCTTCGCCGTCCTTGACGGCGGTGGTCCCCAGCCACACCGGGTTCGAGCCGGCGAACTCGGGTTCGGTCATGGTGAAGCAGCTGCGGATCTCGCCGCGGACCAACGGCAGCAGAAAACGCTCCTGCTGCTCGGGGGTGCCGAACTCCATGAGCAGCTCCATGTTGCCGACATCCGGCGCCTGGCAGTTGAAGACATAGTGGCCCAGCGGGCTGCGCCCGAGCTCCTCGGACATGTGGGCGAACTCGGTCAGCGAGAGCCCGGCGCCGCCGTACGCCTCGGGTACGTGCGCGGTCCAGAGACCGGTCTCACGGGCCCGAGCCCGGCACCGTTCGAGCTCCGGCAGCATCGCGACAAAGCCCTGATTGAGAAAGCCCTGCTCGAGAGGATCGACCTCTTTGGCGAGGAACTCGCGGACGAGCGTGGTGATCGATTGGACCCGGGGCGAGGTGGAAAAGTCCATGGGGTGCTCCTCCGGCGAATCTAACACAGGCGTTGGTATCGAATGGCTGAGTGGTTGCATCAATTGCGAAGTGGTATCGTATCGTCCAACGAACACGAGCGCGGGGAAAATGGAGGGGTCATGGCTGCTGCGGATTCAAGTGGGGGAGTCGTGAACAACACACCGGTCCATCTGTGGATCGTCGGCGTCCTGGCGGTGCTGTGGAATGCGGTGGGCGCTTTCGATTACCTGGCCACGCAGTTCAAGCTCGAGTTCTACATGGGGAAATACGAACCGGAGATGCTCGAGTACTTCTTCGGCATCCCTTCGTGGGCGATCGCAGGTTGGGCCACCGCCGTTTGGTTTGGGCTGGCGGGATCCATCGGGCTGCTCTTGCGCAGGCGGTGTTCGGTGTGGCTCTTCGGTATCAGCATCGTCGGGATGGTTCTCAGCACCGTCCACGGGTTCTTCCTGTCCGACGGTCTCGAGATCATGGGTAACGGTTACCTGTACATGTCGGTCCTCGTCTGGTTCATCGCCATCGGGCTCTTCTTTTATGCGCTGGCGATGGGCAAACGGGGTGTCTTGAGCTGAGCTCGGCGCCTGGTCTGATCACCTTCTTGACGCCGCCTCGGTGGCTTCGGCGATCAGTCGACTCAGAATGTCCTCCCGTTCCTGGACGAGCATGTCGCCGTGGATCCCGGCGATGAGGTTCCCGCTGCGCACCACGGACCCCTGGCCGAAGATTGGGTCGGTGGTGCGGAAACCGTCGTCGCCGAACGTCGGCGCCCCGCGGGCGATGGTCTCCCGACTCTCAAAGTGGGCACGCAACGCCGCCACGGCGGCGACGGCATCGGCTTCGGCCCCGAGATCGGTAACGAAGAGCTCGGCCCGCCGGCCGTCGATCTCATAGCCCGCCAGCACGCCGCCGGGGAGGAAGGAGTGCCCGAGTAGGTTGCTCGGGACATAGCGCTCGCTCCCGGCCTGGCGGTGGGTTTGGGGCAACGGGGCGAGAATCGCCGGCGGTGAAACCGATCCGTCGGCACCGCCTGCGACCCCGGACACGAGCTTCTCGAGCATCTCGACGAGCTCCTGCCGGTCGTCGTCCGCCTCGCCGTGGATGAAGATCGAGCCCCGGAAGGCGGCGGCGATACTTCCGCTCCGGTAGCCCTCGGCGCCCCACTGCATGGGTTCGAGCCCCGCCGGTCTGGCGGCGCTGTAGATCCCGAAGGCGCCGAGCTCGCTTCCCATGTCGTAGAGATCGAGGGTGACGCAGGCCAACGGGTCGCCGCCGAGCTGGTAGCGGATGTGGAGAAGCCGGCGAAAGCCGTGCGATTGGTATCGTTCGGCGCCGCCGTTGAGATATTCGTAGAGGGTGTCGGGCGAGTACTCCGCGGGCCCCTCGGCGACGGTCCAACCGGCGAGTTCCGACGCGGCAGGCAAGAGGCGGGTCATCGGTGGCGTTGCGGTTGTGATCGGGTCCCCCCCTGCGCAACCCGCCAGACCGACGGTCAACGCCAGGATCAGGGTTCTGGCGGTCATCGGTCTCAGGCCCGGTGAAGATCGAGCCGAGCGCGGGCGTCGAGGAGTCCCGCGCGGACCTCGCGGCCGAATGGGCACGCAGCGTCGCACGAGCCGCGGCAGTCGGCGCAGGCCTCGGCTTTTGCGACACCGGGCAACCGACCGTAGAGCCTCATCGCTTCGGACTTCCGACCGTAGCAGCTGAAGTACATCTCGTAGCGCATGATCTCGGCGACGGCGACGCCGTGCGGACAGGCGGCCTCGCATGTGGTGCAGAACCGGCAGTAGCGGTGGACCATCTCGTCGGCGTAGCGTCGCAGCATGGCGGTCTCCGCCGCGGCGAGCCCGCGTCCCACCGCCGCGACGCTTTCCCTGATCCGGTCGAAATTGGTGAGGGTCACGGCCACGCTCGCGACCTCGGGGTGGCCGAGCGCCCACTTCAGGGTCGCCTGGTGGAACGAGAGCCCGCCTCTTTCGAGGTCCTCGATCTCGTGCTTGCGATTGCCGGCGCCGACCTTGAAGACCATGGTGCCGATGCCCTTCGCGGCGGCACGATTGAGGATCTCGTCCTGCTCCGGGTAGGAGACGAAGTCGTACTTGGTGAAAAAGACGTCGTACCGGCCGCAGTCGATTCCGGCTTCGAGAAACTCCTGCATCCCGCCGTGGTGGCCGGCCAGCGCCAAGTGGCGGACCTTGCCCGCCTTCTTGGCGCGCTCGAAGGCCTCGAAAAGCGGCTCTGAAAGGACGTCGCCGGTTGATTCCACCTGGGCGTTGCAGTAGACATCGATGAAGTCGGTGCGGAGCCGTTTCAGGCTGGTGTCGATCTTCGCAGAGATGGTCTCGACGGTGTCTCCGGCCCCGGGAGGCGGCTCGCCGGTGAGGATGACGATCGTGTCCCTAGGCGTGCCGATTCTGGCTATTGCATCGCCGAGCGCCTCCTCCTCGCGTCCGTCCATGTATCCGCCTGAGGTGCAGAAGGTGTTGATTCCGGCCTCGAGGGCGGCCGCCATCAACGATGCGTTGTCGACGCCGTGGGCGCCGAAGGCGATCTCCGACACCTGGAGGCCGGTGGCGCCGAGCGGCCGGTAGCGCATGGTCAGAGGAAGGTCTTCCGGCGGCGGTTCGGGGTCGCCCCGCCCACAGCCGAGTGCGACGCCGGCGGTGGCCGCGCCGAGCTCGAGAAATCTCCGCCGATCGATGGTTTCCACCATGTTCCCGATCCTCGCAATCCGTCAGTTGGCGTCCCCACTCTAACACCGAGCCGCCGGCTTGCCCTTCAGGGCCTTCACCGGCGGCAATGTCGCACTTCGTTATTGCGGCGCTTTGTGGAACCCTCGTGGTTCCTTGCGATCTTTGTGTCTCAACTGAGCGCCGCGGGTCGCGTTGAACGCCAAGGGAATGAATGAGCGTATGCTGGAAAACCAGAATCGGCGGAATACAACAACCGTGACAGTCCTCCTTCGCAACCTGAAGCTGCCGCTCGACCACGACGATGGCGACCTGGCGCCCGCCGCTGCCGCCGTTCTCGGTGTCGACACCGCCGGGTTGGCGGTCCACGCCATCGTCAAGAAATCCCTCGACGCCCGCCGGCGGCGCGAGCCGCAGTTCCTCTACACCCTCGCCCTCGATCTCGATCCCGCGACCGAGGCGGCGTTGCTCAACCGCAAGCCCGTAGCGGTGGAGAGCTATGTCCCTCCTCTTCGTGCTGAGGTGCGCGGCCTTCGGTCCGGCGGCCGCGGGCGACCTCCCTTGGTCGTCGGTTGTGGTCCCGCCGGTCTCTTCGCCGCCTGGCGCCTGGTCGAGGCTGGCCTTGCGCCCATCGTCATCGAGCGCGGACCCGACGTCACCGAAAGGACCCGGCGGTGGAACCGGTTTCTTCGCGGCGACGCCTTCGACCCCGAGAGCAACCTGCTCTTCGGTGAGGGCGGCGCCGGCGCCTACTCCGACGGCAAGCTCTACACCCGGATCCGCGATCCCCGCGTGGGAGAGGTGCTCGAGGTCCTCGCGGCGAGTGGCGCACCGCGGTCGATTCTCTATGACGCCAAGCCGCACATCGGCAGTAACCTGCTGCCGTCGGTGGTGCGTCGGATGCGCCGGCGCATGGCCGAGGGCGGGGCCGAGTTTCGGTTCTCCACGCGGATGACCAGTCTCGTCGTGGAGGTTGGCCGCGTGTGCGGCGTCGAGCTCGCATCGGGCGGCGTCCTCGACGCCGACGCGGTCTTCCTCGGGCTCGGCCACTCCGCTCGGGAGACCATTCGCCGGCTCCACCGGGACGGCGTCGCCATGGAGCGCAAGCCGTTTCAGCTCGGCGCCCGGATCGAACACCCGCAACGGGTCATCAACCAGATGCAATACGGGCCCTATAGTGAACATCCCCGACTCCCGGCCGCCGACTACCGGCTCGTGGCGAAGATCCCGGGCGGTGATCTCTTCAGCTTCTGCATGTGCCCCGGGGGCGAGATCCTCCCCGCCACCGAGAGACCGGGCTTCATCTGCGTCAACGGGGCTTCGCCCCTCGGCCGCCGCGGACGGTTCGCCAACTCGGGATTTGTGATCACCCTCGATCCGAACCGTTTCCCGGGGGCGGGAGAGCTCGCCGGGATCGATCTCCAGGAAGAGATCGAGGCCCGGGCCGCGGCCCTTGCCGACCACCCATTCGGCGCTCCGGCGCTGCGTCTGATCGATTTCCTTGCCGGGAGGTTGACCAACGGCGCCCTTCCCGAGTCGAGTTACCCGATGACGCTGACCGTCGCCCCGTTCGAGGAGTTCCTGCCCGAGCCGATCCTCGATCCTCTTCGTGCCGGACTCTCCGAGCTGTGCCGGCGGTTGCCGATCCTGCGCCACCCCGAGGCCGTCATCGTCGGCCCCGAGTCACGCAGTTCGTGTCCGGTGCGGATCGTGCGTGACCAGCTGACCCTGCAGTCGCCGTCGTCAGCCGGCCTCTATCCCATGGGTGAGGGCGCCGGCCACGCCGGCGGCATCGTCTCGGCGGCCATCGACGGCCTGCGTTGCGCGGAAGCCTACCTCGCAACACGGTGAACCGTGCCGGCGCCGCTTGCCGGTCGGCAATCGGTCTACCGCCGCCGGCGGCGGTTTCGAATTCCGGGAAGGCCCGCCATGGCCACTCCGGCGAACATGACCAGGAACGCCGCTGACTTCATGAGCGGGTTCCGGGCCACACGCCGGGCCTGATCCAGACCCGCGAAGATCATCCGAACACCGGCGCTCCACAGCGATGTGTCGCCCGATTCGAAGCCGTCGTTGAAGATCACGTCAGGTCGGGGCGTGGCTGTGGGTGTGGGCGCCACCGGAGTCGATGTCGGGGTGGAGGTGGGTGTGGGCGCCACCGGGGTCGATGTCGGGGTCGAGGTCGGGGTGGGCGTCGGGGTGTTCGTCGGTGTCTGGGTGGGCGTCGGGGTCGGCCCCGCGCAGTCGGGATCGTTCTCGTCATAAACCAGATCGCCGTCGTTGTCGGTGCCGATGTTCGCGCCGGCGAAGCTCTCGGGGTAGCCCGCCGAGGCGGGGTTGCACGAGTCGGTCGGCATGTTGGGATGGTTGTTGCCGGGGTTGAGGTAGTACGACGGCAGCCTGTCCTCGGGCGGTGGCGCCGGGTCGTTGACGTGGCACCCCGCGGATGCGCAGGTTCTGCCGCTGGCGTCCGGCCCGACACCGGCGTTGAGGTGATGGGCCCGGAGGCCGGCGCCCCAACCGTTCGGTTGCGAAGGGTCCTGCGGGTCGACGCCGTGGCAGCCCATGCAGCTGATGGGAGCGAGACCGTTTCCACCCCCGGACAGGTTCAAAAGCACCGGGAACTCGTCGCCGCCCGCGCCGTAGTGGCAGGTGGCGCAATCGCCGCTGAGCATGGTGTTCCGGTGGATGTTGTGGAGGTTGCCCCAGGTCTGGCCGTCCACGGGTGACACGTAGCTGTTGTTCCGAAAGTCGCCGTGGCAGTAGCCGCAGTTTGTCGCGTCGTCGTTCACGCTCCACCGGTCGTAGGCCTCGGCTCCGGGGATCCCGACGAGCACACATCCGCAGACGATCAGGCCGGTACGGAGAGGATTGCTGATTTTCATGGCCGCCTCGCTTTCTTGGATCGGAGGTGCATGTCTTTATTTTCTCCGGTAAAGCTTCGCGAATGTGCGGTGGAAAAAATGTGACCCGGGACCACAAGGAAGACTATTTTTGCGCAAATGAGCAATTTACAAAGGAAGCCCCATCTCTCGGCCGCACCGCCGAACTCCGGGCGGCGGGGGCGCCGTCTCGACGCCGCCCGGGAGCTGGAACCACCAACCCTTCGACGCCGACGCCTGCGGTCACCGGCGATCCCGCGACCGCTCAGTGACCTTTGCAGCGAAGTGTTCGGTCGTCGAGAATGAAACCGATCAGGTGTCGATCGCGAGAAGGGTGTCGATGACATTCCGGGCGCTGTACGACACCTGTCCGGGCGGGATGAAACGGGCAATCTCCGCGAGATCGTCTCCCGTGGTGAGGAGCGATTTCTCGACGGCGCCGTCGTTCCGGATCTGGGGGTGGCCGGCGTTGGCCACCAGCGCATTGCAGATGCACTTCCGACCGGTCGTGTCCGACTCCGTCCCACCCTTGGCGACGTAGGTGGTGATGGGTTCGGAGGCGCACCGGTAGCCGTACTTCCCGTCATCCTTGCGATACACCTCGCGCAGATAACCGAGATCACAGATGCGGGTGCGCGAAAGATAGGTGTTCTCTTCGGACAGGCCGCCGTCCAACTGAGCCACCTTGAATGGGAAGCCGGTCGGTGAGGCACGGCGATCGGTGACCACCCGGGCGATTCCGGCGGCCGCCTCGCGGAGCAGGTCCCGTCGGTATTCCTCCGCGAGCCCGGATTCGTCGCAGAGCGCGAAAGCGGTTCCGACCTGGATCCCGGCGCCGCCGGCCGCCAACGCCTCACGCAGCTTTTCGGCAGACCCGCAGCCGCCGGCGACCCAGAACGGGAGTCCCAGTTCGCGGATTTTTTCGAGATCGACCACGTCCTTGTCGCCGTAGAGCGGCTCATCGCGTTCGTTGACCCGAAGCGTGCCGCGAGGGGGTGCGTTGTGGCCGCCGGCGGTGGGACCCTCGATGACGAATCCGTCGACCGTACCGTTGGACCTCCGCAGCATGGTCACCGCCAGTACATTGGACGCGATGATCGGGAGAAATCTCGGGCGGGCGAGCGGAGCGTGGTCACCCTCCATGAAGTCCCGCGGAACAAACCGCGCGAGGGTGTCGTCGCCGGGTCGTGATCCGGCGATGCTGATGCCGTAGGAAACCGGCTCGTGACGAGAAAGGCCGTCCAGCACTCCGGGAATCATGGTCGGAATCCCGGCGCCCATGATGACGTAGGCGGCACCGGCCAACATGGCGCCGTAGATCGACGGAAGGTGGGGGAGTTGGATCTTCTCCAGATAGTTGATGCCGACGTCGTGGTCGTGCCCGTCGCGGGCCAGAAAAACCTCCACGAAATTACCCAGGATGCAGAGCTCGTGGAGTTTTCTCGGCCCGACCATTTTGTGAAGCGGGATGGTCGCATAGGGTCTGCCGTCGGCTTTGCCGCCGGCGATGTAGAACTTCTCCAGAGCACGTCTTGCCATGTCGGGAAACGGGAAAGCCTGCAATGCGCGGCGAACGTGGCCGCCGACGTCCCCGTCCTGGAGGCGTCTGATCATCACGATCTCGAGGGCGACACCGGATACCACGCCGAGTTGACCGAGCATCGAAACGGTCCGCGCAAGACGCCAATCCGAGATCGCGACACCCATTCCGCCCTGAATGATTTTCGGGTAGTCGACCTTCACAGATCGAGCAGCTTACCAGCCGCCGAGATCACCGGAAAGTCAGACTGCGGCAACCGAATGCTTCACCAGGCTCAGCTGTCGGAGAAGTCGTTATCGAGCACGATCCGGTAGCGCGCCTTGCCCGCCCGCAGGTGGTCCATGGCATCGTTGACGCTGCTGAGTGGGAAGTGCTCGGTCTGGGCCTCGATGCCGTGGCGGGCGCAGAATTCGAGCATGGTGGCGGTGGTCGCCGGTGAACCGAGCGGTGAACCTGAAACGCTCTTCTGACCGGCGAGCAGGGTGAAGGCCGGGATCGGGAGAGGCGACGGCACCGCGCCGACCGAGTGAAGTCGACCGCGCGGGCCGAGCGCCGCGAGGTAGGCGTTCCAGTCAAGGTCGACGTTGACCGTGGACAGAATGAAGTCGAGGCTGCCGCCGACGGCCCCGAGCTGGGCGGCGTCACGCGAGCTGACCACGTGGTGCGCACCCATTTCCCGTGCCTCGTCGGCCTTGGCGTCGGTGGAGGTGAAGGCGGTGACCTCGCAGCCCCACTTGTTGAGGAACTGC
>JAHECW010000172.1 GCA_024641545.1 Acidobacteriota bacterium
GCCCGGTATGACAATGTGCGGGAGGGGGCGCAGAGCCGGCAGGCTTCTGGGGCACATTGTCAAACCCGGCACGCCCCGGGGGAGGTTTGTTCCCGCGTGCTCGGGGCGCTGTCGCTGCCCCTGCCGCTGTCCCGGCCGCTGGTGCTGACGCTGCCGCTGCATCGGGATCGGGAACGGACGCGGACGCGGGTGAGGGGAAACCGCGCGGTGTGCCCGGGGCTACTGGACTCACGCCGCGCCGCGACGTAGAATAGAGATGTCCCACACCAGAGGAGGACGAAGATGACCGAAAAAACTGCTGACAGTGTCGATGAAGCCATCGAACAGGTAGCCGATCAGGCCGAAGAGGGTCTGGAAGAAGTCAAGGAGTCGTTGGCCAAGGCCCATCGATCCATGGAGAGCGCGAAGGTTGCGCTCCACGGCGCCGCTGGCAAGGCGCGGGAGACCGCCGTGGTGGCGGCCGAAAAAGCCCGCTCCTCGCTCGACGACGCCCGCAAGGCCCTCGGCGAAGCGCGCGAGAAGATGGGCGGCCTGGCGGCCAGGACCCGGGCGCAGGCCGAGGTCCTCTACGCCAAGGCCAAGGACCAGTACGAGATCCTCGCCGAGCGCGCCCGAGAGCTCTACGGCAAGGTCCGCGACCGCGTCGCCGAGGTGGATTTCAAGGAGAAGGGCGACCAGGTCCTCGATTACATTCGGAAGAACCCCGGAAAGTCGGTGCTCATCGCCCTGGCTGCGGGTTTCCTCATCGGCTATGTCGCGCGGCCGCGTGAGTAGCTGGAGTCGGTGATGGATCGGACGCTGGAAGACCAATTTGATTCCGTCATCGACGGCGATGACGAATTCGACGATGGCGACGATGGCGACGATGGCGCCGGGGCCGCGAAGGTGGCGCGGCGGATCGACGCGGACTCGATCCTCGATTCGCTGGTGCCGAATTCCATCGACTGGCGCGACACGGTGCGCCGACACCCGGTCGGATCGGTGCTCGCTGTCGGCCTGGTCGGATACCTCGTTGGACGGACCAAGGGCGCGATGATCATGTCCGGAATCACCGCCGGTCTGTCGGCGGCGATGATGCGTCAGCTCTCCGATGTCTTCGAGGGCGACTTCTTCGACTACTGATCGTCGGCCGACCGGGCGAGGAGCAGCCATGCCGACAGACCCCGCCGCTGCCGACTGGATCACGGTCGAGGAAGCGACCGACGAGAGGCTCGCGACCGCCGTTGCCGCGCGGTTGCGACAACGAGGGGTGCCGGTTCGGTTGGTCGCGGCCGATCCATCGGACCCGTCGCGTCACCACGGCGATCTCACGGTCCAGGTGCCGCTGAAGGACTTCGAGCTCGCGCTCGAAGCCCTCGAGGAGCTGGATGAGGAGGATCTCTGACAGCCGGCGCCGCGCGTGGGGTGAGGACTCCTCGGGCGCCGACTGACCCCGGTGCCGCCGCCGGCCGCCGGCGATCGCGGTCCCGCCCCTTGAGCCTCGGACGGACCTTTCTCCTGTGGCTGCTCGGCGTGCTGGTTCTCACCATCATCACCGTCAGCGCCCTGGTTCTGTGGCATGAGCAGCGGGTCCTCTCCTGGGAGCTCGAGGTCCAGGGCGATCTCCTGGCCCGTCTCCTCGCCCTTTCGGCCGGCGACGGGGGCTCGCCCGAGTACCTCGCGATCCTCTCCCTGACCGATCTCGCGGCCGGTGAGGTGCGCTCCACCGGGGGTGAGATTCTCTGGCGGTACGGTCCGCCGTTCACCGAGGTCAGGGCTCTCGGCGGATCGTTCCTGGAGGTCGAACGCCGGGTTGAAGTGACGTCGGGGCCGTGGGGCCGGAACGCCGCGGTCGAGGTCACCCTCATGATCTCGCGCGCGAGGATGCAGTCCTACCTCGCCGGTGCGGCGGTCCGCCTCGTGATCGCCCTCGCTTTCGCCCTGGCCGTCGCCATGACGGTCGGTCTGTGGATGGTCGGGCGGGTGGTTCAGCCGCTCAGCGAGCTCGCCGAGCTGTCGCGGAGTTTCGACCCGGGCGTGCCGGTCGAGATCGCGCATGAAGGCCGCGGGACGGCCGAGCTCGCCGAGCTCGTGGTCGCCTTTCGCGAGATGACCCGGCGGCTTTCGCAACAGCAGCAATCTCTCGCCGCCAGCGAGCGCCGGTACCGCGAGCTCTTCTCGTCATCGCCGACCCCGCTCCTCGAGCTCGATCCCGAGCTCCGGATCCGGGGCGCGAACCCGGCGGCGGTCCCCTTTCTCGGTGTCGAGCCGGAAGCCGCGGCGGGACGTCGGGTGCAGGACTTCGTCATCGGTCCCGATGGCGATCCGTTGACCGCGCTGACGGGCTCGGTGTCGGCGGTTGGCGAGGGTCTGGTGGAGGCCCGCTGGCGGCTCCCCGACGGCGACCTCGCCGAGGTCGAGCTCCATCTGCGGAGCTCGGGTGAGGCCGACGGATTCATGGCCGCCATCCACGATCTCACCGATCGTGTCCGCCGGCTCGGGCAACGCTGGCAGCGAACCTTCGACGCCATGATCGACGGCGTCGCGCTGGTCGATCCCGAGGGCGAGATCGTGGTCGCCAACCGGGCGCTGGCGCCCCACCTTCCGACCCTCGCCAGGGAACTTCTCGAACGGGGGCCGAAGGAGGCGGGGTGGCGGACCACCAGCCTCGATCGTCTGCTCGAGTGCAATCTCAGTCGTCCTCGAGATCTCCACCACGCCATTCTCGTCGTCCGCGATGTGACCGAGACGGTGAGCGCCGAGGCGCGTCTGCGCGAGGCCGACAAGATGCAGGCGGTGGCGACCCTGGCGAGTGGCGTCGCGCATGATTTCAACAACCTCCTCGCCGCGGTCCTGCTCCACGTCCGCCTGATCGAGGGTGATCCGGCCACGGCCGGCGAGGCGGCCGCCGCGATCCGCGATCTTGCCGAGCAGGGCAGCGAGGTGGTCGGCGAGCTGCTGATCTTCGCCAGATCGGAGGACAGCCTGCCGCCGCGCACCTTTGATCTGGCGGCGTTGGTGAGAGATCAAAAGGCGGTGCTCAATCACCTGCTCCCGGCCGGGATCGAGCTCGAGATCTCGAGCGCAGGGTCGGTCATCCCCGTGGTCGGCAACCCGGTGGCCCTGCGCCGCCTGATCCTCAACCTGGTGGTCAACGCGCGCGACGCCGTGGCCGACGACGGGGGGAAGATCACCATCGTGGTGGCGCGACGCGGCGGTCGGGCGATCCTCGAGGTCATCGACACCGGGCCGGGGATCGCCGAGGAGCATCGCGACCGGCTCTTCGAGCCGTTTTTCACCCTGCGTCGCAAGGGCCGGGGCGCCGGTCTCGGGCTGGCGGTGGTCTACGCCATCGCGTCGGCCCACGGCGGCGATGTCGAACTGGTTTCGGGGTCCGGTGCCGGCGCCCGTTTTGTCGTCCGTCTGCCGCCGGGTGACATCGGTGAGCTCGAAACGCTGCACGACGCCGGGGAGGCGCGGGACCATGCGACCGGACCGCGGGTCGTGCTGGTCGAGGCCGACGGCAAGCTCGCGGTTCGCTTTCTCGAGGCCATGGCCATGGCCGGGTTCGATGTCCGTCACGCACCGAACGCCGGCCTCGCCGAGAAGATCGTCGCGTCCTGGCCGCCGTCGGCGGTGGTCGTGCGTTCCGACGACCGGCTCGCCCGCGACTGGGCGACCCGGCTCGAGACGGCGGTTGTGCTGATCGAGGATCCGGGTTCTCCCGAGTCCCCCTCCGATGTCGTCGAGAGACTCCTGGCGCTCGGTCATCGGGATCGATCCGCGTGACCGCCCGAGGCGAGGGTTTCTCCGCTGTTTCGGCGGGGTACACTGAGTCCATGGCTGACGATGCCGGACGCCGAGGAGCCGGGTGGCTGCGCCGCTGGGGACCGTGGCTCGTCCTGGTGGTTTTCTCGGTCGGGGTGCACCTCTGGGGGCTCGGCGAGCGCGCCTACCACCACGACGAGGCGATCCACGCCCACTCGTCCTACAACCTGCTGAAGAACGGGATCTACCGCTACGACCCGACCTATCACGGCCCGTTTCTCTACTACCTGGTTGCCGGCACGTTCGCGACGCTCGGTGATTCGGATTTCACGGCGCGGCTCCCGGTGGCTCTTGCCGGCATTCTCCTGATCGCGGTGGCGTTCAGCCTCCGCCGGCCCCTCGGAGCTCGAGCTGCGTGGTGGACCGGCTTGCTCGCCACCATCTCGCCCATCACCCTGTATTACGGACGCTTCCTGCGCATGGACGTGCTCGAGATGCTCCTCGCCTCGGCGGCCGGGGTCGCGGCGTGGCGCGCCGCGCGCGGCAGCGATGCCGCCTGGGCGTGGTTCGGCCTCTTTGTCGGCCTCGCCTTCGCGACCAAGGAGAACGCCTACGTCACCGGTGCGCTGGTGGTGCTGGTGTGGGGGATCCTGGCCGCGATCTACGGACTTCAACGAACGATTCCGCAGACCTTGAGCTGGTTGTGGGAACGGCGCTGGGGCGTTCTCATGGCGGTGGCGGTCTCGGTGGTGGTGGTCGTCCCGCTCTTCACCGTCGGGTTCCACTTCCCGGAAGACTGGCTCTTTCCCAAGAAGGCCATCGGCTACTGGTGGGGCCAGCACAACATGCAGCGGGTGGCCGGGCCGCCGTGGTATCACCTCCCGCGCCTCGCGGCCTACGAGTTTCTGCCCATCGCGGCCGGCGTGGCCTGGGCGGTTCGCCGCGGCCGACGCAAACGCCTCTTCGAAGAGGCGCTCGTGCTCTTCGGGCTCGCCTCGATCGGAATGTACGCCTACCTCGGCGAAAAGGTGCCGTGGCTCGGCGTCCACCAGGTCTGGGCCTTTCTCCCCCTCGCCGGTCTCCAGATGGCGAGGACCTTCGGGCCGCACGGCCGCTGGTGGAGCCGGACGCTCGCCGGCGCCGCCCTCGCGGCCACCGCCGCGGTCTGCGCTTCCGCCAACTTCGTCAACGACGAGATCTCGCCCAACCGCGAGCGCTGCGAGATGATCGTTTATGTCCAGACCTGCCCCGAAACCGCCGCGCTCGCGCGCGAAGGGGTGGCGTTGGCCGCAGCGGGTCACACGACGGTGGCGGCGGTGGCGGGGACCGGCGGTTGGCCGTTGACCTGGTACTGGCGTCAGACCCCGACCTGGTGGTCCGAGCCGCGCCCCGATCTTCGACCGCCGCTGGTGGTCTGCGAGGCCGAGGACGAGGAACGCTTCAAGAAGCTCCTCGGACCCATGTACCGCGGCGAGCGGATCCCGCTGCGGGCGTGGTGGGTGCTCGAGCCCGCGCGGGCGAGCTTCGGTTCGGTTCTGCGCTGGCTGACGACCCGGGTGCCGTTCTCAGCGGTGGGATCGACGGACATCATCGTCTTCCGCCGCCTGAGCGAGGCGGCGCCGGCGGCGTACGCGGCCGAGGTGCCGGAGGTCCTGGCCACCGGGCTCGGATTCAACCACGCCCGGCTCGTCGGCGAGGGCTGGCTCTCCGACCCCCGCGGTCTCGCGGTCGACGAAAGCGGCCGGCTCGCGGTCGCCGATGTCGGACTCGACCGGGTCGTGTTCTTCGACGACGAGGGCCGCTCCCTCGAGGAGGGTCCGGTCGAATCCATGGACCGGCCCGAAGGCGTCGCCTGGGCGCCGGCCGGGGTCATGGTCGTCGCCGACACCTGGAACCACCGGTTGCTGCTGTTCAGGCCGGGGGACGAAGGGGTCAGCGTGGTGCCGGCGCCCGAGGGTGGGTGGTTCGGCCCGCGCGGCGTCGCGGTGGCGCCGGACGGCGCCATCGCGGTCACCGACACCGGCAACAAGCGGGTGGTGCTGTACGAACCCGGCCGGGGGACGGAATTCTCGATCCGGGTGCTCGGCGGGGGCGGCGAGGAACCGGGACGGTTTTCAGAACCGGTGGGTCTCACCTGGCTCGGCAGCGACCGGCTCGTCGTCTGCGACACCGGAAATCACCGGGTCCAGATCCTCGACCGGTCGGGCGCGGTCGTCAAGCTCATCGAGCTCGAAGACGCCTGGCAGGATTTCTACTCACGGCCCCAGATCGCCGTCCTCGACGACGGCCGGATGCTGGTCAGCGACACGCCGTCGGCCTCCCTCTGGGTGATCGAGGGTGACGCGGCGCGGCGGCTCGAGCTCGGCGCGGACGGGATCATCCCGACCGGCCTCGCCGCCGCCGCCGGCGCCCTCTACATCGGCGACAGCAACGGCCGGGTTTGGATTTTTGATGTTCGATAATTCTCAACTCTCAATTTTTCATTCTTGATTGCATCGCAAGCCGTATCAGGGGACGGAGGGCGCAGCCAGGAACGGTGCGATGGAAAATTAAGAATTGAGAATTCAAAATTAAGAATTCGGTCTGAAAACATCCGTTTTCAGGCCGCCGCCCTTTGTCAAAGCTCTTTGAAGGTGTGACGTAGCCCCTTGACCCTTGACGGTAGGGCTCGCATGCTGGAGAAGATGCAATGGGTAGATCCGGTGCGAGGAGGACGGAAGATGCGACGACGCGCGTACCGACAGGCGGGCTACACCCTGGTGGAGGCCCTGGTCGTGGTCGGGATCATCGGCATCATCGCCGCGGTCAGCATTCCCAGCATGCGGCGCGCCAAGATGCGCGCGAGCATGCTCGATGTGGTGCGGACCTTTCAGCAGGCGGCCGCGGTCTCCCGCATCAACGCCATCAAGCGCGGCAACAACGTCTGCCTGCGGGTCCTCGCCGATGACAGCCGCCAGCGGCTCACCGGGTTCCGGGCGTGGCTCGACGCCAACGCCAACGAGATCGAAGACGCCGGCGACGAGGTCGTCGGCCAGTGGCAGATCCGCAACGCCGACGAGTGGAGCTTCGAGGTCTCGTCCCTCCATCCCATGTATGTGCTCAACTCCGCCGGCGGCGGAACCGCGCGCGGGTTTGTCTACCTGCCCAACGGAATGGCGCTCGCCGAGGCCGCGAACCAGGCCGGGATCGGCCAGGGCGCCTTCGAGTACTTTGTCTGGTACGACTCCAGGAAGTGGAACACCTTCGAGATTTCGGTCTTCGGCGGCGCCGGCACCGTCCAAACCCGGATGTGGAACCCGAGCACGAGCGCCTTCGACGGGAACTTCGCCTATTGGGAGTACTACTGATGTCGATCAAGCTCAGCCCACGGTCCGAAGACGGCTTCACCCTGGTCGAGGTGCTGATGGCGCTGCTCATCCTGGCCATCGTCTCCCTCGGTGTCGCCGGGATGTTCTCGCACGCCATGGTGGTCAACGCCTCGGGTTACGACTACGCCCGACTGGCGTCGCAGGCCCGGTTCGTGCTCGAAGAGCTCCGCGCCCGGCCGTTCACCGATCCCACCCTCGTCGAGACGACCGGCAGGACCTGGATCCCGCAGAGCGCCACCTACTCCAACATCAACTTCACCGCCACCTACTCGGTCACCGATTTCAGCATCAACGGCTGGGCTGATCTCGGGGTCTGGACCCTACCGACCGGGGTCACGCCCGGCAACGTCAAGCGGATCACCGTGCGGGTGCGCTCCACCGCCGAGAACCTCCAGGGCCGGCGCGAGCTGGTGGTCAGCGCGTTGAAGGTGGCGGGATGACGATGCAACCCGCAACCCATCGCTCGGCCGGCGCCGGCTTCACCCTCATCGAGATGTTGGTGGCGATCGCGATCTTCACGATTCTGATGATCGGCCTTCTGAACCTGCTCGACAACTCGACCCGGGTCTCGAAGATCGAGGCCGCCCTCGCCGACACCCAGGAAAACGTCCGCTACGCCACCTACCACCTCATGCGCACCGCCCGGATGATGGGCGGGTCGATCATGCCCTTCGCGCGCGGCACCGGCGGCAACGCCTGGGTCGCGGGCGAGGTCCACGACAACGTCGCCACCAACTTCTCCATCTTCGGCGCGACCCTCGACAACATGCCGGACAGCGATGTCCTCGTCCTGCGCGGTTTCTTCGATGTGGCGCCGTTCTTCATCTCCGAGGCGGACGTCAACCCGACCGGGCTCACCGTCACCATCCGCGAGACCGTCAACCCGGGTCTCTCGACGGAGCGGACGATCAACGATCTCAACCCCTACGCCAGCCTCGGCAACGTCTTTCAAAACCGCGGTCTCATCATCTCGACCAGCGAGGGACCGACCCAGGTCGGCCCCAGCCTGTTCATCAACGGCCAGTACATCGTCGGGGTGATCAGCAACAGCACCGGTGTCGTCGGCACCGCGCCCAACCGGCAGATCGTCCTGACCTACGGCGCGGACGCGGCGTGGGACGGGCTCAATTTCGACGGTTCCCCGGTCACCAGCGGCGACCCCGTCTGGCAGAACGCCTCGCGCGCGGGGATCCTCGAGGCCTACGCCTACTATGTCGACACCAACATGGTCCTGCGCCGGCTGGCGCAGCGCGATGTCGCGTCGGGCAACGGCCCGCAGCCGGTGGCGGTCAACATCGGCAATCTCCAGGTCGAGCTCGGGATCGACGCCGACAGCGACACCTTTCTCAACCCGCTCACCGAGTGGGACGCCTCGCCGACCCTCGCCGATGCGCTCCAGGGCAACGGGGTGGTGGCCATGCGGTTGACGGTGCTCGGACGGACCCCGTTCGAAATCCCGGACTGGACCGAGCCGGCGAGGACCTTCGCCGGCGCCGGCAACATGACCGCGCCGATCGCCGGCGCCTCCGGTCCGCGCCACGCCAAGTGGCGGCGGATGGAGGTCGCGGTGGCGCTGAGGAACTTCTTGTAATGAGGAACAATATGGATCACGACGTCAGAGCCAAGAACGCCGCAGCCGGGTCCGACCGTGAGCGGGGGGCGGCGATCATCATCGCCATCATGGTCTCCCTCATCCTCGCGTTCCTCGGTCTCGGGCTGCTTCTCCAGACCTCGCTCGGGATGCAGGCGGCGGGGACCGACCGCTGGGTCGTCCGCGCGCTCTATGCCGCCGACGCCGGCGCCCAGGCGGAGATCGCCACCCTGTCCAGCGGCGCGGTGGGGATGGGGAGCTTCATCCTCGCCGACGACACCGGCCTTCCCGGGATGTTGACGGGTCAATACAACGTCACGGTGTCGGATGTCTGCGAGCTCCAGCCGCCGTCGTGGGCCATGGATCTGACAACCGGCCAGTACTTCGGCACCGAATGGCTCGCCCGACACTTCTTCTTCCGCAGCGCCGCAACCCGGGACGCCGGCCTCCTTGTCGGTCTCACCCAGGCGGCCATCACCCAGGATGTGACGATCCAACCGATCCTGGATGAAAACGTGTTTCCGGCGATGACGTGTTACTGAGGGGGCAGCGATGAAGACTCAACCAACCAGAAGCTGGATGATCGCGGTCGCCGTCGTGGCGCTCGTCGCCGCGACCGCTGCCGCCGATGACCGCGACTTCCTCCGCGAACGCGCGGCCAAGCCCAACATCCTGATCCTCCTCGACACCTCGACCTCGATGATGGGGACCTCCGAGGTGGCGCCCGAGTTCTCCGCGGGCCAGGGCCCGACCAACCTGAACTCGGGCATGCTGCCGGGCGCCGGCGACGACCCGCGTTCGCGCATGGGCATCGCCAAGGCGGTGCTCCGGAACTTCCTCCAGAGCGTCAGCGATGCCAACTTCGCCCTCTCCGGGTATCAGTACGAGCTGCCGAGGGACGCGGGCAGCAACATCGTCAACCCGTTTCCGGCGGAGCACTGGACCTATCAGGCCCTGACCGCCGATCGGTTCGGTTTCCTCGAATCCAACTACGCCTACCGCATCGGTTGGGCGGAGAAGACCTACAACGGGGCGACCGCGGCGCTGCCGATGACCAACCCGGCGGACTACGCGCGCGGCATGCTCTTCGGCTACAACCCCTACTTCGACCCCGACCCCGCCGGCACCGGCTACGTTCCCCCTTTCGAGCGCTACGGCCCGATCCTGGCGCCGGAGTTCCACCCCTGGAACCCGTACGCCCTCCTGCCCATCTATCTCATGCGCAACTGCGAGACCAACGATATCGACGGTCTCGGGAAGGACTGCGGGCTCCGGGTCTTCCCCTTCTACACCTCGCTCGACAGGTTCGGCGCCACCGTGTCGCACACCTGGACATCGAGCTTCGTCAACTGCGACCCGGCGACCGCCCCCGACGCCGGCGGCACCGACGACGGCTGCCGCGGCAGCTGGAGCGTCCTCAATGTGCCCGCCAGGGAGGTCACCCAGTGGGTCCGGCGCGCCCACCTCGAGGTTCCGACCACCGTCTCGGGCGCGGCCAACCACCCGATCGGCGAGGACACCTCGGGGAACATGTCGGGCAACCGGCAGATCGCCGACCCCAACCCCGGGGCCGAAAACTACGATCTCGGGGCGACCGCGGACGACGCCGACTACGACGGCGATGAGAGCTTCGACTGGCTTATGCGGGTCAACATGGTGGAAGAGCGGAAATCGCGCGTCTGTGCGCTGCCGGCGACCCCGACCCCGACCTTCACGCCGACCAACACGCCGACCGCCACGCCGACCTTTACCCCGACGAACACCCCGACTCCGATTCCGGGCAATTGCTCGGATATTCACTTCGCGGGCGGCCTCAACCCGTACAGCTACTACATTCGTGCCGAATTGGTCAACGACTCGCCGCTCTATGACGCCGAGGTGATCGTGACCAACTTTGACTGGTTCCAGTATGATCCTGGTACCACTGTCGACTGGTTCGCCCTCAACAACGACTCGAGCCTGTACTGGGGCGGGCCCAACGGCTCGTCTCCGGACTGCAATTCGACACCGTGTTCCGCAGCCAGGGGGGACACATCTTGGATCGCCTCCAACGCGATAGTGAGCTCAAACTCGTCCCGTTGGTGGGCGTCGGATCTTGACGGCCCCTACCAGACAGACTGGTTCGGCGACTACGAGGTCTGCGTGGATGTCGAGTTCGATGATGTCTACAACACCACCTGCCCCGGTATCTGCGCGTCCTATACCGGAAACCCAACCCCGACCCCAACCTCGACCCCGACCTCCACTCCGACCCCGGTTCCGGCTGACTGCACGCAGATCGGAATCGGTCCGCTCACCCTCGGCGCCAACGGCTTCTTCTCGGCGGATGTCAACAACGGAACCATCTACGGCGCCGAGATCACCTCGACATGGTTCGACTGGGTGAAGACCGGTTCGAACTGGCGCATCGATTGGTACTCCCTTGGCGGAACGGCCGACTCGCAGCATTACTGGGGCGGCAACAACGGGGCCAACCCCGACGACTCCAACACCCCGAGCAGCCAGGCGACGGCCGTTCTGTCGCGGGCGCAGTTCAGCCCCTTGCAGTCGCGAACATGGTGGACCGACATCGACGGTACCGGCGCCTCAGGGACGCTGTACGGCGACCACGAGCTGTGTTTGACCATCCGAGTCGTCGGCGGCGATGCCGGTGGC
>JAHECW010000173.1 GCA_024641545.1 Acidobacteriota bacterium
ACAGTCGCTGAAAGTGGCGTCGCCGGCGAACGACACCGGGCTGCCGATCTCCCCGGTCGCGGCCACCGTCGCGCTGCAGCCGATCGTGCACGAGCCGCCGCCACCGCCACCGCCGCCGCCACCGCCGCCGCCGCCACCACCACCACCGCTCACGGTGAGGCTCCCGGTGGCGAGGTTGGAATCGGTCGAGCCGTCCCACGCGGCGTAGGTGAAGGCGTCCTGACCGGTGAAACCGGCGAACGGGTAAAAGGTTGCGACACCGCCGTCGAGACCGACGGTGCCGTTGGCCGGTTGCGACACCACTCGCAGCGTCAGACTGTCACCATCGGCGTCGCTGGCGGAGAGTGGGATCGCCACCGGCACGCCGTCGTCCGTCGATGCCGAGACATCGTTGACCACCGCGGCGCGGTTCGGATTTCGATGGTCGTTATTCGGGCCGAGGTGACAGGTGTAGCAACCGATCTGGAAGCCCTGCCAGAAGGTCCTGGTGCCCCATTCGGTGTCGACGATCCGGTCGCCGAGCGCTCGTGAAAGAACGGTCCCGCGGTAGTCGGCGCCATGGCAGGTTCGGCACTGACCCGGGTTGTGTTCGGCTGCATCCTCATGGTGGTCGAGCCACTCGTTGCCGACCGGATGCATGCCGTGGGGCCCGCCGGTCACGGTTTCGGGTTGGTTGCCGTGGCAGCTGGCGCAGTCCGACAGGGTTCCAGCGTGGCCCTGCTGGTCGATGTTCTGCAGATTGTCGTTGAGGTGGCTCGAAGGATAGATTGCGTGGGTCGAGCCGTGGCACGCTTCGCACTGCAGCCCGCCGTGGCCGGTGGAAAACCGGTAGAGCGACACGCCCGGCAGGGGGGTGTCGGGGTTGGTCGCGAAGGTGCTGTTGACCGCGACCCTCGGCTCACCGAAGTCGTCGAACACCGAGAGATAGCGGATCTGACCGTTGTTGTCGGTCGCGGTGCCGGTGTGGCAGCCTTGACAGTTCGGCTGCTCGAACCAACCGGCGCGGCCGGCCGCGCCGACCCGGCTCATGCTGCCGTGGCAGCTCTGGCACTGCATGGCGAGGTCGCCGTTGGCGGCCACCGCATTGCCCATCGCGCCGCGCAGGCAGCGGGTTTCCGAGCCCGGGTGGCAGGTGTAGCACGCGGTGCGGTTGGCCGACGCATTGAGGGTCATGCCGTTGGCCGGATCGACGACCCCGGCGTGCAGGGTGTGGACCGCCTCGGTGAGCGGCGGAACTCCAGGCTGACCCGTGCCGGGCAGTGCATTCGACGCATGGCAGGCATCGCACAGGACCGGCGTGTTGTCTGCTTCGACGGTTGCGTACAGGCCGGCCGGGTTGTACCCGGTTGCCGCCAGGGCCGCACTGTAGCCGGGATCTCCGGCCTGAAGATCGTCATGGAGGAGGAGCACGTTGTAACGGTAGTCGAGCTCGGGATCGGGATGGTTGATCCATCCGCCGCTCGGCATGGCCGCGGGCCCGGAGCCCGAACCGTGGCACGAGGTGCAGGTCATCTCGTCGGACACCGGCAGCACGATCCGTGTCGTCGCGAGAATGGCGCCGGACGAGTTCCGGGCGACCAGGCGCATCGTCGGGTAGTAGTTCTTGCCGCCGGCGTCATCGTAGGGAGTGATCGGAATGCCCTCGGCCGTGAACCAGACAAAGCCCGGGTCGAAGTGCATGGGTTGGGGGGTGTTGACCGCCCCCGGCATGGCACTGCCCGCGAGACCCAGATCCGGGGCGGGCGAGACGCCGAAGAGCTGCGCCACCCAGTCCCAGAAGTTGGTCTTGCTGATCGACGATACGTTGATCGAACCGCTGGGGTCGGCGACCGCCTCATAGGTGACGGTGATGCCCGCGGGGTTGGTGACGAGATTGCCGTTGGGATCGATGAGCTGGGCGTGGATGTTGTTATAGGGGGGAAGGATACTGAACACCGAGTAATCGGCGTCCATGCAGTGCATGCCGAGGTCGTTCCAGCCGACCAGGGTGTAGCCGCCGCCCTGGGCGACGGCCGCGGGAGCGGCCATCACGAGGACAATGGCGATCGCCGCGGTTGTGGCGATCGTGGACGGGAGGCGGCCGCCGAGTCGAGCGGCGAACCGGTTCGGCCGCGTCGGAGCGGTGGCGGAGGATGGTGCGGGTCGGCGATGGCAACGGTCGGGTGTTTCGATCATGTCGCGTGCCCTCCTGTCAGTCGAATCAGTAACCATTACTAGTCTGAAACCGACTGTCGGATCGTGGCAATTCAATGTCAAGTTGTTTTATGTGAACATTTCCGCAAACGTGCAACCGTTGTGACCACGGTCACGACAGTGTCACAGAGGGGGTCTCGGCGACCCTCAAGCGTTGGGGCGGGGGGGCTCGTTCGTCCTGGCGTCGTGGGTTGCGCGCTCCTGGACCGTGTGGAGAATCGCCTCCTCGGTGGTCGGCAGCAGCCGCATCATGTTCAGGAAGTTCCGCTTGCCGAGGACCGCCACCTCCACCTTCGACACCGTGCGGATCGTCGCGCTGCGCGGGGCGTCGGCAATCAGGGCGATCTCGCCGAAGTAGTCGCCCGATCCGAGAGACCTGATGACCGAACCGGAGTTTTCATCGACGACCTCGACCTCCCCGCTGCGGATGAAGTAGGCCGAGTCGGCGGGATCGCCCTGACGAAAGACCGTCCAACCGGCGGGGTAGGTCTCGATCACGAACAGCTTGTGACGCTGCCGGAACTCGAGAATCTGGGCCACCGCCCAGACCGTGATGGCAGAGAGGACGAAGATCGGCGCCACGAACGAGAACAGGAACAGCGTGCCCCCGGTTGTCCGGTGGACAAAGAGCAGTCCCGACAGCATCGCCACGAGGGTGAGGACGAGCGACACGATCGAGAGAGTACGGATCGTCCGTGAAGATCGCTCGTGAGCGGAGATGCGACGGCTCACGAGGACGCCTTCGCGGGTGTGTCTCGAACGTTGTGCCCCGGGTCGTGACAGCTCATGCATGACGTGCGGTCGTCGAAAAGCTGCTCTTTCATGTCCTCGTCGGTGTGGGCGTCGATCGACAGCCACTTGATCGAATTGGCGTGACACTTCAGGCAATCCCCGTTGCTGTAGGGTTGCCACATTTCAATCGGCTGCCGGTAGGTGTGGGTGTAGTAGCGATAGACCTCGCCGATCCCGTGCAGCTTGGCCTCGACCGTGCCGAACAACCCATACGACGTGTGACACTCGTAGCACTGGTTGCCCGGGATGTACTGGTTCGCGAAGTGAACCGCTGCGATCCCGGTTCCGTCGGGATCCTTCATGTCGTCGGCGTAGGCCTGCATGACGTGGTGGCAGGAGGCGCAGAACTCGACGCTTCCCGCCCGGACGAACACGAGGAGCATCCCGGTGGCCACCGAGAACAGAGGCAGGACCACGACCCCGGCCGCCATGATCGATCTCCCCGCAACGCCGTTGAGCTCGCCCCTGAGGACGGCGAACAGTGCGTAGCTGACGAGAACCACCGCCGCGATGAGGACCCAGGTGAGGACCCTTGCCGCCCAGTGCTCGACGGGATCGAATCGAAAGTCGGACGCCGGATCTGCGGCGCCCACGACAATCGGGTTCAGCGACAACAAGCCGAGCACGATGGCGATCCCGGGCCATGTTTTTTTGCTTGGCTTTTTTCCTGTCGATTTCATGCCGGGCCCCGTGTTTCGATTCCTGTTCAAGTTATGAGATAGACTCTACCATGACGTCGGAGTACAACCAGAGGTGGATCGTTGGGCAAAGAAGGCACACTCGCGAGATATCGACCATCGCCACCCTCGGACTACCCGAGCAAGCGGCTCGTCGACGTGGTCGGTGACGGTGCGAACTACCAGTTCCACGATCGGATGGAGATCGGCCGCTATCACGAGGGCCGCCACCCGGTCGGGATGCTCCAGGTCAAGGACCCGACGGTCTCCTCACGCCACTGTGTCATCACCCAGGACCGCGACGGCACGTGTTTTGTCCGCGACACCTCCCGCAACGGGACGCGGATCGACGGCCGGCGCCTGTCTCCGAACTCGAAGACCGAGCTCAAGGTGGGGCAGGTTCTGTCGGTCGGGCAGAAACTGAGATTACGGCTTGACGGTGAGGAGACGGTGGCCGTCGACGCGGCGGAGATCTCCGGAACTCAGACCCTGGGTCTGGCCAACACCACCGTGGTGACCGTGCTGGTGGGAGATATCCGGAACTTTACGACCATCGTCCGAACGGCGCCCCCGTCCGTTCTGCAGGAGTCCGTGGCCCGCGTCTTCGCAGCGCTCGAGAAGGCGGTCGTGGCGCATGGCGGAACGCTCAAGGAGTTCCAGGGTGACGCGCTCTTCGCTTTCTGGGAACAGGGCTCGACGATGAACCACGCCGCGGAGGCGTGCAGGGCGGCTCTCGACCTTCACCGTCTGTCCGACGAGCTGGCCCGAGATCCATCGGTGTGGGCGGTGGAGGGTTTCCCTCTCGAGATGGATTGGGCGCTCACGACCGGGTTGGTTGCGATTTCCGGCTATGGCGGGGAGAACATCCTCGCGCTGTCCATGGTCGGCGAGTCGGTCGTCCTCGCGTTTCGCCTCGAGAAGCTCGTGGACGAAACCACGGGACCGATCATCGTCTGCCCCGATACCCGCCTCATGGCCGCGGGCGCCTTCGAGTTCACGGATCTCGGGTCGAGGAGGACCGCAGGATTCGACGCGCCGCAGAGGATCTTTGCGCTGGTCGGAGAGCGAGAGTCGGAAGGGTGACGGGATACCGGGTCGCCGATCTCCCCGGTTCAAGTTCACATTGACACCGTGCCGGCACCGACCCGGATGAACTCTACCGCCACCGGCGCGGAGCGCTTTCCGGTCGGTCTCTGTCCTTCACCGCCGAATAGACGCCCCGGCCCTCGGTCTCGCGTAGCATGGTGGCCGGAGGTGCGATGCTGGGGTGGTGGCGCAAACGGAAGCGGGCGCGGATTCTGGCGGCGCCCTTCCCCGATGAGTGGCTGCAGGCCATCGAGCGGGAGGTCGCCCTGTGGCGGGCGGTGCCCGATTCGCAGAGGCCCCGGCTCCTGGACGACGCGCGGCTGTTCATCGCCGAACGCTACTGGGAGCCGTGCGGCGGCATCGAGCTCACCCCGCCGATGTGCGCGGTCATCGCAGCCCAGGCGTGCGTCCTGACCCTCGGCCGGTCGGTGGACGCCTACGACCACGTCCGCTCGATCCTCGTCTACCCCACCGCCTACCGGGCGCCGGATCTCTGGGAGGACGAGGCCGGCATCGTCACCGAGGAGCTCGACGAGCGCGAGGGCGAGGCGTGGGAGTGGGGCACGGTGGTTCTTTCCTGGCAGCAGGTGCTCACCGATGGGCGCACCCTGCACGGCCGCAACCTGGTGCTCCACGAGCTCGCCCACCAGCTCGACCTGCTCGACGCGGTTGACCGGCCGACCCTGGGCAGCGCCGAGCTGCGGGCCGAGAACGAGCGTTGGATGGAGGCGTTCCTCGACGCCCACGAGGCCTTCTGCGAGGAGATCGAACGCGGCCGCAGGGTCAAGGCCCTCGACGAGTACGGCGCCGAGGACGAGGCCGAGTTCTTCGCGGTGGCCACCGAGTCGTTCTTCGAGCGTGGCGCGTATCTGCGGGAGCACCACCCGAATCTCTACCGGGTGCTGTCGGAGTACTACAACCAGGACCCGGCGTCATGGAAGTTGCCCGCGCCCGCGCCCGGCACGCGCACCGAGACCGGCCGCGAACGCCGCCGCCGCCGACGCGAGGAGGAGCGCAGCCGGCGCAAGGACAGGGGCAGGTCGAGCTGAGCGGCGCCGAAACCGCGGCCCGCGTCCCCGGTCGCCGCCGCGGTCGCGTCACCCCGGAGGGGTCCGTCGATGGTCGAATTCGCCGGCCCGAAGCTTCGCCATGTAGTCGCGGTACGCCCGCATGGCCCGGGCGCCGAAGATGAGCATGATCGGGATGTTGGCCCACAACATCAGCCCGGTCCCGAGCGACGAGATGGTGTCGAGCTCGGCCTCGGTCCGGATCAGCGGTGAGGTGGCGACCAGGATGAGCAGACAGTAGATCGCGCGGTAGGGGGTGACCGATCGCGAACCGAAAAGAAAGATGGTGCCCTGCTCGCCGTAGTAGCTCCACGAAATCATCGTCGAAAAGGCGAAGAGCCACGCCACCGCCGGGACCACCGCCACGCCGAGGTACGGCAGCACCGAGTCGAAGGCCTTGGCGGTCAGGGTCGCCCCCTTGTAATCGTGGTACACGCCCGGCTCGGCGAGGGACGGGCGGTCGGCGCCGACGAGGGTGGACCAATCGATCACCAGGCGTCCCTGGTGTTCGCCGACCACTCCCGACAACCGGTGGCGGTCGCTGCCCCGGCGCGGGTCGGGGTCGGCTGCGAGCACGGCGAAGACCTGATGGCCGGGCTGCCACTGCCCCCGAAGCGACTCGGCGATCGGCAACGGCGCCAAGGTCCAGCTCCCAGCCACGTCGGCGGCGACCACCGCCGGGACGCCGCCGTCCTCGAAGATCAGATCGGGCGCCCGGTTCCAGACCCCGCTGACGAGAATGACCAGTGCGGTGAGCGTGCAGACGACGATGGTGTCGATAAACGGCTCGAGACCGGAGACGACGCCCTCGCGCACCGGTTCGTCGGTGCGGGCGGCCGAGTGGGCGATCGGGGCCGAGCCCTGCCCGGCCTCGTTGGAGAAGAGCGAGCGCCGCATGCCGATCAGGAAGGCCCAACCGAAGGCGCCGCCGAGGAAGGCGCCGGCGGCCTCGTTCGGCGAGAACGCCGAGGTCACAATGTCACGCAGAACCCCGGGGATGAGATCGATCCGCATGACGAGCACCGTCAGACCCGCCAGCAGGTAGGCCCCGCACATGAACGGCACCAACCGGCCGGCCACCGTGCCGATCCGTTGGATGCCGCCGAGAATGACCATCGCGGTGAGCACGGTGAGGACCGCGCCGGTGGCCAGCGCCGGGACCCCGAAGTACTGCTCGGTGATGTCGGCCACGTTCCACGCCTGGAACATGTTGCCGCCGGTGACGGTGGAGACGAGCAGGGTGACGCAGAAGATGCCGCCGATAGCGACGCCGACCCCGCGCAACCGCGGATCGATGGCCGCCAGACCCCGGCTCGCCACCCACATGGCGCCGCCGTGCGGGTCCGACGGCTGGTCGAGATTGCGGTAGAGCATCGCCTGGGTGACCTCGGTCAGTTTGAGCGCCATACCGACGATCCCGGTCATCCACATCCAGAACACCGCTCCCGGCCCTCCGAGGGAGACGGCGATGGCCACCCCGGCGATGTTGCCCAGACCCACCGTGGCCGACAGCGCCGCCGACAGCGCCTGAAAGTGGTTGATCGCCCCGGGGTCGTCGGGCCGGTCGTAGACCCCGCGGATCACGGCGACGCCGTGGGTCAGGGACCGGTACTGGCCGAACCCGCTCCACAGCGTGAACAGGATGCCGACGGCCAGCACCGTGTAGAGAACCGAGTCCTGCCAGATGACCGTGTTGACCGCATCCAACCAGCCCATGTCTTCCACTCCCTGACCCGCGGCGCCTGGGCCTCCGCTGCCCGGCTGCGTCTCGGGGAACCGACTCCGTACGCATCCTCGCGCCTCCTGAGGCCGACCGGCGGGCTTACCCCAACGACTCGGTGATGACTGATGACCGGCTGCTGGACTGTGATTCGTGGGTTCAGGGTGGCACAATCTAGCACCGGTACCGGGGCCGCGCAAGCGCCCGCGAAAGGCCCCGGCTCGGGCCGAGTCAGTCGGCGCCGGTCCGCAGGAGGCGCCTGAAATCGGGAATTCTGTTGATTTGACCGGGGGAGCAGCCGATCATGGTGATCGTGGCCCCCGGCGCAGTAGAATGAGGCCGCTGGATCGGGCCGGCGCTCGCCGGTCGGTCTGAAGCGCTTCCCCGGGGTGGCATTGGAGGACACGCATCGTGCAGCTTGTTTGTATTTCGCGAGGAGAACAGGAGAAGGGCAAGCGCTTTGCACAACAGCTTGCCGCCAAGCTCACGCACGAGTGTCTCAGCCAGGAGGAGGTCGCCGAAATCGCGATCCGGGAAGGTGTCGCGGTCGGCAAGCTGGAGACCGCTGCGGTCAAGAAGCACCAGTTGAGCGAGCGGCAGGTTCTGGAAAAGGAACACTACCAGGCCCTGTTCACCAGGGTGCTGTGCGAGCGCGCCCTCAAAGGCAGCCTCGTGTTCCACGGACGAGCCGGGCACCTGGCGGTGCCGGGTTTGAGCTCGGTGCTGCGCATCCGCACCGAAATCGACACCGAGACCCGAGTCGAAGAGGTCATGTCCCGCTTGTCCCTCGATCGGGCGCGGGCGAAGGTCTACGTTGAAAACGTCGACGAAGACATCTCCCGGTGGATTCGGACGATCTACAACGTGTCCGGGTCCGGAGCATTGGGTCACGACCTCGTCGTCAACCTCGGCAGGGTCGATGTCGGAGGGGCGACGACCGCCACGTGCGCGTTCGCGCAGCTGCCCGAGTTCCAGACGACTCCGGCCTCGATCAAGGTGCTCGAGGACCTGTTGCTCGCGGCCCGGGTCAGGATCGCTCTGGCGCGGGACAAGCGAACCTGGGCGGCCGGTTTCAGGGTCCAGGCCGACGCCGGTCACGTCACGGTGTCCTATCTGCCGCGCGACTCGGCCGTCGGTCGTCACGCCTCCGAGGTCGTCGCGGAGATTCCCGGCGTGATGGAAAAGACCTGCGCCATGGTGGCGAGCAATATTCTCTGGGTCCAGGATCGGTTTCAGGCGACCGGTGCGACCTTTGAAGCGATCGTCAAGGCCGCTCGCCACTGGCACTCCGCGGTGGAGTTCGTCAAGCTGACCCACGACCCGACGCCGCCGTCGCCCGAGACGACGGACGGCGACGGCGCGGGAACCGCCGCGTCGAAGCCGCTGCCGCTGTTCACCACCCGCAAGGTCGACGGAGGCATCGAAGAAGACGTAGCACCCGTTCCAGGCAGGTTCACCGCGGACGGCGAGCTCCGAGAGATCTTCGGCGAGCTCAATGCGCGCGGCATCGCGGCCAGCGCGAGCCGTCTCCCCGACGATCTGCGGCGCATCCAGACCGCCATCGACCAGACGATCCCGTACAGCCTGGTGGTGGTCGGCGACGTGTTTCTGGACCAGGGCCAGGCCGCCAGGGTGCGGAAGCAGAGGGAGCTCGTCGGCCGGCTCGCCGATGTCGTCAAGGCGCCGGTGGTCAACGCCGAGGATCTCGGCCAGATGGTGCACACCGGATGGGTCGACTACGCGAAGATGGTCGCCCTGGCCGGCGTCGTCGCGGCGATGTTCCTCGTGATTTTCAACCACCAGGAGGAGGTGCTCAGATTCTTCTCCCCGGCCACCATCGGCGCCAAGATCGCCGCGGCGGCCGTCCTGCTGGTCTTCGTGCCGCTCTTCGCCGCTGCCTACGGCACCCTCGCCAAGGCAGTTCTGAAAGTGTTCCATGTCGAGTAGAAACCGTTCGGCGGCAGATCCGATCGCCGATGCGGCCGAACCGCCCCGCCGGTTCCACCGGAGTTGAATGATGCCGAACTTTCTCTTTCAGGACTTTATCGTGCTCGATTTCTGGACCGCGGCTCAGGTCGCGCTGCTCGGTTTTATCGGCGGGGTGCTGAGCGGCTTCATCGGCAGCGGCGGGGCGTTCTTCATGACGCCGGGGATGATGAATCTCGGGGTGCCCGGTGTGGTCGCGGTCGGCAGCAACATCTCGCACAAGTTCGGCAAGGCGCTGATGGGTTCGCGCAAGCACGGCGAGATGGGCAACGTCGACACCAAGCTCGGTATCTTCCTGCTCCTGACCTCGTTTATCGGGATCCGTCTCGCGGTTTGGATCAACACCACCCTGTTCGGGGTGGCGGACACTCACGGCGGCGGCAAGGGGGCGGCGGCCGATCTCTACATCAGCCTCGTCTTCGTCTGCATTCTTTCGGCGGTGGCGATCTCGATGCTCCGCGACATCGTGGCCTCACGCGGGGACGAGGGGCCGTCGCGCAGGATCGCCGACTTCCTCGGCAGAATGCGGCTGTCGCCGGTGATCATCTTCCCGGTGGCCGATGTCAAGGTGTCGTTGTGGGTGCTGTCGATCGTCGGTCTCGCCACGGGGTACCTGGCCGGGACCATCGGCGTCGGCGGGTTCATCGGCGTCCCGGCCATGATCTACGTTTTCGGCGTTCCGACCGCCGTGGCCACCGGGACCGAACTCTTCCTGGCCACGTTCATGGGCGCGTTCGGCGCCCTGAACTACGTCGTCGAGGGCTTTGTCGACCTGAGACTCGTCGTGCTGTTGTACTTCGGATCGCTGGTCGGCATCTACGTCGGCACCTACGGCACCAGGATGGTCAAGGAGATCGTCATCCGGTTGGTGACCAGCGTGGTCATCCTGCTCTGTGTCGTGTCGCGCGCCATCGCGATTCCGGTGTACCTTCGCCAGCTCGGGTTCGTCGACTTCGATGAAGTCTGGGTCGGCCGTCTGAACGGCGCCAGCAAGGGGATGCTCTTTGTCGCCGGGGCGTCCGGCGTCGTGGTGATTATCTTTAACGTGGTCAGTGCTTTTCGTCGACAGGCGTCGATTCGGCGACGACTCGCGGAGACGACCGGGGCATAGCCCGATCGGGCGGTTTGGAGCGTGCGTATGGGTGATCGAAGAGTTCAGATCCTGATCCTCGATGACGAGGAGATTGTCGGCAAGCGGTTGAAGACCGCGCTCGAGAAGTCCGACTACGAGGTCGAGATCTTCCAGGACAGCCGCGATGCGGTCGCGCGCATCACCGAGAAGGAATTCGATATCGTCGTCACCGACATCCGGATGGAAGAGGTCGACGGCATGAAGGTTCTCGAACACGCGCTCGAGCGATCGGCCCGCACCAAGGTGATCATCATCACCGGTTACGCGACCGTCGAAGTCGCGCGCGAGGCCCTCACCCGGGGAGCTTTCGATTTCATCGCCAAACCGTTCAAACCGAATGACCTGCGTGAGGTGATCGTGCGGGCGATACGAGAGCTGCGGTTCTGAGGACGACGGTGCAGCAGGCCCCATCGATTCCTCGGTCGGAGGAATTGTGAACGACGACATCCCGAACGAAGAGTCCGTGGTCGGCGGGTTCGATCTCGTCCACCGGACCGTAGTGAGGACGACCGAGATAGAAAAGACCCTGCTCGCCCGGCCGAAGGTCAGCATTCGTCGGCGCTTGGCGCTGATGTTCGTCCTCTTCGCGTTCGGGTCGGTGGCGATCACCGGGATCATGTGGGTCCTGCTCTCCCGCATCGAG
>JAHECW010000174.1 GCA_024641545.1 Acidobacteriota bacterium
TCGGCAGGGCCGCACGACGGTTCCCCGGGGAGGTGAATGTGTGCGAAGATAACCTGAGAGACTGGGAGCAGACGTGAGCTTTTGAACCGGAAGGGAAACGACTTTTTGGTTTCTTCGATGAGAGCGTCGTCCGGCGCCGTCATTTTCGCGGCGATTCTGGTGCTGTTGAGCGCCGGTGCGGTCGCACAGGAGGCGGCCCAACCGGCGCAGGCCGCGACTCCCGACGCCGACCAGGCGGCCGCCGATGCCGCAGCTGAAGTCCAAGCGGTCGAAGAGCAGAAGCAGACGCAGCTCAACCCCTATCCCGAACAGGCGAAGATGAAGGCGGGTGAGAAGTGGAAGCTCTTCACCGATGCGACCCGCGGGTTGCTGGTCTGGGATCTCTTCAACAGCAAGCTCACCATCCGCGCGCACGCGAGACTCCAGATCGACGGCACCGCGGCGCGTCCCGATGAACACTTGGAGAACCTGACCGGATCTCTCGGCAGCAGTTTCGATCTGCGGAGACTCGAGGTCGTCGCGCAGGGGACCATCGACCACCACCTCAGATACAGCGTCGCGTTCAACCTCGGCGCGGACCCCGGGTTCGGCGAGGTCTTCATCGAGGGCATTGGCCGCGGTCTCGACGTCTTCGGCTACCGCGTCGGCCAGTTCCGGCTCGGCATCTTCCAGGAGCCGTTCAGCTTCGAACGGGTCACCAGCAGCTACTACTCCGGATTCCTCGAACGGTCGCTCCCGGTCTGGACCTTCACCCCCGGCAACAACATCGGTTACATGGTCCACGACACGGCGCACAAGGGCCGGATGCAGTGGGCGGTCGGGTTCTTCACCCTCGGTCAGCAAAACGAGGCCAACTCGTCGAACTCGGTGCTGTCGGTGACGGCCCGCGTGACCGGCCTGCCGGTCTATCGCGACGACGGCCGGCGGCTGCTGCACTTCGGCGCGTCGTTCAGCACCCGCGACCCCGGGAGCGGCAGCACCCAGTACCGGTCGCGGCCGGAGGCGCGATTCGTCGATTTCTTCGTCGACACCGGAAACATCGAAGCGGCGAGAATCATGCTCTACGGAGTCGAGGCGGTGGGAGTCCGGGGTCCGTTCTCGCTGCAGGCGGAAGTGATCGCATCGCAGGTGCAGGGGAGCCCAACCGGCGACCTCATGTTCTGGGGCAGCTATGTCCAGGTCGGGTACTTCCTGACCGGCGAGCACCGAACCTATGACAAGGAATTGGCGGTCTTCAGCCGGGTTGCCCCCAAAGAAGAACACCGACGAGGGTTGCCGTTCAAAAAGGGTGGTCCAGGCGGCGCCCTCGAGCTGACGGGACGAATCTCCACCGTCGATCTCGACGACGGTGTCGTCCGGGGCGGCGCGATGACCGACCTCAGCTTCGGCGTCAACTGGTACCTCAGTTCAACTTCTCTCGTGAAGCTTAACTACATCTACTCCGACGTGAAGGACGTGGGCAAGGCCAACATCCTTCTCCTGCGATACCAGTTCCGCCCGCTCCCCGTACCAGGGTGGCGATAGGGATCGTCAGGCCGGCGACGGCGGCTGCAACACAATCAAACTCCGGCTTTTGTAGCGCCGGCGTCCCGCCGGCGATGGCGGACCGCCGTCGCGGTTCGGATCGATAACACACGAGACGCGGACGCTCCGCGACGATCCCTGAAGTCGTAAGAGATACGCCGCCTCTCGATGAGGCGGCGTGGAGAATCGTGGGCGCGGGGTCTCTGCTACAGCTTCAAACCTAGAATCTCACCCGGCCGAACAGGCTGAGATCCCAGATATCCATCTTGATCGTCGCTCTGAGAACCGCAAGCTCCAAATCGCCCGTGAGGTTCTTCGCCTCGACGTCGATGGTGGCCATGTTGAACGCGCCACCAACCGACCAGCGCCTGCCGAGGAGGTACTCGAACCCCGCCCTCCCGACCCACTGGCCCCCGCTGACATCGCCGATCGTGAGGTCCAGCCAGCCGACACCGATGACCATCCGCCAGTGCTCGGTGAGCAACCGGCGATACTCAAAATAGACGTACGGCAGTGGTGCGACCACATCGGCCTTCTCCGAGCCCTCCAGGATCTCGTCGCCCTCGAGACGCCAGGTCAGCGTGGTCGTGAGATCCATGAAGCGGAGTCCGAGGCCGAAACCGGCGGCCCAGCGCTCCTTCACCCAAGGATAGTAGGTGTAGTCGATGAAGATCTGGGTGACATCGAAGGCAAGACGGATGTCGGCATTGACGGGTATGATCTCGCTGCCCCACTCGATATCGGTCAGCGCCTGCGAGTTCGAATTGCGGCCGATCCCCTGGTAGCGCCCGGCCAGGCGGTGCCGTTTGGCGATCTGCCACTCGAAATCGAGGGACGGGGTGATCTCTCTGCTGCCGAGGTTGAGATCGTTTTCGAAGTTGAGGACACCACCCAGGCCCAGAGCGTCATCGTAGAGCCCGATTTCCGTGCTCATCTCAACCCAGCTGAGTTCGCCCTTGAAGGTGAAGTGGTCGAAAAGGGGTTCATATGCCCGCTGAGCCTCGGCCGGCGCGGAGACCGCCAGAACGAGCACAACGAAAATGAACCCGAGAACGCAGGTACGAGACCTTTTGAAAGCGCGCATGGAATCCTCCTGAGTCAACATCAATTGAAATGGTCGCGACGTATCATAACGCGTCTTGTCGTTCTTTGCTTCGCTCTCGCAGCACAGCAGCGATGGAAATGAAGACGCAAGGTTCACTCCAACGGATTTCGCCAACGAAGGCCGGGAAACCTCGCGAAGTCCAAGTCGGTGGAGTGAAGTTCAGCCTGGGTTTCAATGGCGAGGGCTGCGAGATGGGCATCGGTGGTCAGCCGCCCCGACGCACGGGACGAGTGCATGATCTCTCCGAGAATCTCAAGGTGGCGCGGCCCCGGGACGACGATCTGGGTCTGGGGGCGGGCCAACCACGAGCGTACATGACTGACGGCCTCCACTGGTTCCATCGGGTCCGTCAGCACCGCGTTGCTCGACATGATCCGGACGAAGCCGAGCATGACCACCCAAGGGAATCCCACCTGCCCACGGCCGGAAACGCATGTCTCGAACCACTCCTTCGATGACTCGTGAAACGGGGCATCGCTGTTGTAGGCGTAAACCAACAGGTTGATATCCGGGATGATCACGGTTCATGAACCCCGAACCCGCCGCCGGCGCCGAGGCGCTCGATCTCCAGGTCATCGTAGATCTGATTCAGCTTGAGCGGGTCGATCCCGGGCTTGAAGCCGCACGCTTTCGGAACCACACGAAAGGGTTCCGGACCTGCGTCCGGTTGTTCGCCGGTGCTGAGACCTCGCCTCATGATTTCGTTCGTCACCTCCTTGAAGCTGCGTCCGGATTCACGCGCGAGTTCCTTCAATCGGTTGCCGAGATCGTCGTCAAGGGTGAGCGTGGTCCTCATGGAGACATCATGATGCCTCTATCTTTTGATGTCAAGATGTCACACTGGGGTCGCACGTTTGATCCGGCAATTCGACTGCCGGGTCGCCCACTCAAGACGACGCACCATTCGCAAGCTGGAAGCTTGCGGCCACAACAACCCGCGCGGTGATGGGGGCAAGCACCCCTTCGTGCCCTTCGGACTCGGTGAAGCCCAACGGGCATCGCCCCTGCTACTCTTCCGCTCCCACGATCTCGGACAGCGGCGTCATAAACAGGCGGCGCAAACCTCCCTCGCCGAGGCGCTCGTTGACCACGGAAAGGATGTTGTAGCCGAGAAGGGCGCCGGTCAGACAGATGGAGTTGGCCCACACGTGGGTGAGATCGACATCCTGGAAGAGAGACGCCACCGAAGCGATGAACCCGCCGTGCTCGTGCCGACCCTCAAATCCCTTCTCGAGGAGGAGCACGACGACCAACCCGAACGAGTACAGCGCGGTTCGCAAGACCACGTCCACCCACGCGGGCTTGTGCAAGGTCCATCTTCCCAGTGGAACATGCTCGAGGATCAACACGACTTTGGCGAGCACGAGTGTTCCGATCAGCACGACCGAGAGGCCCCCGAACTCGATTTGGTACTGGCTCAAGACGAGCTTCTTGAGCACGACGAGCATGCCGATCCAGGCGCCGAAGTACAACGAAGCAAGGCCCAGTTCTTTGAGTTCGTTCGCCAGTTTTTCAGAAACGCTCATTTTCTTTCTCCTCGAACAAAGAGTTCCGTCCAGCCGGCAGATCAACTATGGAGATGATCCCGATTACGCCTTCGACGTCCTCAGAATCGGACTCTGCCGAGAAGGCTGAGATCCCAGATGTCCATGTCAACGGGTCCAGTGAGGGTCCCGAGACCGTCATCGTCCCTGATCTCGTATCAATCGACGTCAATGGTGGTGGTTTTGGTGGCGCCACCCACCACCGACCACCGCTTGCCGAGCAGGTATTCAAAGTCAGCGCGACCAAAATGGCGATCAGACCGCACCGAACGCCAGTTGAATCCTTCATGAGATTCTCCTGCTTGGATCTCTCACTCCTACCTTACCTCGGCAAACCATCTCTCTATATCTACCATTTGCATTCATATCAAGGCGCCAAGAAAGGCCACCACGCCGAGCACCATGATCACCGCCGCGGTGGCCCCGGCGGTCGATTTCGGCAGACCCGGGCTTTCGGCGCGGAGTTCGACCACGGCCTTCCTGTGCTGCACGTTCGCCATCGTCAGCGAAACCAGTCCGATGGCGATCATGACCATCCCGACGGTTCGCGGCCCCAGAATCGGGCCCTCTGTCCCCTGAACCTCGAACAGGTACTGGAAAAACTTGGCGATTCCGAAACCGAAGGAGATCAGCGAAAGCCCTGTCCGAACCCAGGCCATCTGAGTCCGTTCGAGCGCGAGAAAGGTTCGCTGATAGCCGAGTCGTGTCGACAGGTTTTCGGGCTTCTCGGTTGTCTGGTCCACCATCGTCACCTCGATTCTCAATCAGTCGGGCCCGGCGCCGGATTCGGCTGCCACGGCCACCGGCCCTCGGCCTCGACAATGAGCGACCAGGTCAGCGCGATCCGGACCACGACCAGGAGCCCGAGTGCGCCGACGTTTGAGAGCGTCATCTCCAACGCGGTCGTCTTGATCACGTCCGACGCCACGAGCAGGTCGAGCCCCAAAAGAAGCCCGCTCACGAGCTGGTTCTTGTACCGATCGATCCGCTTCGAATCATCGAGGCGGAACACGATCCCGAAGAGATTACAGCGCACCGCCGCGACCACGGCACCGCCGACGATGATGATGACGGCGATGGCGTCAAGGGCGAACGCCGCCCACTCCATCCACTCCTGGATTGTCTCCATCTCTTCACCGCCCCGCCTTCGGGCGGACATGCAGGACGAGGAACCCGTTGTCCGTCGGGTAGTACATGCGGCCGCCGTAGGCCGGTACGATCAACGAGTTGAACGTCAGCGGCTCGAAAAAGTCCGACTCCGCGAGGAGACGGCCGGTTGCAGCGTCGCGCCAGGTGACCTGCTCCGTGTACTTGCCGGTCGCCATGTCGAGCAGCGCGTTCATCAGGGGGATGTCGCCCTTCATGTTCGAAAGGACGAGTACACGCTTGTCTTTCGGCCCGATCACCGGCTGGAAGGTGAAGGTCGTCGAGTCGACGACGAACTCGGTCGTCATCCCGCCGGTCTTTTGATCGAGGCGAATTCCAGCCACCTTGCCGACCCCGGCATCGGCTGAATACAGCATGTTGTTTTCGAGATCGATGCAGGTCTTGGGGGGCGCCAGGCTCAGCTGGGTCTTCTTCAACTTCCCGAACGGCGTGACCGTGGTCTTTTTATTGAAATCGTGGATGTTGATCGCGACCACACTCGACGGCACCCTGGCACCGATGCCGTTGGTCTGGATCACGATCCAGTCGCCCATAATGCCGGGTGCGTCCCCCGTCGTCTGGCCTTCGGCGAGGTAGGGACCGCTCCACGACGCATCGCGCGACAGCTTCTTCGCCTTGGGGTCCCAGAAGTAGCGATAGGCGGCTTCTGTGGCGCAGATGTAGGTGGCGATGCGCCCCTTGTGCATCGTGATCCCTTGCGGGGTCGCTCCGAGCTCCGGCAATTGCACCCAGTCGAGCACCTCCAAGGTCTTCCCATCGACCGCCACCAGAACCGATGACGTCATCTTCTTGCCTTTGCGGATCCCCTTGACCATCGCCATGGTGCCCTGGTCGGTGACGCCGTCAGCCCGGGTTTGGTTCTTCAGGATCAGGGTTCCGTCCGGGGCGACCGTGAGGTGTTTGAAGTGCGCGTTCTTCGGCAGTGTTTCACCGGTGGGCAGCGTCCCGGTCTTGAGAATCCGCCCGGTGTCGGCGTCGAGTCGAGCGATCTGGGTGGACCACGCGGTGACGATCGTACCGTCGGCGAGGATGTTGAGGTTGTTGACACCGATCCAGTTGCCCGAAGCGTTGCAGTTTTCGAGATAGGTGCGCCAGATCTGCTTGCCCGTCGTCGCGTCGACCCTGGCGACATAGGGTCCCGGGTAGACCGGCCCTTTGGCTTTCGGCAGATTGCCGCCGCACAGGAAAAGCTCCCCGGGTTCCCGGCCGCACAGAAACGTCGTTCCCTGGTAGGCGTCCTCGCTCCTCCACGCAAAAACGACGTTGGGTTCGGTGAAGGAACCGGTGAACGAGGCGTACGGGAAGCACCCGCTGCGGTCCGATCCGCTGATCTCGGCCCCTGTCATCGACGGGTAGTAGCCCGGGGAAGCGATGGCGGCGCTGCCGCGATGCTCCGCCTCGACGAGGGCGTGGTCGCCGGGGAGCGGGCCGTTGGCGGCCTTCTCGTTGCCGGTCAGTTTCGGCGTGGTCATACCTTGAGTCCCTCGGCCTCGAACGTGGCCTTGTCCATGTACCGGCCACGCGGGAAATACGGACCCATCACGGCCTCCTCCGTCCCGGGCTCGACGACCTTTGTCGGGCTCTGCCGCCAGTCGGGGTTCGTATGCTGGTACCGGATGACGAGCATCCCGAAGTCGGGCCGGTTGGAGGGGTCGTCGAGGCCCTCGCCGCGCGGCGACCACTCCATCCAGGCGACGCCGTCAGCTTCGGTCGCGTTCGCGGGCCGATCCTCCTCACGGCTCACGACGATCGTGTAGTTGCCATCGTCGTCGAGCGGGACCTGAAAGTCCGAGAGCCCATCGTTGCTGAGCCCGGAGGGCGGCGCTTCGCTGATGACGATCGACCAGTAGCGGGCCTCCCAGTCGGCCATCGTCTCGAGCCCCTTGCCGGTTCCACCCGCAAAGGTGTCCGGGTACTTCGGCATCTTCCCGCGCAGCACCAGAATTTCACCAAAGGCTCGGGACACCCACGAGAGGACATAGGTGATGTTGGAGCTCCCACCGAAACCCGTCTCTACCTGGGCCGGGATCGTGGCCCGTACCTCGGGCGTCTTGAACACACCGACGAAGTTGTACTTGCTGTTGAAGAACCGCTCCATCACCGGCGGCGTACGCGCAGGGATCGACTCCGGTGTCATCGCCGGATCGTTGTCGGGCGCATCCCTCAGCTGCTTCCACTGATCGACCGTCATCCCCGACTTGATCCCCTCGGACATCGGCTGGTTCCAGTGCGTGCGGACCTCCTCGGCCGACAGTCTGGTCCCGTCCGCGGCGATGCCTTCATAGCCGGGAAGCCCCGCGTCGCCCGTCGCGTCCCGGCCGGCATCGGGAAGATACACGCGGAGCAGCATCTGGAGCTGCCCCTGGGTGCCGGCGTAGAGCGTGTTCGGCTCCCGGTCCTTGTCGTGCGCCGGTGCGTTCTTGGCCACGATGCGGATCGTGTAGTTGCGGTTCGCGGTCAGCCGAGGGTTGCCGGGCACGAACGGATTCACCGAGCCCTCGTCCGGCTCGATCTCGTCGTCCGTGAGAGCTTCCAGTGTCGCCGTGAACGAACCCAGCGGGTCGGGGCGGTAGAGCGCGAACTCGGTAAAGCGGCAGAACGGAAAGCGTCCGGTAAGAATGAGAGTCGCATCCTTGGGCAGATTGAACTGCCCGAGCCAGTACGACGAGTTCGGGTCGGGATAGAGATTGGCGATCTGGTAAGGCTTGGGGTCATCGAGCCATGAGCTGTAGTCTCGGCCTCGCGGACCGAGCCAGACCGGGTCATTGCCAAAAAGCTCGTTGTTGCGCAGGACCTCCTCGTACGATTTGTTCCCATATCGCGGGGGTCGTTTCGGTTTCGGCATGAAGTTCTTCCGGCGGGCGCTCAGGCGCGCCCGTGGCGGGTGTAGTACTGGTGAAAATCGTCGCCGACCGCGTAGATGGTCCCGGCCGGGCTCAGATCGAGCGCGAGGTCCTCGTTGAGCACCCGCGACCGGTACCGCCAACCCTCAGGCAAGTTGAGCTTGTCGCCGAGTTTTTCCAGCTCTGGGATGGGGAACCGCTCTTCCCGGGCCTGGAGAACGTAGGCGTAGCCGTCGGGGTCGATGAGCTCGAAGACGGGTTTGCCCGCGTCGTACACCATGCTCTGGGTTTTGGACGGGGTGTAGATCTGGTAGGGCGCGCCGCCCGAGGCGCCCTTCTGGACCACGGACAGGGGCGCGTGCGCCGCCCACCGGGCCTCGATACCGCCGAAGATGGCCTTTTCTCCGAGCGCCAGGGTCTGCCGGTCCATCATCCAGAAGTGGGGACCGTTCAACTGCACCTGCATCGCGCCGGTCTGCTGTTTGATCTCATCGAGGTCGAGCGCGTCCCAGAGCTCGGCCGGGCAGTCGTTGAGCCCGGTCGTGTTGTAGACCTGGAGACCGTCCGGCTTGATGATGAAGAACTCCCCGTAGCGCATGTTGCGGGTGTTCTCGACCGTGATTTTTTCCATCTTTTCGTCGCTCATTTCACGCTCCTTAGAATTCGTCTCGCTTATTGAATAGACCGACAAGGTGTTATCGAATACCTCCTCGACCAGGTCGAACCCGCGCCGCGTGGCGATGTCGTCGATCTCGACCTCCGGTTTCGCGGCCGCAAGCTCGATCACCGCCAAAATCTTGCGAAAGGTGTTGCCCTTCAGATGCAGCTCGAACTCCTTGATGTCGCGCCACTCCTCCATCCAGGTCAAGTTGGACGCCTCCTCGGTGCTTTTCAGCAGGCGGGTCGCGATGCAACCCGGCTCGGCGCGTACCGGTCCGACCAGGGACCTCAGCACCGCGGCCGCCTCGTCGCAGACGGCCGGTGCAAATGACATGTGCACCTTCAGCGTCAACACGGTTGTTCAGCCGCCCTGCTTCTCATAGCCCGAGTTGGAGATGACGACCGCCAGGTTCTCCGATGCAAGATCGAGCTCGGTTGATTTCGCATAGACGATGCCGTCGCCGAAGGTCGCGAACTCGACCTTGAGACCGACCGCATCCTTGGCCTTGTCGGTGTAGCTCGACACCGTCAGGCCCAGCAGCTGGTTGGTCGCGCCGTTGAGCTCGAGAGCGAGGGAATCGCCCGGTTTGAGGTAGTCGCTGATTTTGACTGTGACGTCGCCCTTGTCATCGGGTGGGACGATCGAAAGTCTGCCGGCGTCCTTCGCCGCCTGGATCTTGGCCGCATCCGGCGGGACGTACTGCTTGACCAGAGCCACCGCTTCCTGCATCGAGTCGGTGAGGTCTTCCTTCTTCTTTTCGGCAATCCTCCCCCTCAGCCCCCGCGGATTTTTGCCCTCATCCGCAGGTTGGCCGATCGGGACCTTTTCGAGAGTCCCGTCGGCCCCGTAGTAACAGCTCTTTTGAGTCTGCGACTTCTGCTCGCCTTTGATTGAAATGGCGGTCGTTTCGATCCACTTGTAGTGGTGCAGCGCCGCCCCGCTCGTCTGCAGCGATGCCTTGATAGCCGCGACGTGGTCGTCGGCGGTGGCGGGCGCCGCGGCCTGCTGCGCCATGATCGTCGACGCCACCAAGAGCGACGCCACGCCCGCCGCCAGAATCTTCTGCATCCTCATGGTGTCCCCTTTCGAGATTCCTTGATTTCTACAAACCGGCAAAAGCCACAATTCGTGCCAACCCGCAGCGTAAAATACCGGGGTGGCGCATCTTTCTGATCTGTCAGGAGGTGGGCTCTGGCCGTGCCTGCAGTGCGCACCCCCATGATTTTCAAAAGGAACGAAATCTCGTCCATAGGACGAATGTTCGTCGTCATCCCGGTCGCGGGCCTTCCATCGAGTATCTACGGCACGCCTCCGCCCCATATGTATTGCCAGGACGCCGAGACGGCGTCGTAGTCGGCGGACGTGCGGACCGAGAGTCCGCTGCTCCAGGCGATCTTGAGCGAGTTTCTCGGGTTGAGCGGGAGCGAAAGAGTGAGCCCCAGCCTTGACCCGCTCAGCGCCTCGGCCGCCGGGGCCCCGTCGACCGCGACCGCGGCGCCCTCATAGAAGGTTCCATCGACGGCGAGCCAGATCCGCGATCTGAAGGTGTAGACAGCGTGGGCCTGGGCCCCGTAGAGCGGGTCCTGTTCGCGGGTCAACCCGCCCAGGTAGTCGTTGTTGTCGGTATAGAACGTCGCGCTCGCCGACAGTTCGAATGTCCAACTGCCGAGTGCCTTCGAAACGCCGAACTCCGGCTTGATCGACCAGCGGTTCGTGCCGAGATTGGCAACGCGGGTGGGGTCGTACTGGCCGAGTGGCGCGGTGACGTGCAGGCTCACGCCGCCGATCCAGTCCTGGTGATAGCCCGCGAACCCGCGCGGTGTGAGGGCCGGCGCGCCAAATAGATTGACCGAAAGTCGGATTTTCGGGTCGAGGAGGCCGGACACGTCTCTCGTCTGCGGCCGGCCGGCAAAGGTCGCCGTACCCGAAAGAAACCCGGTGGGCACGACGACGGCGATCTTCGCCGACTTCCCCGCGATGCCGAGCGAATAGGCGTAGCCGAAGATCGGACCGTGGAACTCGAGTTCGGCGTCGTCAACCGGCAGCGCAGGGTCCGTCGCGATCCCGCCCGTGGAGTAGTCGTAGCCGGCGATGAGAAAATTGAGCCCGATCGGGGCATTCGAATAGGAACGCGGCTCGAGTTCCTGCGCCGGCAGCGGGGTCGCGAGAACGGCGGCCACGGCGGCAAGGGCGAACGCCTCAACACACCCCCACCAACGCGAATTCGTGGATGGCCTCATTGCCCCGCCTTCAATTCGAACAGTTAAGGCCCGGGCACCACGCCGTAGACGATCTGACCGCCCGACATATAGGCCTTGTAGTAGACGTTTCCGCACTGGAAGACCGCGCCGTCGGTGGT
>JAHECW010000175.1 GCA_024641545.1 Acidobacteriota bacterium
ACCTATGACTTACATTGCCACCTACGTGCGCTTTACGCCCAGTAAATCCGAATAACGCTTGCCCCCTCCGTATTACCGCGGCTGCTGGCACGGAGTTAGCCGGGGCTTCCTTTGGTGGTACCGTCAATTCCCAGAGAATATTAACCTCTGGGCACTTCTTCCCACCTGACAGGAGTTTACAACCCGAAGGCCTTCATCCTCCACGCGGCGTCGCTGGGTCAGGGTTTCCCCCATTGCCCAAAATTCCCCACTGCTGCCTCCCGTAGGAGTCTGGGCCGTGTCTCAGTCCCAATGTGGCCGTTCACCCTCTCAGGCCGGCTACCGATCGGTGCCTTGGTAGGCCATTACCCCACCAACAAGCTAATCGGACGCGGGCTCATCTAGAGGCGACAGGTCCGAAGATCCCCGCCTTTCCCCAATCCAACTTGTGTTGAAAAGGACTCATGCGGTATTACCCCCGGTTTCCCGAGGCTATCCCCCACCTCTAGGTAGATTACCCACGCGTTACTCACCCGTTCGCTGCTCGTGTACCCCCGAAGGGGCCTTACCGCTCAACTTGCATGTGTTAAGCACGCCGCCAGCGTTCATTCTGAGCCAGGATCAAACTCTCCAGTTGAAAATTGCGAACGCCACACCCGAAGGCGTGACGGTCATTTCAAATGATGAATTTAATCATTATTCGAATCTCATAGTTTGTCTCACGACGATCTCTCATCGCTTTGACAGAGGTCCGTCAGTATCTCGATCCAGTTTTCAAAGAGCCTGCGCCCGAATTGGGCCCACCATCCTAGGACAACCCCCCGACACTGTCAAGCCGTTCGACTCGGGTGTTCGGGGTGCGTTCCTTCCGAACGGGAGCGCAACGATACGGAAGGTCGGTTCTCCTGTCAACCCCTTTTCCCGAGTTTTTTTTTCTTTTTCGGGCTCGGCCCCGCCGCGCCCGGTCACGAGCCGCGATCGCCTCGGTGTGGTGATCGCACAAGTCATACAGATCCATAGAATTACGCCGCCCGAAGTCGATCAAGGCTGAAATGGGCATGAATTGGCGGAAATTGCGCCGGAGTACCCATTCGCGATCGCAAGGCAGAAAATTGGAGCGGAGAACCGGCGGGACGGGTGGGTGGCGGCGGCGAAGCGAGAGCTCTGGAGCGAGAGCGGACGAACCCACGGTGGCTGGAAAACGGGTTGGAAATCACCAAGAGGGATGAGCCTACCGCGAAAAGAGAGGGGGAAGAGCTCCAAGGCGACTGGCGTCTCGGATAGAACTCTCGACAGGATGGAGGGCGCCTCGTAGAGAGGTCCGAACCCTTCCCCCCTGGTCTCTTCGCGATAGGTGGGGGTGATGCCCGAAGGCATCACCCGGGAGCCGGAAGTTTTTCCACCTTGCCCACTCAGTGTCGCCCTTTCGGCTTTGACCGACAATCCCCCGCGCGAGGGGATTTTTGTTACTAATAGGAAGTATTCCTGATAATACAGGCTGAAGGGACGAGAACGGGATGAGTCGTCACCGTCGACTGGCGGCTCAGGGCGCCGCCCGGTCGAAGACGACCCGCCGCCCGCAGATCGACCAGGGCTCGGTCAGCAGCCGGCGGAGCGCTTCCGGATAGGCACGATGCTCTTCGGTGAGAATCCGCGCCGCCAGAGCTTCGGCATCAATGCTTCCCTCCACCGGTGCCGTGCGCTGGACGACGATCGGACCGTGATCGAGCTCCAGATCGACAAAATGAACCGTGCAGCCGGACACGGCCACACCGTACTCGAAGGCGTCCCGCTGGCCGTGCAACCCCGGGAACGACGGCAGCAGCGACGGGTGGATGTTGAGGATCCGATTCGTAAAGGCGTCGATGAGCACCGGCGACAGCAGCCGCATGTATCCGGCGAGGCAGACCCAATCGACCGCGGCGTCGGCGAGTCGCGCGACGATGGCTCTGTCGTGGGCCTCGCGATCGGCGAAGTCGGTGTGCGGGAGGACGGCCGTCGGGATGCCGTGAGCTGACGCCCATTCCAACCCTGCTGCGTCGGCGCGGTTGGACACCACAACAGCCACCTCGGCCGGAATCTCGCCCGACGAGCACGCACGGGCGATGGACTGCATATTGGAGCCGCGACCGGAGATGAGGATGCCGATTTTGGTCGTCATAGGGGGATGATACTGGATTCGACAATGGATGCCGGAGGCCGGACAGGAGCATCGCACCATGAAGATATACAGGACATCGCAAACGAAGCATCGCACTCGGCAAGGTGTCATCAGCCGGCGGAACCTCGATCCTCGGGGAATGAGCAACCGACGACGATGGGATCGGTACCTTCATCGGCTCTGAGGCGGGGCCTGAAGACCCCGCCTACGGTTCTCCAGGCGCGACGGCGTCCGACGCGGGCCCCCTCGCGCTCCCCTGTAGAGCAGCGGACCCGGGTCTCGATCATCGACCCGCTCGCTGTGAGTTCCGGATTCCTGCCACGCCCCTGCGCAGGAGCCGCCGGCACCGACACGCGGATTTTCCTCTCCGCTCCGCGGCGTCGAACGCCGCTCCGCTCCGAGCCGTCCACTGCGCTGTTGCTGCGAGGGGGCCCGCGTCGGACGCGATGCCCCCTCGCGCTCCCCTGTAGAGCAGCGGACTGAAAATCCGCATCGCGTATCAAGCTGCTCCAGGCGGCAAAAAGATCGGGGTGGCTCTCTCAAGAGCCACCCCGATCTTTTTGGTGCCCAGGGGCGGATTTGAACCACCGACACGCGGATTTTCAGTCCGCTGCTCTACCAACTGAGCTACCTGGGCACACCAGGTCGGCGTTTTATATCCCACGCCCTGTCGGGTGTCAACATGGGATCGGGCATGAATCACGAGCGTCCGGCATAAAGATTGCGTACAATGCCCGGCAATGGAGCTATTGAGATTCTTCCTCGCAACCGGCTGGGTGGCGAAAGTCGTCCTCATCATTCTCGTTCTCTTTTCCCTTGCCTCGTGGTCGGTAATCTTCGGCAAGTGGCGGGAACTGACATCCGCGGCCAAGGCGACCGAACGGTTCCTCAGGGTCTTCCGCAAGGCCTCCCGCCTCAACGAGGTTTCGAGCGAGATCCAGAAGTACCGGGCCTCCCCACTGGCGCCGATGTTCCAGGCCGGTCACTCGGAGCTCGAGGCCCAACTCCGCTCGGCCCAAGGGTCGGCCGGGGGTGATTCCAACCTCAAGATCAAGAGTCTCGACGCGATCTCCCGGGCGCTGGAACGGGTGCGTGGTTCCGAGCTCGAGCGGCTCCAGCGCGCCCTGCCGATGCTCGCGACAACGGCCAGTGCGACACCGTTCATCGGCCTTTTCGGCACCGTCTGGGGCATCATGAACACCTTCCGGGCCATCGGCGCCACGGGCTCGACATCGATTCTCACCGTCGCGCCCGGCATCGCCGAGGCGCTCATCAACACCGCCGCGGGGCTGCTCGCCGCCATCCCGGCGGTGGTCGCCTACAACCATCTCCTCGCGAGAGTCAAATCGCTCAACCGTCGAATGGAGGACTTCGAGCTCGAATTCCTCAATCTGGTTGAACGAAACTTCAACTGAGGCGGAGATGGCAGGCAAGACCAGCGACAACCTCGACGAATTGGCCGAGATCAACGTCACGCCCCTGGTGGACGTGATGCTGGTCTTGTTGATCATCTTCATCATCACCGCGCCGATGCTGGTCCAGGGCCTCAACGTGAACCTGCCGAAGCAGGACGCCCCGTCGATCGCCGCGGAGAGCGACAAACCCCTGGTTCTGACGCTCAACACGGACCGGATCATCTATCTCGACGACGAGCCCATCCATCTCGAGCTCCTCGGAGACCGCCTCGGGGCCGCCCTCGCCGGACAGCCGCGGCCGGTCTATGTCAAAGCGGACGAAAACCTGCCCTACGGCTTCGTGATCAAGGTCCTCGCGATCCTCGACAAGGTGGGAGTCGAACAGGTGGGCATGGTGACCTTGCCCGAGGATCGGTGAGTGGATCCTGTCTCCCGCATCCTCACGGAGCGCGAGCGTTCGCGACCGCGGCTCTTCCCCTACACGATGATCGCCTTCATGCTCCACGGCGGTCTCGCCGGGACGATCTTCCTCATGAGCCGCAACGCCGCCGCCCGCCACGCCCAGCTCCCGGCCGTGTCGGTCCGACTCGTCCGACCCGAGCCTCCCAAACGCCAGAGTCGGCGCGCCGAGCCGGCGGCACAACCAACGCGAGCTCCAAAGAAAGAGACTCCGGTGCCTGTGCCGACCGAGCCGGAACCGGTGGCGACGGCGGCGCCCGAGATCGAAGCGCCGACCCGGCGGGCGAGCGAAGATGCCATGGCGGCCCCGGGGCAAAAAGCGACCCCGCGTCCGACCCAGCCCCCCGAACCTTCCGGCGGCAGCGGCCTGTCGGTCGGCGGCGGCGCCGATCAGCAGGTGGCCGGAATCCCGTCGGACTTCCATTTCGCCTATTACGTGCAGCGCATGTTGGCGCTGATCGAATCGCGCTGGTACAAACCGGTCGCCCCGACCGGGGCCCAGGCCCGCGTCCGCTTCACCATCAACCGCGACGGCGGGGTCTCTCGAATCGAGCTCGAGTCGAGCTCGGGGAACTCCTCCTTCGACCGCGCCGCGCTGCGCGCCCTCTATGCCGCCAATCCGCTGCCGCCCCTCCCGCCCGCCTACAGCAAACCCAGCCTGACGGTCCACCTGACCTTTTCGGAGTGAGTCATGAGAACCACGTTGATGAGCCTATTCATGGTCTTTCTGGCGTCCGCCGCCGCCGCCCAGGATGATATCTATCTCGAAATCACCCAACCGGGACTCCGCAAGGTCACCGTCGCGTCGCCGCCGTTGATGGTCCTGCCCGGCACGCCCGCCGATGTCGCCAAGGGTTTCCAGGAGACCCTCGATGGCGATCTCGCGGCGGCGGCGCCCATCGCCATTGTCGAGCGGCGGCTCTACGCCCTGGTCGAGGACGACCCCCGCCCCGAGGTGCTCAACGAGCGCTGGCGATCCATCGGCGCCCAGTTCCTGCTCAGCGGAACGGTGGTCCGCGCCGGCGGACAGATCGTGGTCGAGACCCGACTCATCGATCTGGTCTCCGGAGAGTTCGCCTTCGCCAAACGCTACCGGGCGGGAATCTCCGCATCCGAGGTGGTGGCCCACACGCTCGCCAACGATCTCGTCCAGGTCTTCACCGGGCGCCCGGGCCCCTTCCTGTCACGGATCGCCTACATCTCCGACCAGACCGGCGAGTCCGAACTCTGGGTGATGGACTGGAACGGAAAGAACAAAAAACAGCTCACCAAGCACAACTCGCTGGCGTTGGCGCCATCGTGGTCTCCCGACGGCAAGAACCTCGTCTTCACGTCGTATCTCAGGGGCACCCCGGCGATCTATCTGCTGACGCCGCAGGAGGGCTATCTCAAGCTGCTGTGGGACAAGGGCGGCGTCAACTCGTCGGCCTCGGTCTCTCCCAACGGCCGCACCGTTGCTTTCGCATCGAGCCTGGACGGCAATGTCGACATCTACACGATTCCCATCGAGGGCGGCGAGGCGCAGCGGTTGACGACCGCCCGCGGCATCGACACCCAGCCCTCGTGGGCGCCCAACGGCCGCCAGATCGCCTTCACATCGACCCGCTCGGGCACCCCGCAGATCTACATGATGGACTCCGACGGCAGCAATGTTCGCCGGGTGAGTTTCGATGGGCTCTTCCACGACGAATCGAGCTGGGCCTACGACGGCACTCGAATCGCCTGCACGACCCGCGACGAAGGCACCTTCCAGATCGCGACCATCGATGCCGTGACCAACGACCGAAGGGTGATCTCTGCGCCGGGAAACAACGAGTCGCCCTGCTTCTCACCCGAGGGATCCATGATAGCCTTTGAGTCGGACCGAACCGGCAAGCCCCAGATCTACATCACCGACGCCAATGGGGTTCCCCGCCAACTCACGACCGAAGGCTCGAACCACTCGCCGACGTGGGTTGGGGCAGCACAGTAGGGAAAGAGCGTCAGGACGTCCGACCCAAGACCTTCCTTCTCCGTCTCTCTTTCTCTCACGAGCTCACAAAAGGGAGAAGGAAACGGAGAGGGTCTTCGAAAGTGACTACGCTGTTCTTCAAGGAGTCCGCACAATGAGTGATCGGAAATACCGCCACCGCGGCTATCAGGACGATGATCGCGATCGCGAACCCAAGCCTCCGAGACCCAAACCGAGCGGGCCGCGGAACTACGACGATGGTCCGCGCGGGCGGGGCCTCGGGGCGCCGACCTCGATTGCTTTCAGGTGTGCGCGCTGCGGCCGCGACCTGGTCAACATCGCGGTCGAAATGGACACCAACTGCCCCGGCTGCGACTCACCGTTGCACTCGTGTTCCAACTGCACTTTTTTCGACACCGGCGCCCCTTTCGAATGCCGCAAGGAACTCCAGGCGCGGGTCGAGAGCAAGACCAAGGTCAACGACTGCGAGCACTTTCAACCGAAAGCGGTCCGGAACCTCGGACTCAAGCCGTCGGAGAGCAGCAATGGCGGAAGCCAGGGCGATCCCAACGACCCGAGGGCGGCGTTCAACGCACTGTTCAAGAAGTAGCCATCGGCTCAGGCTCCTACAAGAAACCCAATCTCTCGGCAAATCATCGTCGGTGGTCATTTCGCCGGCGAGGCGGCGACAAAGGGCCGAGATCCATTTTGGGGCCGGCGTCTCGCCGGCCTATCGGCGACAAGGGTCGGCAGGCCTGAGTGTCCGAATCTCGAATCGTGCGGGCGGTTCAGCTGTCAGCGGTCAGGTCTGAATTTCACCCGCTCTTCGAGCCCGCCTTGATGGTCTCGAGGCCGTGGGCGTTGGGACCGGTTTCTTCCCGGCGAAGCATGACGGCAAAGAAGAGCGCAAGGAAGCCGAGAATACTGAACGCCCACATCCCAGGTATGTGGCCGGCCGGGTTGGAGGCGCTCGCCTGATAGTGGTCGTTCAAAAAGCCGATCACCAGCGGCATCCCCATCACCCCGATCTGCTGGACCAGAGTCATGACCGCGTACGCCGTCCCGAGCCGCTTCTCGTCGACGATGTAGGCAACCGACGGCCACATCACCGCGGGGATCAACGAAAAGGCAATTCCCATCATCGCGACCGGAACCACGAGCGGTGTGATCTGGTAGGCCATCATCAAAAAGACCGGCATCATCATGAATGAACCGAAGACCATGAAAAGCGCCCGTTTGCCTACCTTGTCCACCAAGAGCCCGAAGAGCGGCGTGGCGAACATCGCAGCCAGCGGCAGAACACTGTTGAACTGCCCGGCGGTTTCGCGGGTGACCTCCCAGGCCTCCATGAAGAACTTGATGGAAAAGCCGCGGAACGGGAAGATGGCGGAGTAGAAGGTCACACAGAGTGCAACGACGAACCAGTAGGACTTGGTGAATCGGAAGAGGTCCGAGAGCACCAGCTTGTCGGTCTCAGCCGCCTTGCCGAGACCGTAACGGCGATTCGCTCGAGCCTCGAGGGCTCCATAAAAAATGGCGGATACGACACAGAGCGCTCCGATCGCGGCCGCAATGACCAGCGGACCTCGCCAGCTCGAAAATGCGGACGGCACCCATGTCGGCATCCAGTCGGCGGAAAAGGACCCCAGGCGGGCAATGGTGAGATTGATCCCGAAGGCAAAACCGAGCTCCCGGCCCTTGAACCACTTGGCGAGGGCGCAGGTGATGGCGACGATCAGGGGTTCGGAACCGAGGCCGAGGAGAAACCGAGCCACCACCATCACCCAGAAATTCGAGGTCGTGACCATCAGGATCGCGGCAAAGGTGCAGATGGTCCCGAAGGCGATCGTTGACTTGACCGTTCCGTATTTGTCGATGATCACGCCGCCGAGCAACAGGACGATGACCGCCGCCAGGCTGTAGGCGGAAAAGAGCATGCCGTAGTTGGCATCCGTGAAACCCAACTCCGACTTGAGGATGTCGGCGATGGGCGCGATGGAATCGTAGACATAGTAGTTGCCGAACATCGCCACGCTGATGACGATGAGAACCAGCCAGCGATATGCGGGAGAGGGCTGGGGGGTCAAGGCACCCGCTGCGGTGGTGTTGGTCATGAGGGACTCCTTTGTGGACGGTGCATTGTAACCCCGCTCACGGAATTCCCCTCCTGTCGCGCTGTTATACTCAGGGTCCGCCCGCGGCCGCGGCGCCGCACCGGGCGGAATCTTCCCAGATGATCACTCGTCGACGATTCATCCGTAATGTGTCGCTCGGAGCGGCAGGATCCACCGGGTTCGCGGGCTACGGCTTGGCCGGAGCGCTCGATCTGCCCGGTCTGCAGCACACCGTCCTCGCGCTGCCGCAATTGCCGTCCGAGTGGGACGGCCTGACCATCGCCCAGATCTCGGATGTTCACGCCGGACCCTATATGCCGGCCGAGCGGATGGCCCGAGTCGCCGAGATGGTCGGCAACCTCGACCCCGATCTGGTCGTCTTCACCGGCGATCAGATGGATCGCCGTCCATCCGATGCGGATCGTTTCGCCCGCGGCTTTGCCGGGATCTCCGCGCCGCTCGGCGTCTATGGAATCCTCGGCAACCACGACCACTACTTCGATCCGCGACTGTCGGAAGAGGCGCTGGTCGAGGCGGGGGTCACACCGTTGATCAACGCCGGCAGAGTGCTTCGCCGCGGCAGCGCCGAGTTGGCGCTGATCGGACTCGAGGATTTCAACGCCGGTCCGGGTCGGGCGCCTGACTTCTCGCTGCTCGGCCGCTTCCCGAACGCATTCAGGCTCTGCCTCAGCCATCAGCCGCGCACCTGGCACGACGCGGTCGCGGGCGGCGCTCATCTGACCCTGGCCGGACACACCCACGGCGGACAGATCGCCCTCACCAGCCGCAACTTCAACGTCGCCCGCTTCCAGGGCCGTTATATCGCCGGGCCCTACCGCCGGGACGACGCGACCCTCTATGTCTCGCGCGGGATCGGCGTCGGCGCGGTGCCGCTGCGGCTCGGGTCCCCCCCCGAGGTCGACCTGCTGGTCCTGCGGCGCAAGGCGGACGCGGACACCCTCGCCGCCTGAGGGCGGGGTTTTGAGGTCGTGACCGGCGCCTCCGGCGCCTGGTCCCGAGGCCTTGATGCCATCGCAATCGAGTTCCCTCAACAAGACCTCATAGAGGCAAACGGCAACACCGCATCCAAGATGCACCCCAAAGTTCGCCACTCCCAAACACACGCCGATCCGACCGTCTGAATTGCCCAACTGCGGCAATACCGTCCCGCCCTCAGGACCACCCTGATAATCTGATGCCATGCAACTGACCACCGAACTGTGGATCAAGGGGGGTCTGAGCCTCCTCGCGTGTTTCCTCGTCGTCTGGCGCCACAAACGGCCCGGAGATCTCAAGCCGAACCAGGCGGGCCAGCTCCTCGGGGTGATGGCGGTCGTGGCGCTCGCCGCATACACCAACTTCGGCCAGTTTCACGGCGGCTCGATGATCCACCACTGGGAGCAGTTTCACTACTTCCTCGGATCCAAGTATTTTCCCGAGGTCGGCTACGACGGGATCTACGTCGCGTCGCTGGCAGCCGAGCGGGAGATCGGTCTCGGGCACGGTCCGCAACCCTACATGCGGGATCTTCGAACCAATGAGGTCGTCCCGGTCGGCTCGATGGTCAACCACATGAACGAGGTCCGCGAGCGTTTCTCGGACCGACGCTGGGAGATCTTCCGCGAGGATGTCCGGTATTTCCTCGAGTTCAACAAGTACAGCTACATTTCCAACATCCGCCGCGACCACGGATACAACCCGACCCCGACATGGACCTTCACCGCCCGGCTCTTTTCCGCCTGGCCGGCGGCATCGGATCTCACCCTGAAGAGCCTCGCCTGGCTGGATCCGATCCTGCTGCTCGGGATGTTCGTGATGATTTTCCGGACCTTCGGCAACCGGATCGGCTGCATGGCGGTCATCATCTTCGGGCTCGGCTACCCGTGGCGCTTCGACTGGGTCGGCGGCGCCTTTCTCCGGCAGGACTGGCTCGCCGCCGTCGGAGTGGCGGTCTGTCTCTTGAAAAAACAGCGTTTCGGACTCGCCGGAGGGCTCATTGCCTATGCCGCCATGGTGCGGGTTTTCCCCGGCGGTTTCCTCGTCGGTCCGGCGGTGGTTTTCATCCGTCATCTCGCGGACCGCCGGCCGACCGCCTGGTTCCGCCGCCTGGCGATCGGATTCGCCGCCGGAGTTCTGCTCTGCCTCGCCGCCGGCAGTCTCACCGGCGCCGGTCCCCGAGCCTGGGCCGACTTCGAATGGAACCTGGCCAAGCACCACGGCACCTGGTTGACCAATAATGTCGGGCTCAAGAACCTCCTGCTCTACGACCGCGCGACGATGCGGCGGGACGATGTCGATTTCAAGCTGCCCGAACCCTGGATCCGCTGGCAGGAGAAGATGAACCGGCTCCAGCACCAACGCCGACCGGCGCTGGTGCTCGCCGCAGCCCTCTTCCTTGGGGTGGCTGCCGCCGCCGCGTGGCGGCTCGAGGTCCACGAGGCGGCGGTGCTCGGAATGGCCGTGGCTTTCGCCGTGGTCGTCCTCACCTGCTATTACTGGGTGATGCTCCTGCTGGTGCCGCTCGGACGCGGGCGGTGGGGGCCGACCGCCGCCTGGCTCGGGCTCAACACTGCGCTCTTCGCCCTCCACCTGGTCTACCGGACGCCGCTGTCCTTCGAATTGCTCTACGGACTCTTCTCGTGGGCGCTGGCGATCTACTTCCTCGCCTGGATGGCACCGGACGCGTGGCGAACCTTCCGCCTAGGCTGGGGGCGGCGACCTACTCGACGGTAATACTCTGCAGCTCGACCGGAAGGTCGATTCCCCAGCCGCCCTGCCCGTTGGGCACGAACACGACGTTTGTCTGATCGACATCGATCGCGGGCGGGGCACCGATGTAGAGCTCGTAGACGGTCGGCTCGGTGCCGGTGTTGAAGGGCATTGAGGCAGTCAGGTCAGTGCTGCCGGGATCCGCCACCCCGCCCGGACTGAGCCCGATCAGGGTGTTGTCGTTGAACCCGGTCAGATCGTAGCCGTTGTAGCCGAGGACCACGGTGCCGTCCTCGAGCAGCTGGATCTGGGCCAGGATCGGCTGGCTATTGTCGTACAGCTGGTCGTTCCATGTGATG
>JAHECW010000026.1 GCA_024641545.1 Acidobacteriota bacterium
TCATCGGTGCCGACGAAAGGATCGACGAGCAGATTCGGCGAATCGGCAGAGGCTGCCAGACACGACAGGGCCACAAGGGTCAGCAAACCGAGGCTGCGGCGAGACATCTGCCCTCCATCGTTGTTGTTGCCGAATCCGAGCTGAAGACAGGGACCCGGATGGCTGTGGACCTCATGATACCCGCTTCCTCGGTTTCGGCGGCCGATGTGAATCGGAACCGATCCGGCTCACGGCCCGATCCCCGGTTCCCTGCTATCCTCTCGTTTTGACTGCGGATTCCGGTTTCTTTTCTTGAGGGAGGTTGAAGGTGATCAGGTCCAACGGCGCCGCTGCGTTCGACAACGAACGCTATCTCGCCGAACAGAGCGAGGCCATCCTCGAGCGGATGCGCAAGGTGGGAGGCAAGCTCTACCTCGAATTCGGCGGCAAGCTGCTGTACGACTACCACGCCTCGCGCGTGTTGCCGGGCTTCGACCCCAACGTCAAGATGAGGCTCCTGCACAAGCTCGCCGGCCACACCGAGATCATTCTCTGCGTCTATGCCGGCGACATCGCCCGTCGCAAGGTGCGGGCCGATTTCGGGATCACCTACGATGCCGACACCTTCAAGCTGATCGACGACCTGCGTGAGCGAGGGGTCGAGGTCAGAGGGGTCGTGATCACCCGCTACGATGACGAACCTGCGGCCGAGACCTTCGCCAACAAGCTCGACCGCCGCGGAGTCGCCGTCTACACCCACCGGTCCATCCCGGGGTACCCTGCAGACGTTTCCCGGATCGTCAGCGACGACGGTTTCGGCGCCAACCCGTACATCGAGACCGACGCGCAGCTGGTCGTGGTCAATGCCCCCGGACCCAACAGCGGCAAGATGGCCACCTGCCTGTCGCAGGTCTACCACGAGCATCGACGCGGGGTGCGCGCCGGTTACGCGAAGTTCGAGACCTTTCCGATCTGGAACCTGTCGCTGCGCCACCCGGTCAACGCCGCCTACGAGGCCGCAACCGCCGAGCTGCGCGACGTCAATATGATCGACCCCTTCCACCTCGAGGCCTACGACACACGGTCGGTGAACTACAACCGCGATGTCGAGGCGTTTCCGCTGCTCAAACGAACCCTCGAGAAGATCACCGGCGAGTCGATGTACCAATCGCCCACCGACATGGGGGTCAACCGAGCCGGTTTCGCGATCATCGACGACGACGCGGCACGGGAAGCCGGAAGACGCGAGATCGTCCGGCGCTACTTCCGCTACGCGTGCGACGAGGTGCTCGGTCTCGAGGACGGTGACCCGGTCCGGCGAATCGAGGCGCTGATGGAGGAGTTCGACCTCAAACCCGAGCACCGCACGGTTGTCGGACCGGCGCGAAGCGCCGCCGACGCTGCTGAAACCGAAGCCGAGACCGGCCACCGGGGAGTCTTCTCGGGCGCCGCCGTCGAACTCGCCAACGGAGAGATCACCACCGGCCACAACAGCCCGCTGATGCACGCCTCGTCGGCCCTGGTTCTCAACGCCATCAAGATCATGGCCGGGATCCCGAAGCACCTCGACCTCATCAGTCCGGCGGTGATCGAATCCATCGGCACGTTGCGCAAGGACCTCCTCGGCCAAGATTCCATCAGCCTCAATCTCGAGGAGACGCTCATCGCCTTGAGCATCAGCTCGACCACCAACCCGACCGCCCAGCAGGCGATGCAGCAGCTGCCGAAGCTGTCCGGGTGCGAGCTCCACCTGACGCACCTGCCGACCCCCGGGGACGAGCGCGGTCTGCGCCGCCTCGGTGTCAATCTGACCTGCGACCCGAAGTTCGCCACCGACAAGCTCTTCATGTCGTAGGCGCCGGCGCGTAGCCTTTCGTCGAAGATGGGTCGCTCAGGGGGATGGCCCGGGATTCGGCCGATGGACTCTGTCATAATCCGGGCACGATTGAAAGTACGATTCTGACGGTGAGGAGGGTTTCAACCCGTTCTCGCCAAACACGGGGTCGCGCCGGCGGCCCGTCAATGAAAGGGAGTGCACGATGTCAGTTGCCAAAGTCACCGAACTCAGTTGTTCGTCCCCGAAGAGCTTCGAAGACGCGATCGAAAAGGGAATCGAGCGTGCCGACAAGACCCTCGACAAGGTCAAGGGTGCATGGGTCAACGAGATGAAGGTCGAAGTCGAAAACGGAAAGGTGACCGCCTATCGGGTGAACCTCAAAGTCACCTTTGTGTTGAAAGGCTGAGAACCATGGCGGACACATCTGATCTTCTCGGTTCTTTGATGTCGCAACTCAGCGGGGGCGGGGTCGATCAGATCGCCCGCTCGGTCGGGGTCAGCGGTGGCGATGTCACCAACGTCCTCGCCGGTGCACTGCCGGCGATGATGGCGGGTCTGACCCGCAACGCTGCTTCGAGCGGCGGCGCAAGCGCCCTTCTCGGCGCGCTCGACCGCGACCACGATGGCAGTGTTCTCGACGACCTGGTCGGCTTTCTCGGCGGGGGCGCTGGCGGAGCCGACGCCGGAATCCTCGGCCATATCTTCGGTGGACGGCAGCAGAGTGTCGAGCAGGCCATCAGCCGATCAAGCGGCGTCGATCTGGGATCGGTCACCAAGATCATGGCCATGGTGGCGCCGCTCCTCATGGGATCACTCGGCAAGGCCAAACAACAGCACGGCTTCGATGCATCCGGGCTGGCGGCAGCCCTTGGCCGGCAGGAAACGGCCGCGCGGCAGGCCTCACCGTCGGCGGTCGACATGTTCAGCCGCATGCTCGACAGCGATGGTGACGGCAGCTCGATGGACGACATCGTCAAGATGGGCGGCGGCCTGCTCAGCGGGTTGTTCGGCGGCAAGTAAAAGACCGTCTCAACCCGGAGGCGTTGCCGCCGAAAAGCGGTTGCACCGCCGGCACCGACGCATGAAACGAATCGCTCGCCGGCGGGGGCCACACCCCCGCCGGTGGTTTCATTCCAAAATGCCGCTTCGCCTGTCCACAATTCACGCTTCGCATTGCAGGGCGAGCCCCATGATCCGCTCCTGGGTCGCCTCGGCTCGAGGCAGAATTCCCTGCAGCACCCCTTCGTGCATCACCGCGATCCGATCGGACAGACCGAGGAGTTCGGGCATCTCGCTGGAGATCAGGAGGATGCCGACTCCACGCTCGACGAGTTCGCCGATGAGCTCGTAGATCTCGGCCTTGGCGCCGACATCGATGCCCCGGGTCGGCTCGTCGAAGAGCAGGACCCGGCAGCGCGCCGCGAGCCAACGGGCGAGCACGACCTTCTGCTGGTTGCCGCCCGACAGGTTGACGAGCTCCTGATCGAGGGAGGAGACCCGGATCTGGAGACGTTCGACCTCAACCCGCGCCAGCTCGGCCTCGGCGCCGAGGTCGATCACCCCGGCGCGGGAGACCTCGTCGAGACTCGTGAGGCTGATGTTCTCGGTCACCGTGCACCGAAGCACCAGACCCTGCTGTTTGCGGTCCTCGGTGAGAAAGCCGAGCCCGGCGGCGATCGATTCGGCGGGGCCGTGACCCGCGAGCTGCCGACCCGCGACGGTGACCGTCCCGGTCGCCGTGGAATCGGCTCCGAAGATCGCCCGCGCCAAGGCGGTTCGGCGCGAACCCATCAGGCCGGCGACGCCGAGGATCTCTCCCTCGCGCAGCGAGAGATCGACGGGACCCGGGAGCTCCGGTCCGGACAGACCCTCGACCTCGAGCACGACCTCGCCCACCGGTACGTCACGCTTCAGGACCCGATCGGCGATGGTGCGCCCCACCATCAACCGGATGAGCTCGGCCGCCGCGGTCTCGCCCACCTTTCTCGTCCCCACCGCACGGCCGTCGCGCATGACGGTGACCCGGTCGCCGATGGCAAAGATCTCGGGCATCCGATGCGAGATGTAGATGACCGGAACACCGTCTGCGACAAGCTCGCGGATGACCCCGAAAAGGGCCGCGATCTCGGTCTCTGAGAGGGCGGCCGACGGTTCGTCCATGACCAGCAGACGGGCGCGGCGCTGGAGCGCGCGGGCAATCTCCACCAGCTGTTGCTCTGCCACCGAGAGCCCGGAAACGGGGGCGTCCGGATCGATCTCGCACCTCAGTCGCCGCAGGAGAGCGCGGGCGCCTTCGGCCATCGCCCGATCGCGAATCAGACCACCGGAGGTCGGCTCGTGGCCGAGAAAGATGTTTTCGGCGACGGTGAGACCGGGAACCAGGTTGAGCTCCTGGTGGATCATGACCAGCCCGAGACGCTCGGCATCGAGGGGCCCGGCCGGGCGGACGACGGACCCGTCGAAGACCACCTCGCCGGCATCGGCGGCATACTGACCGCAGAGGATCTTCATCAGGGTGCTCTTGCCCGCGCCGTTCTCGCCGAGGAGGACGTGGACCTCGCCGGGCAGGACCTCGAGATCGGCCCCGGTCAGCGCCTGGACTCCCGGAAAGTGCTTGTCGACGGCCGACATGCGGAGCACGGACCCGGCGCCGGTCACCTGCGCTCCGCCGCGCCCGCTCCACCGTCCGGCGGCGCGAACTCGTTGACATTGCGCCGGTCGATGAGCTCCACCCGGGTGAGCACCTCGTCCGGCGGCGCCTCTCCCAGTCGAACCAGCTCCACCGCGTGCTTGACCCCCAACCGGCCCATCTCGCTCGGGAACTGCGCCACCGAACCGAGCATCCGCCCCGAGCGGATGTTGACCAGCGCATCCGGGATCGCATCGAAGCCGATGACGACGACTTCGTCCATCCGGCCTGCGGCGTCGATGGCCTCGATCGCCCCGAGGGCCATCTCGTCGTTGGCGGCGAAGACCGCCGCGAGATCCGGGTGGGCCTGGAGCAGATTCTCGGCCACCGAGTAGGCGCGAGCCCGCTCCCAGTCGGCGGTCTGGCTCGCCACCACCCTGATCCCGGGCGAGTTCGCGATACCGGAGAGAAAACCGAGCCGGCGCTGGTCGGCGGTCTCGTGGCCGGAAATCCCTTCGATGATGGCGATCTCGCCGACCCCGCCGAGCTCGGCCGCCAGATAGCGCCCGGCCACCGCGCCGCCTTCGAAGTTGTCTGAACCGATGTAGGTCAGAACCTTCGCTCCCACCGAGGCGGCGGCCGCTTCATCGATTCGGGTGTCGAGCAGGAGCACGGGAATTCCGGCGTCGTTGGCTTTGAGGATCGCCGGAACGAGCTCCTTCGAACCCGACGGCGCCAGGAGGATGGCGTCCACCCGTTGTTGGATGAGATTTTCGATGATCTGAAACTGGCGTTCGACATCGGTCTCGCGATCGGCGGCGAGGGAAACGAGGTCGACCCCGAGGGCCGCGGCCTCTCTCTCCCCCGCTTGTTGCATCTCGCCCCAGAACGGTGAGTTCAACGCCTTGGGGACAAAGGCGATGGTGAGCGTGTCCTGATTCCCGGAGGTTTCGGAATTGACCCGGACACCCATCGCCCCCGCCACCGACGCTGCGGCCAGAACACCGATTACGACGGCCTTCCGATACCGTCGCCAACCGGTGACCGCGGTCTTTACCTCGCCCCGATGGCGGGCGCGGTCGAGCACCACCGCCGCCACCAGCACGCCACCGACGACCATTCCTTCCAGCGCCGACGGCACGTTGAGGGCGTTGAGCCCGTTGCGCAGCGTCCCCATGATCAGCGCGCCGATGAGGGTGCCGAGAATCCGACCCTCGCCGCCCATCAGGCTCACCCCGCCGATCACCGCTGCGGCGATGGCGTAGAGCTCGTACATCTCACCGGTCAGCGGCGAGGCCGCGTTGAGACGCGACGTCATGAGCACCGCGGCGACGCCCGCCATGAGCCCGGAGAGACCGTAGATCGCGATCTTGTAGCGCCCGACCGGAACCCCGGAGAGCCAGGCCGCCTGCTCGTTGCCGCCGATGGCATAGCTGTATCGTCCGAGCTTGGTTCGAGTGAGTACGAGGTGCGCGATCACATAGAGCACGCCGACCACGATGACCAGCACCGGGATCCCGAAGAGATCGCCGGAGAGGGCCCGGAAGCTCTCCGGCAGCCCGCTGATGGGTTTCGAATCGGAGTAGATCTTGGCCGCGCTGCGGGCGACGAGCATCATCCCCAGAGTGGTGATGAACGGCGGAATCCGACCGAGGGTGGTCACCAGCCCGCTGATGAGACCGCAGAGGAGACCCACCGCCACACCGCCGAGGACAGCCACCGGCAACGACGACCCGGTCACCAACAGATCGGCGGTGACGAGGCCGCACAACGCCAGGATCGAGCCCACCGAGAGATCGATCCCCCCGGAGATGATCACGAAGGTCAGGCCGATGCCGAGGATGGCGTTGATCGCCGACTGCTGCATGACGTTGAGGAGGTTGTCCGTCGTCATGAAATGGGGTGAGGCGATCCCGAAGAGCACCACCAGAGCGATGAGGACGAACAGTGTTTGGAGTCGAGCAGACAGGTTTCGGACCATTCGGCACGTCCTTAGCTGGGAGCTGCAGTCAGTCGTCCGGGCACCGACGACCATCGTAGCGCAGCGCTGGGCCGGTTACCCCCCGATGCTCTCCCGACCCTCGACGGACAGGCCTCCAATGACGGTCACGAACCAGACCCTGGATGTCTGTCCGTCAGGGCTGTCGGTCTTCTCACGTCTCACCTCTCATCTCCCCCATCGCCACCACTCGAGCCACGCGCCGGGCCGCGTTCGCGAGGTTCGTCCGCGCGACTTTGACCGCCTCTTCAAAGCTCACACCCTCGTCGATCGTGGCGTACATCCGGTCAAAAGACCCCTCCAGGGCGCTGACGTCACCGCTGATGGCGCCCGAGATCAGGATGGTCTTCGCGCCAGCGGCTTTCGCCTTGGCCGCGAGCACGGCACAGAGCTTGCCGCCGGCGGTCTGCTCGTCGGTTCTGCCTTCGCCGGTCACCAGGAAGTCAGCGGTCCGAATCGCCTCGTCGAACCCGGTGATCTCCGCCACGAGATCGGCGCCGGAGGACACCTCAGCGGCGCAGAAAGCGCGCAGCGCCGCGCCGAGACCACCGGCGGCGCCGTCGCCGGGCCGGTCGACGGTCTCGATCATCCTGTGGTTCATCCAGAGCTTACCGAGGTGGCCGAGACCTCGCTCGAGTTCCTCGACCATCGCCGCCGTCGCACCCTTCTGCGGGCCGAAGACCCGGGCGGCGCCGCGCTCGCCGAGCAGCGGGTTGGTGACATCACAGGCGACGCGGATCCGGCAATCGCGCAGCGCCGGCATCGCCCCCCCCGGGTCAATCGTCGCAATCGTCGCGAGCGCCCCTCCGCCACGACCGCATTCGCTGCCCTCGGCGGTCAGAAGACGGAAACCCAGCGCCTGGGCCATGCCGATGCCCCCATCTACAGTGGCGCTGCCGCCGATCCCGAGGATGATCTCGCGCGCACCGGCGTCGATGGCGGCCCGCATGAGCTCGCCCGTGCCGTAGGTCGTCGCCCTCATGGGGTTCAAGGCGCCGGCATTCACGAGCTCGATGCCGCTGGCCGAGGCCATCTCCATGACCGCGGTCTTCCCATCCGGGAGCAGGCCGTAGGCGGCCATCACCGGCTCGCCCAGCGGGCCCGTCACCGGTACCAACCGCAGCTCGCCGCCGGCCGCCCGGACCACCGCATCGGTCGTACCTTCGCCGCCGTCGGCGATCGGGATCACCACGATCTCGGCGTTCGAAAAATGCTCGCGAAACGCCTCGCCGATGATCGTTCCCGCGTCCTCGCTCGTCATGCAGCCCTTGAAACTGTCGAGGGCAACGACAATCTTCATCAGCGCTCCATCTCAGTCGAGGACGAACGGGATTTGGGCGACGGTGTCTTCGAGTTTGATCTCGAGCATCCACCTCCCGGATTGAACCCCTCCGGGAACAAGGAAAAACAGGATTCCATCACAAACTTCAACGGAAGAAATGGTGAGGACATCCCGTGTGAGTCCATCGGAAGGGACCCTGAAGAGCCAATCACCACAAGGCCGCCGCGTGGGCCTGGAATCCAACACCGTTGGCGAATACACCTCCGCCCTGCGGACGGCTGCGTTGAGCTTTCCGTAGGCTTCCAAAAAGTCCGCTTGACTCATCAGTGGGATCGTCTGCCGGTCCGGAGTCTGCACCGAGATCCCCGCCCGCTCGACCCTTGCCATTCCCCCGTTGTTGTTTCCGGCAAATGTCGCTCCGAGGAGAAGGTACTTTTCACCCAAGTGACCAGCGGCATATCCAATTCCGAGGGCGATCTCGATCTCGGGACTCTCGTAGAGAAGGAAGTGCTCGCCGACTGCGCTGACTCCCGGGTCACCGGTGGGCACTGCCGTTGAGCACGCACCGGTGAACACGACAAAGAAGGGGAGGAAGACTGTTTTGAAACGCATCGATATCGGCGTCCCTCAATTCACAGACTCACAGCGACGCTCTATTGTAGTCCGGCGACCGAAATCGGAACGTAAGCAGTGGAGGTTGCCCGTATAATGCTGCTTCCATCGGAACAGGCGATGTCATGGCATCGCGCGGGCGCATCGATTCGCTCGCCAATCAACCTCGATGGCCGCCGGTTTCCTATTCGGAACTCTCGTCATCACCCTCGGAGGCGTGTCAATGAAAACTGAATATCCCGAAATCAACCCGACCGAACGCATCCTCATGGGCCCCGGCCCTTCCGATGTCAGCGCCCGGGTTCTCGCTGCCCTGGCCAAACCCACCCTCGGCCACCTCGATCCCGAGTATCTGGCCGTCATGGACGACACCCGAAGCATGCTCCAGTACGTCTTTCGTACCACCAACGAGCTCACCCTCGCCATGCCGGGCACCGGCAGCGCCGGGATGGAGGCCTGCGTCGCCAACCTGGTCGAACCGGGCGACGAGGTGGTGATCGGGGTCTGCGGCTACTTCGGCGCCCGCATGGCCGAAATGGCGGAACGCCACGGCGCCACCATCCACCGGGTCGATGTGCCCTGGGGAGAAATCATCGATCCCGCGGCGATCGGCAAAGCGCTCGCCGATCACCCGGCGACAAAGGTGGTGGGCGTGGTCCAGGCCGAGACTTCGACCGGCGCCCATCAGCCGCTGGAGGAGATTTCACGACTCGCACACGGCGCGGGTGCTCTGCTCCTGGTCGATGCCGTCACCTCGCTCGGGTGTGTCGAGTTGAGGCTCGACGACTGGGCAATCGATGCATGCTATAGCTGCACCCAGAAGGGGCTTTCGTCGCCTCCCGGTCTGGCGCCCGTGAGCTTCTCCCCAGCGGCGGCGGAGAAGATCTGGAGTCGGAAAAGCGTAATCAGGAGCTGGTATCTCGATCTCTCCCTGGTTTCGAAGTATTGGAGTTCGGAGCGGGTCTACCACCACACCGCGTCGAGCAATCTGGGTTATGCCCTCTACGAGGGATTACGAATGGTCGTCGAGGAGGGGCTCGAGGCTCGCCACGCCCGCCACCTTTACCACCACCGCGCGCTTCGCGCCGGGCTCGAGGCCATGGGCCTGGAGTACATTCCCGACCACAGCCTACCCAACCTCAACGCGATTCACGTTGCCGCAGGCGCCGACGATCTGGTGGTGCGCAAACGGTTGCTCAGCGAATACGGCATCGAAATCGGTGCCGGCCTTGGGCCCTTTGCCGGAAAAGCCTGGCGCATCGGCATCATGGGCAGCTCCTGCACCCAACGCAACGTGATTCTGGTGCTCGGGGCGCTGGAGTCGATCCTCGGCGACATGGGCGTTCCGGTTCCGAAGGGCGCCGCCATCGCCGCAGCTTCGGAGGTCTTCGCCTCAAATTGACCTGCATCCCCATCGAAGAAGCGGGACAAACTTCGGGTCGGAAATCTCCCGGCTGTCGGCGCCCGCGTTTTGAAACACAAAGGTCACAAAGATCCACGAAGGTTCCACCCTCGTTTGCGACGCTTTGTGGTGGTCTTCGTGGGTCTTTGTGACCTTCGTGTTTCAGATCCGCGCGCAACGGAGCGGAACGGCCGGCCTATTTGAGATAGTCGAGCAACGACTGTGCAGTCGCCGCATCGGGGCCATCGGGCGCGAGCTCGAGGTAGCGTTCGAGTGCGTCCTTCGCGCACGCCGTGTCGCCGATCATGTTGCAGGTCAGCCCGAGCTGGAGGTAAGCGTCAGCGGTTGCCGGTTGCTTTTCGACGACGAGCTCGAGCAACGACCGCGACCCTGCGAGTTCGTCTCTGTCAAAGAGCACCCGGGCGTGCTGCACCATCTCGCTCGAGACGACCTCGGGGTTGGCATCCGCGAGCCGCCTCGCCGACGGGATCAACCGGTCCATGTCACCGATCATGAGCTCGGAAAAATACGCCGTGCTGATCGCGGTGATGTCGTCGGGCTGGAGCCGGACGAGGTTCTCCGACGCATCGGCGGCGGTGGCGAAGTCCTTGAGATCCATGGCGATGGCCGCGGTTGCGCTCGCGGCCTCGAGGAAATCGGGGTCGATCGCGGACGCCTGGCGGAATTTCTCGAGCGCCGCCGCCTTGTCGTCCGCCTCGAGCGCCGCAACGCCCTCGTTGAAGACCGGGATGGCCCGCTCCCTCGCCTCGGTGAACGAAACCTGATCCGCCAACGCCAGGGTCACATCGAGAGGGCTGAGCTCCTCCGACCCGGGCGTGAGCTCGGTCGAAACCACATCGAATCCCTTTTTCAAGAACCTGAACGTGTAATTCATGTCGGAGTCGGGGAGCTCGATGGAAAACTCTCCGTTCTTTCTTGAATGGGCGGTGAACGGTTTTTCGCTGCCCTCGGCCAGCGCCGTCACCTCGACATCGCGCAGCGGGTTGCCGTTGATATCCGTCACCGAACCGCCGACCGTCACGGGACCGCCGGCAACGACGTCGGTCGAGAACAACCCCATCACCAAGGCGCCACTGACGATCAAGCGCGAAACGACCCGACCTGGTTTCATGGATTCTCCATTCTTGACAACTTCGATCTCAAAATCATCGAAGTTCGGCGCCGAGTATGCCAGCCCCGTGACCTTCGGCGCAATACGACCCGACGGCCACCGTTAACCTCGGCCCCAACCCGGCGGGTTCTGATATCGTCTCACCATCAGGGAGGAGCATGACCTTGGCCACCAACGAGACCTTTCCCATGGACCTCGATCAATTCCGTCCGCTGACCCTCGACCCCCAGGCCGAGCGCCTGACGGCCGGGCAGAGGCAACAGCTCGCGGCCAATGTCCAGCTGTGCCGTGACGCCATCGTCTTCTTCACCGCAACCGGGGCGGCGCGGGGCGTCGGCGGCCACACCGGCGGCGCCTACGACATCGTCCCCGAGGTGCTCATCGCCGACGGCTTCATGCGGGCCGGGAAGGCCTACCACGCCTACTTCGACGAGGCCGGCCACCGGGTGGCGATCCAGTACCTCATGTCGGTGCTCAACGGGCATCTTCCCGCCGCGGCGATCCTCCACTACCGCGAGGCCGGCGCCCACCTGCCCGGTCACCCGGAGCTGGGTCACACCCCGGGTGTGGGCTTCAGTTCGGGGCGGCTCGGCCACATGTGGCCGCACGTCAACGGCGTCGCCATGGCGAATCCCGACACGGCGGTGTTCTGCTTCGGTTCGGACGGTTCCCAGCAGGAGGGCAACGACGCCGAGGCCGCCCGCATCGCCGTCGCCAACGCTCTCGAGGTCAAGCTCGTCATCGATGACAACGACGTCACCATCGCCGGCCACCCGAGCGAGTACATCAAGGGTTTCTCGGTTGCCGGGACCCTCGCAGGTCACGGTCTGACCGTCCTCGAAGGGGACGGCGAGGATCTCGACGATCTCTACGCCCGCATGGCTCGAGCCATCCGCACCCCGGGACCGGTGGCGGTCGTCAATCACCGCGTCATGGCGCCGGGGATCCCCGGGGTCGAGGGCCTGACCAAGGCGCACGACGTGGTCTCGGTGGATGTCGCCAGAGAGTACCTCCAGGCGAAGGGCCACACCGACGCCATCGCCTATCTCGACGCGATCGTCAAGGACCCCAACCCGCATGTGTATCTCGGCGTCGGTGAGGAAAAGGCCTCCAACCGCAACCTCTTCGGTCACGCGGTCAACGAGGTGCTCGCCACCATGGACGAGCCGACCCGCCTCGCGACAGTCCGGGTTCTCGACTCGGATCTCGAGGGCTCCTGCGGTCTCGTCCACATCCGCAAGGCGTTTCCCGAGGTCTACATCAGCTCGGGAATCATGGAGCGCTCCAACCTCGCCGCCGCCGCCGGTTTCGGGATGACGCCGGGGAAGCAGGGGATCTTCGGCACCTTCAGCGCGTTTTTGGAGATGTGCGTCTCCGAGATCACCATGGCGCGGCTCAACAAGTGCAACCTGCTGTGCCACTTCTCCCACGCCGGGGTCGACGACATGGCGGACAACACCTGCCACTTCGGGCTCAACAACTTCTTCGCCGACAACGGCCTCGACGACGAGGACCCGCCGACCCGGCTCTACTTCCCCGCCGACGGCGGCCAGATGACGGCCTGTGTCAAGCGGATCTTCCACGACCCGGGGCTGCGCTTTGTCTTCTCGACCCGCTCCAAAGTACCGACCCTGCTCGACGAGAAGGGCGCAGCACTCCACGGCGAGGACTACGTCTTCGAGCCGGGCAAGGACGAGGTCATCCGCGATGCGTCGGCAAAAGGCGGCTTTGTCGTCAGCTTCGGCGAGACCCTCTATCGGGCGCTCGACGCCGTCGAACGTCTTCGCGCCGATGGCCTGGAAATCGGCCTCATCAACAAACCGACCCTCAACGCGGTCGACGAGGCGATGCTGGCCAAGATCGGCGCAAGCCGATTTGTGCTGGTGGCGGAAAGCCTCAACCGGCGCACCGGGCTCGGTGCCCGCTTCGGGACCTGGCTCCTACAACGCGGCTTCCACCCCAGGTACGACCACGTCGGCACCCACCGGGAAGGCTGCGGCGGACTCTGGCAGCACATGGGCCACCAGGGGATCGACTCCGAACAGCTGCAGGCGAAGATCCGGGAGATGATCTAGGAAGGGAACCGTCAGCCCGGCGTCTGATCGCGACGTCGCCGCTTGGACGAGTACATGGCCGCGTCGGCCTCGCCCATGAGCTCCTCGAAGTCGCCGTGCCTCTCCGGGTCGAACTGCGCCCAGCCGGTGCTGAAGCCAACGTCGATCTCGAGACACGCGTCGGCGATCGTGGTTTTCAGGTTTTCCACCACTCGGTCGACAATGGCGGACGCGTCGACGGCGCTGCGATCGGGTAGCAGGACGACAAACTCGTCCCCACCCACCCGGGCAATGACGTCGGATACCCGGAAGCTGCGTTCCAGGGCGGTCGCCACCGCAGCAAGGGTGGCATCGCCCACCGAGTGACCGAAACGGTCGTTGATCACCTTCAGATCGTCCACATCAAGAAACAGGACCGTCAGGGGCCGGTCGTTGCGGATCGCCATTGCGACCTGCTTGTCGGCGAGGATCTGCAGACCTCGTCGATTGAGTGCTCCGGTCAACGGGTCCGTGACCGCCAGACGTTCGTGGTGCTGAGCCCTCTCGGTCAGGGCCGCCTCGGCTCGGTGGAGGGCCGTGATGTCGTGCAGGATGACCACGGTTCCCCGGAACTTGTCGCTGACGTCGAGCATGGGGCGCAGGTGCACACCGAAATAGGTCTCGTTGCCCGCGAGCTCGAGCACCTGTTCCGAGTTCAACTCGTGCCGCGCGGCGCTGCGCACGAGCTCGGTCAACCAACCCGGAACCGAAACCGCCGCACTCTCGGCTCTGTAGTAGAAGGTGCCCGGCCGGTGGGGCAGACCGAGGATCGGAGCCGCGGCGCGGTTGGCGTAGGTCATCCGATCGGTCTCATCGAGCAGGATCACCGGCGAACCGAGACTCTCGGCGACGGTCAGAAAGAGATTCTTCTCGTTGGTGATGGCTCGGTTGCTCTCCTGCAACTCACCGAGAAGCGTATCGCCGCCCAGCGGCGCCCACGCGCTGCAGAATGCGATCTCCCAGCGGTCGAAGAGCCGGCCGACGAACGCCACCGCGCGGTCCTCGAAATCAGCCGGCCACTGAGCCTCGCGCAGCCAATCGACATAGGTTTGGCGGTAGTACTTGAACAGGCCGAGGAACATCCGGAGCTCGGTGCCCCGCCGCCGGTGGCGCTCGGCTTCGAGCACCGCAAACGCGCTCATCGGATCGTCCGTGAAGGTCTCGGTCGAGGTGAACTCCGTGCTCTCCAAAGGAGTCTCGAGCGCCGTGATCAGCGCCTCCGAGAGATCGTGAATGGAAACCCGCCACGCCTCCTCGAGGGTCGAGGTGTAGCGGGTGAAGTTCTGGCGCTTTGCGTAGGCGATGATCCGGCCGATCAACCAGTCTTCGCCCCGGCGGATCCGATCGCACAGCTGGTCGCGGCGACCCTTGTCGGAGAATTCGGAGCCGGGACTCGGCGGCAAAACGCTCCCTGGACTGCCGTTTCGTTTGCTCATCGCATGATCGTTCCTCGGTGGCATTGTATTTCATTCGCAGGCCGGGCAGTCGATCGCGGTCGATTCGTCCTAGAATGGGGTCCGGGCAGAAATGCACGATTCAAAATCGAGAATATGGAGACGGAATGAACAACTCGAAGCCATTTGACGGGAAAACCGCCATCATCACCGGCAGCACTCAGGGCCTCGGTGAAGCCACCGCCCGGTTGTTCGCCGAGCGCGGCGCTGCGGGCATCGTGGTCACCGGGCGGGACCGAGCACGCGGCGAGGCCGTCGCCGCCAGCCTCGATACCGCCTCCTGCCGGTCGGTTTTCATCCGCGCGGACATGGCCGACGTGGACGACTGCCGGGCATTGATGGCCGGGGCCGATGCGGCGTTCGGCACGGTTCACGTGCTGGTCAATGCGGCCGGCGCCACCACCCGCGGTTCGATCCTGAACACGACCCCGGAGGTCTACGATCAGGTCATGGCCGTCAACGTGCGCGCGCCCTTCTTTCTGCTGCAGGAAGCCGCCAGGATCATGGTCCGCGACGGCGTCGCCGGTTCCGTGGTCAATATCGGCAGCGTCTCGGCCTACGGCGGCATGCCCTTCCTCTCGCCCTACTCCATTTCAAAAGGGGCACTGGCCGTGATGACCAAGAACGCCGCCTACGCGCTCATGCGTCACCGCATCCGGGTCAACGCCCTCAACATCGGCTGGATGGACACCCCCGGCGAGGACACGATCCAGCGCACCGTCCACGGCAGCGACGAGAACTGGCTGGAGGCGGTCGAGGCGAGACAGCCCTTCGGGCGACTGCTCAAGGCCCGTGAGGTCGCCAAGGCCATCGCCTTCCTGGCCTCCGACGAGTCGGGGATGATGACCGGCGCCGCCGTCGAGTTCGACCAGTCGGTCCAGGGCGCAGGTCCCCAGCCCATTCCGCCCCCACTCGATGACTGGGACGACCTCGGTTGGAACGTGTAGGAGCCCGCATGCGTCGACTCACTTTGCTTGTTCTTGCGATCTCGATCGCCTTCGCGTGCCAGCAAGGGCCGACCGACAGCACCCGGACGGTCTCCGATGACTATCTCGAGGCCTGGGTGGACTTCTATCCATCCCGGGCACTGTCGGCGGGCCTGACCGCGGCGGCGCCCCGGCTCGAGGACTTCAACCAGGGCCGGGTCGAAGGCTGGCTGGCGTTCAATCGCGAGGCCCTCGCCCGGTTGCAGGCGCTGCCGGCGCCCACCAACCTGGACGACCGCATCGACCGGCAGCTCCTCGACGCGCAGATCCGGCGTGAGCTCTTCGCCTGGGGCGAGGCCGAGATTCACCGGACCGACCCCCAGACCTACTCCGAGCTCATCAACCACGCCCTGACCGCGGTGCTCGTCAGGAGCAATCTCACCGGTGAGATGAAACTCGACGCCGCCCTCGAGCGCCTCGCGGGCCTCGAAAGCCTGTGCGCGACCGCGATGGCCCAGCTGACGGACGGGCGGCCTTCGGCCACCGAAGCCTCGATCCGCGACATCCGTTCGACCGCGGCGTTCATCGAGGGCGATCTCGCGGCGGCGCTCGACGTGGCGGATGACGACCCCCGACGCGAGGCGCTTGCAGCGAGCTCCGCACAGACCGCACTTGCCCTGAACGAACTCGCGGCGTGGCTGGAAAGCGATCTCGAGCTTTCGCTCGCCGACGCCTACGGCGAAGATCTCTACGCCCGCAGGCTCGGCCTGGCCTACGGCGCCCACCTGCGACCCGAGGTCCTGGAGGAGATCGCCATGGCGGAGATCGACACCGTCAGGACGCTCATGGAGGGGCTCGCCAGAACGCGCTGGACCGCCGATCCGTCGGCCGATTTCAACGCCGTCATCGAGCCGATCATGGCCGAGATGGAGAGCCATCGCGCCTCGAATCAGAGCGCGTTCCTGCAGGAGTTTCTCGATCTCATCGACCGCTCCCGGCATTTTCTCGAGGACAACAACCTCATCGATCTCCCGGAGCATGAAACCCTGTTCACCGCACTCTCACCCAGCCACTTCGCCGGAGCGGCGGTCGGCGGGGTCTACAGCGCCGGGCCCTTCGATCCCGAAGCCGAAACGCTGTTCTACCTCCCGACCGTGCCGGACTCCGCTCCCGAAGCGGCGAGGGACGGTTTCTACCGCTCGTTCAACAGTCACTTCAACACCATGATCATCACCCACGAGATCTACCCCGGTCACTATCTCCAGCTCAAGGTCGCGGCGAGCCACCCGAGCCGGATCCGGGCCCTCTTCGCCGGCGACGACTTCACCGAGGGATGGGCCTCCTTCTGCGAGCAGATGACGCTCGATGCGGGCTGGGACGACGACCGGCCCCTCACCCGCATGGCCCACCTTCGCAAGCGTCTCGAGAACGCCGTCCGGGCCTATGTCAGCGTCCAGGTCCACTGCCGCGGCTGGAGCCGGGATCAACTCAGCGCCTTTGCCGTCGAAACCGGGCTCCTGCCGCCCCAGTTCGCCGAGAACCTCTGGTCCCGCGCCCTCCTCTCCCCCATCCAGCTCCCGTCTTATTTCATCGGCTTCAGGGTCTTCGACGAAGCCTACAGTGCGGAACAGAAACGTCTCGGCTCGGACTTCAGCACCAAGGAATTCAACGACACGGTGGTGAACTCCGGCGGGGCGCCGATGTCGATGTTGGAGGAGATCCTCAAGGCGACACACCGCTAGCCCGGACGGCTCTCGACCGCGGCCGGAGTGGACGCACACCGGGCGACCCTGACCGTCCCCCGGGATCTCCATCCACCCGTCTCCGATGCTACTATCGATCCCCTGGCACCCTTCGTCGGGATCACATCCGGAGAGGAGGAAGATGAAGCCCAACGGGAAGCTCGGCACCTTTATCGGTGTCTTCACGCCCACCATTCTGACCATCCTGGGCGTCATCATGTACCTGCGCTTCGGATGGCTGGTGGGCCACCTCGGGTTGCTCAAGGTCCTCGCCGTCGTGGTGCTGGCGAACCTCATCACCTTCGTCACGACCCTGTCGTTCTCATCGGTGGCGACCAACGCCCGGTTGGGCGCCGGCGGGGCCTATTTCATCATTTCCCGAAGCCTCGGTCTCGAACTCGGCGGCGCCATCGGCGTACCCCTCTTCCTTTCTCAGACCTTCTCGGTGACGCTTTACGCCTACGGTCTGGCCGAGTCCATGCGCTTCATCTGGCCCGACCTGCCGATCATGCCGGTGTCGCTGGTGATCGTCATCGCCGTCGGCCTGTTGGCCATGGCCGGCGCCGAGAAGGCCTTGCGGGCTCAGGTCGTGCTCATGGGCTTCGTCGCGTTGTCGCTGGTGGCGCTGGCCATCGGTGCATTGCTCGCAGCCGGCGAGGACGCCGTCACGCTGCACCCGGCGACCGGAGACATCGGGTTCTGGGTCGGGTTCGCGGTCTTCTTCCCGGCTGTCACCGGGGTCATGGCCGGGCTCGGTTTGTCGGGCGATCTTCGCGATCCGGGCAAGGCGATCCCCCTGGGGTCCATCGCCGCGGTGGTGGTGGGCTTCATCGTCTACCTGACCATCCCGGTTCTGCTTGTCATCGGTGCGGATCCGAAAACGCTGCAAGAGGACGCGATGGTCTGGTCGAGGGTGGCCTTCCTCGGCCCGTGGCTGGTGCTGCCGGGTCTGTGGTCAGCAATCTTCTCATCCGCGGTGGGTTCGATTCTCGCAGCCCCCCGAACCCTCCAGGCGCTGGCGCGGGACGGGATCGCGCCGCGCTTCCTGTGGCGCCCGCCAAGCGACCCGCGGGGCCTGGTGCCCGGAATGACGGTGGCCATCGTCATCGCCGTCGGGGCGGTCTTCCTGGGGAACCTGAACGCGGTTGCCGCCGTGGTCTCCATGTTCTTCCTCACCGTCTACAGCACGGTGAACCTGGTCGCGGCCTTCGAGGCCTTGAGTGGGGATCCTTCCTGGCGCCCGCGATTGCGCGTTCCCTGGATCGTGAGCCTCTTGGGCGGCGTCGCCTGCGCCGTCGTGATGGTCCTCATCAACCCGCTCGCGGGCGCGATCGCACTGGTGTCGGAGATCGCTCTCTGGTTCTGGCTCTCTCGCCGAGAGCAGGCCGCCCGGTGGGGGGATGCCCGTCGCGGTCTGTATGAAGCCCTGATTCGCTGGGCCCTGTTTCGCCTCAACGAGCGTCCGATCAGCGCCCGAAACTGGCGGCCCCACGTGCTCACCTATGTCGACGATCCGGTCAAGGAGCTCGATCTCATCCGGTTCGGCGACTGGTTCGGCCAGGGACGCGGCGTGGTCACCGTCGCCAACCTGGTGGTGGGCGATCTCATGGCCGATGACCTCGACCTCAACAGCCGCCGGGAGGCGTTCAGGAAGGTCATCGACGCCGAGAGGATTCTGGTCTTCCCGGAAGTCGATGTGGTCGAGGACGTGGTCGACGGGATCGTGAGCGTCACCCAGGCCAACGGCATGGCGGGAATGGCCAGCAACACCGTGCTCCTCGGTTGGCCCAACGATCTCCAGCTGAGGACCGAATTCCTGCGCGTCATGAAGAAACTCGAGAGGCTCAACAAATCGTTCATCCTCGGCCGCATCCGACCGAGTCATCTGTTCCAGCGAAAAAGCCTCAAGATCCACATCTGGTGGGGCGGCCTTGAACGCAACGGCGACCTGATGCTGCTCCTGGCGCACCTGCTGCAAAACAACTCCGAGTGGCGGGACGCCAAGGTCGAGATCTTGAGCGTCGCCTCGTCCGAGGTCATGAAGACCCACACCGAACGAAACCTGAAAATATTGCTGCCCCAGATCAGGATCCGGGCCGAGGCGCGGGTGATTCTGAAACCCGCGGATGCCTCGGTGATCGAGGTGATCCACCGCGAGAGCGCCGAAGCCGCCGTGGTCTTCCTCGGTCTCCAGGTTCCCGAAACCGACAAGGAGGAGGAGTACGCGGCCAACCTCGAGAGGCTGGCCGGAGACCTGCCGGTGGTGTTCTTCGTCAAGAACTCGAGCCTCTTCATCGGCGAGCTTCTCGAGCCGCCGGAAGGCGAAGATGATTCGGAGGAGGAACCGGAGCCGGCATCCACGCAACCCGATCGTTAGGAACCGGATCCGGGTCGGGAGGTTGGAGCGCATCGTCGGCGGGACGGCCGATCGACACCGGCGACGCGGGTCTCAGGGAGCGACTCGTCCGGTCGGGGATCTCGGGCCGTCGTCGGGACGAACGGGTCCGGTGATGACGAGGGCGTAGTCCTGATCGGGCACGGGAACGGCCCGGGGTGCGACCTCGATGGCCCACTCGCCTTTCTCCGCATCCGGGAGAAAGACGACTTCGACGTTGTTGACGCGGTCCGCCTGGCCACCCTCGATGGAATTCCCGCCCGCGAAAACGTTGCCGAGGAAGACCCCGCCCGGCCCACGAACCACGAGATCGAGATCGTTGATCAGATTGGATGTCGCAAGACTCGATGACGGCGGATCGGTCCACACCAGGACGACCTTGAGCGGCCCGGGTTCGGTCACCGCCACCCGGGTCGTCACAGGCTCATCACCGGGTGCCGCGAACCCGACCCGGTGGTCATCAACCAGCAGATGATGATCGTCACCCTCGAAGGCGAGCGCGGTGTCGAGTTGGATCAGGCCCCAACCCTGATCGCGTGACGGGATGGGTTCGTCGAGGCACCCTCTGGTGCTCAGATCCACCGCCGACGCGATGAGCACCGCCTTGACCAACGCCGCCGTCGGTTCAAAACCATCGGCGGGTCTGGCAAACCCGGCGGGAGAGAACCCGTCGACAAAGTACTGCCGCACCAGGGCGGCGAGGCCCGCGGCGGTGGGGGCGGCCATGGAGGTGCCCGAATTCTGGGCGCTGCTGCACGATGGGCCCGGCACGACGCGGTTGGTCGCCGCCGACATCACCCACATTCCCGGCGCGAGGACATCGGGTTTGATCCGCCCGTCCCGGGTCCACCCTCTGGATGAAAACGCGACCGTGCAGGTCGGTTCGAAATCGCCGTGGAGCGTCGCCCCCACCGAAACCACGTTTTTCCCGGTGGACGGCGAGATGACGGTGTCCCGCTCCGGACCCGAGTTGCCGGCCGCGAAGAACACCAGGGTGTCCTTGTGGTTCCACACGAATCGATCGACATCGGCGGTGCGCTCGGTGTAGCGCCCGTAGGGCAGGAAGTTCTCCTCATCACCCCACGAGTTGGTGTGGATGCGCGCACCCTGGGCCCAGGCCTGCGCCAGGACCGGCTCGAGGGGTTTGACCGGACACCCGAGGCCCGGCAGATCGGCACAGTCGTCAATCAACGCGCCACCGTCCTGGATGACGAGCTTGGCGGCCGGCGCCATGCCGTCGATGCCATCGTGGGTTTGGTTGCCGAACCCATCGCCGGCGGCACTGCCGGCGACGTGGGTGCCGTGGCCGTGGTCGTCCCAGCTCCCCGGGTGCGGCGGCCAGTCGGCATCCCAGTGGAAATTCACCGCGAGGATCTTGCGGTGCCCGGGGTCGGTCAGGGTTCCGTCCGCCTGATTGACGACCGGCAGACCCGCCGCCGGATCGTCGAACCGGCAGTCGTCGACATCGAGCCCGGTGTCCATGATGCCGATCACCTGACCCTCGCCGCGGAGGCCGTGGCCGAACACGGGTGTGTGTCCGGGTTCACCCGATTGACACCGCCAGACCGATGCGTCGTTGAGCAACCGGACCGGCGCCTGAGGTTCGGCCCAGACGAGATTCTCCGTCCGCTCGAGCTCCGCGGTCAGGGCCGCCAGCCGGTCACGCGGAACCCGAAGCCCCAACTGGGGGGTCACACCTGTCGAATGATCCGACCAACTCACCGCCGCCCCGAGCGATTCGCTCCGCGCGACCAACGTGGCCGCCGACGTTCCCGGCGCGAGGGCAACCACCACGAGAACCTCCTCGGACCGGATCGCCTTGGCGGACGTCGCCAGCCTTCTCAGCTCCGGGCTCACTGCGTCGACCGGCCGCCACGGGGTCGCGGACCCCGCACCCACGGCACCACGAATGTCCGCACCATCGCCCGACACCAACCAGCGACAGGGGCCGAGGTGAGCCAGCACCGTCGCGCCCGCCGCTTCGACCGAGCGCCGAGGGTCGCCCACCGCGTCTTCGCCGCAGGTCGCCACCCACAGCCCGGCGGCCGAAACCGGCGCCGCGATCCCGCCGTCCGGAGGGGATGCCGGATGAGCGAAAACGGCGCCTGCCGGCGAGAACCCCATGACGACCAGTGAGACCAAAAAATGGTTGACGCCGGCGAGAAGTGAATCCATGACGTCCATGGTACGGCAACGTCGATGATCGGCGGTGGTCTTCCACCGGGCGGCGGCGGCTATAATGACCGCAGAGCCTCGAAACCGAGAAGGGATGGAAGCAACGGCTGATGGCCAATCCAGATCACGTCGCACAGCTCAAAGCCGGCCAGTGGAACGAGTGGCGAGCGGCCAACCCGAACCTCGCACCCGACCTCATCGACGCCGACATGGCCGGCATGGACCTTCGCGATCTGGATTTCTCAAAGGCCCACCTGCGCGGCGCCGACTTCTCGGATGCCAATCTCGACGGGGCTAATTTCACCCGGGCGATTCTCGAGGCCGCAAAAATCCGCGGCGCCTCGATGGTGGGCACCATCCTCAACAACGTCCGATTCGAATTCCTCGACATGTCCGATCTCAACCTCAGCAACGCGTCATTGCGCGAAGCCACCTTCCGCGGCGCCAACCTCACCCGGGCGGTGCTCCGGCGCGCCGATCTGTCGCGATCCAATCTCGAGAGCGCCATCCTCGATGGGGCGGACCTCTCGGGGGCCATCCTGGTTGCAGCCTCGTTGCGCGGCGCTCGATTCGAGAAGGCCATCATGCGCGGCATCGACGCCGAAAAGGCCGTAATGGAGGGCGTCGAGCTCGCCGATCTCAGCCTCGAGGGCGCCCGGTTCTGCAACGCCCAGGCCGACAACGCCCAGTTCAAGAACTCCCGACTGTTACGTGCCGATTTCCGCGGCGCCGCGCTGCGCAACACCAATTTCCACAGCTGCGTCCTCACCGAGGCGGTTTTCGACGAGGCGCAGTGCGAGGGCGCCACCCTCGGTCACGCCGATCTGGGCAAGGCATCCTTCGTCAAGACCAACCTCTCGAGCGCGGACCTCCGGGGCTCCAGCCTCGTCGGCGCCGTCTTCGACGGTTGCGATCTCCACAGCGCCAACCTCGCCGAGCTCGACTTCCGGTCGCCCAGTCTGGGTCGGGTGTCGTTCGCCTCGGCCAATCTCAAGAGGGCGATCTTCACCCGCTGCGAGCTGCGTTCGGTCAACTTCAGCGACGCCAATCTCGAGCAGGCGGATTTTCGCCACGCGCATCTCGAGGGCGCCAACTTCCGCGGCGCCAAGTTCTTCGACGCCACCTTCCGTCACGCCGAGCTCAAACAGGCGAATCTCACCGAGTGCATGGGCTCCGGCGCCGACCTGTCTGGGACCAGCCTGATCCTGGTGACAGCGCCGCGGGCACGACTGCACGGCGCGGATTTCCGGTTCGCCGACGCGGTCGGGATCGACCTCGACAGGGCCGATCTCCGCTGGTCCGATTTGCGCAACGCGGACTTCACCAAGGCAGCCATCGCCACCGCCCGCCTCTGGGGTTGCAAGGTCAAGAACACCAAACTGCCACCCAACCTCGGCCACTGGACCCTGCTGCTCAAAGTGAGTCAGCTCTTCCAGTCGGCGAGTCGACGGGCCGAGAAGATGAAACAGGCCCGCGAGCAGAAACGGATCCGCCAGGTTGCAGAGCTCGTTCGCGAACGCGAGAAGGCGCGCAAACGACGGTCGAGGTGAGACCGGCGAAAGCGTTCCATCGCCGGGTGATGCTCGGACCGACGCACCGCCTCGTTTGCGCCGTTCTTTCCGTGCTGTCGGCCGCGGCATCGATGGCGTCGGCATCCGAGGTGTCGGACCTCGACGGTCTGCCCATCGTGCGCATCGTGTGCGAGCGCTACAACGTCTTCGACACCGGCGATCCCGCGACATCCACGTGGCCCTATCGCGCCGCCAACGCCGTCCACGTTCGGTCGCGGGAGCGGTTGATCCGGTCCATCCTGCTCTTCGACGAGGGCGACCCCTACCGCGCCGCCGACGCCGCCGAGAGCGCCCGGCTGCTCCGCGCCCTCGGGATCATGAACCCGGTGGACATCAGCGCCCGTGCGATCGAGGGGGGGGTCGAAGTGACCGTCGAGACCCACGACCGGTGGAGCCTGCAGGTCGGGGCCGACGCCGGCCTGTCCGGCAACCGGGGTACCTTCGGCGTCCAGATCCAGGAGGAGAACCTCGGGGGCTGGGGTAAAGAGCTCGGCATCGGTTTCGACTCGGATGTGGAGCGCGACAGCTGGGATTTCGCCTACGCCGACCCGAGCGTCTTCGGCAGCCGCTGGACCGGCGAGCTGGAGTACCAGAACCGCACCGACGGCTTCCTCAAACGGATTCAGGCGGAGCGGCCCTTCTTCTCCCTCGACACCCGGCGGGCGTGGGGGGGATCGTGGCGATCGGAGGAGCTCACCGAACACCTCTACTCGGCCAACGAATCGGTGGTCGAGGGCGGCCGCAGATCCGACGCGCTCCGCGGTTGGTACGGCATCCAACTCGGCGCCGCCGGCGCCGTCATCCGCCGACTCACCGTCGGTTGGGACGCCCAGCGGGTGGACTACGGCGACTGGCAGTGGATCGCGACCGGCGATCCCTACCCCTCGCCCCAGCCCCTCGACATCTCGGGTGTCCGGATCGGTTACGAGCAGGTTGCGGACGACTACGAGGTGCTCTACGGCCTGCGGGCATGGTCGACGCAGGAGGATGTGGGACTCGGCCCGAACTTCAGCATCGGCGCCACCTTCTCGGGCCCCGCCCTCGGCGGCGACATCAGCCGGGTGCTCTTCGACGGCCGTTTCTCCATCGCCCGCCACCGGAGCCGATGGCTGCTGTTGGGCGATGCCTGGCTGTCCGGGCGATTCGACCGGAGCGAACCGCAGGATGTCCTGTTCGGCGTTCAACTCGCCGCGGTCCAGATCGGCGCCCGGGGCTTCCAGTTTCGACTGCTCGCCGATGTCTCGCACGAACTCCAACTCGACCGGCAGCTCACCCTGGGCGCCGATGTCGGCCTCCGCGGCTGGGATCCGGATTATTTCGACGGCACCGGCCGGGCGCTGGTCAATGCCCAGTGGCGCACCGTCGTCTTTCGCGATGTCCTGCACTTCTTTTCCGTCGGAGTGGTGGTCTTCGCCGATGCCGGCACGACCTGGAACCCCCGGGTCGGCGCCGACACCGACGGCATTCGCGCCGACGCCGGCGCCGGTCTGCTCTTCGACCTCTCGCGACTCAGTCTGAGCAATATCCTCCGGGTCGAGGTCGCCTGGCCCGACGACCGCTCGGGGCCGGTGGTGACGATCAGCGGGTCGGCGTTGTTCTAGCAATTCGCTTCGCGAATTGCGGTGGCGCGTCGAACGCGCCAATGGGACTCGCCGGATCTGGAAAGCTCCCATCGACATCGCAGGCGGGGACGCCTGCGCTACAAGAGGCTGACGCGAGTGTCAAAGGACGCAAATGCCATCGTGCACTCGAACGGGAACGAAGCGCAGGTAGACAGCTCGGCTCGGGCAGGCTACGGTGCAGGACTGCGTGAACTGGAGAATCCGATGACCGAACCTTCCGGGCTCAAACCCGACACCCGTGACCGCGCCTTGATCCCCGATGGCTTCAAGTGGAACCTCGACGACATCTTCGCCGACTGGGGCGCCTGGGAAGCGGCCCTCGGCGATCTCGAGAAACTCATGAAGCGCTACCAGGCGTTCGAGGGCACGCTGGCCGACGGCCCGGACCGTATCCTGGCGGCCTCCGAGCTCTCCGACGAGCTCGGCCAGCTGCTCTACAAGGTCTACCAGTACCCGAGCCTGATGCGGACCGAGGACACCCGCAACAACGACGTCCAGGCCCGTCTCGAAAGGGTCAAGATCGTCCTCGCCAAGTTCCGCCAGGCCACCGCGTGGTACCAACCCGAGTTGCTGCGCATCCCCGAGGCCACCATGCGCGAGTGGCTCGACGCCACCCCCGCCCTCGCCCCCTACCGCTTCGGCATCGAGGAGAGCTACCGCCAGCAGCGGCATGTCCTCGACGAGAAGGGCGAACGCCTGCTCGCCTACGCTTCGAGCTTCAACTCGACCCCGTCGACGACCTACAGCATGATGGCCGACGCCGATGTCGAGTTCCCCACCGTGACCCTCTCCAGCGGTGAAGAAATCGTCGCCAGCCACGCCAACTTCATGCAGGGGCTCTTCTCCCAGCGCAAGCAGGAGGACCGGGAGACCCTCTTCAAGGGCCACTTCTCGGTCTACGACGCCTTTCCCAACGTCTATGCCTCGATCTACAACGGCGTCCTCCAGCGCAACTGGTATCTAGCCCAGGCGCGGTCCTACCCGTCGTGCCTGGAAGCCGACCTCGATGAGGACAACATCCCGCGGTCGGTCTATGAGGGCCTCATCGCAACCGCCAAGAACGGTAGCGACCCGCTCCGGCGGTACCACCGGCTGCGGCGCCGGGTCCTCGGTCTCGACCGCTACCGCTACTTCGACGCCTATCTGCCCCTGGTCGAGGTCGAGTGGACCCTCCCCTATCCCCAGGTCCAACCACTCGTCGTGGAGTCGACGGCGGTCTTCGGCGACGAGTACCGGGCGACGGTCGACCGCGCGTTTTCAGACCGCTGGATCGATGTCTACGAGAGCGAAGGAAAACGATCCGGCGCATTCTCCGCCGGCGTCTACGGCGTCCACCCGTTCATGCTGCTCAACTACGCCGACACCATGAACGACGCCTTCACGGTCGCGCACGAGATGGGCCACACCATGCACACGGTGCTGTCCAACGAATCCCAGCCCTTCGCCACCTCGTCGTACTCGATCTTCGTCGCCGAGGTCGCGTCCATGACCAACGAGGACTTCTTCCTCGATCTCCTGCTCGAGCGTGAGACGGATCCCCTGCGCCGGGTCGCCCTCCTCCAGCACGCCATCGACGACATCGCCGCCGGTTTCTACCGCCAGGCCATGTTCGCGGACTTCGAGCTTCAGGCCCACCGCGAGGTCGAAGACGGGAAACCCATCACCGCCGAGGTGCTGCAGCGGCTCTATCTCGGCATCCTCGGTGAGTTTTTCGGCTCGACCCTCGACGACCAGGAGTGGTACCGGAACACCTGGGCGCGGATTCCGCACTTCTACGGTTCGCCCTTCTACGTCTTCCAGTACGCGACCTCCAAGGCCGCGGCCAGCCTGGTCCACCAACGGATGACCGAGGGCGACGAATCGGTCCGCCGGGCCGCGGTCGCGAACTACCTCGAGCTCCTCCGGTCCGGCGGTTCGGATCACCCCATCGCCCTGATGCAGCAGGCGGGCGTCGACTTCAACACCTCCGAACCGGTGGATGCGCTCGTCGCGACGATGGAGAGACTGGTCGGCGAGCTCGAGCAGGAGCTTGACGCTCTCAATTCTTAATTCTCAATTCTTAATTTCATCGCAACCGTTTCTCGAGGCTGCGCGGTGTTAATTCTTAATTCCATCGCAGGGTTCCTGGGTGGCGTTGCGATGTAATTAAGAATTGAGAATTCAAAATTGAGAATTTTCAGTGAACACTCGGCCGCAGAATCTAGACTTCACTCTCCTGAGCAGGCTGGTGCTTCCGGCTGCCCTCGTAGAGCTCGAACTTGAGCAGGCGGCACTCGATGGGGCCGTTGAAGAGCGGGATCCTGCGTTTGGCTTTGAGCCCGATCTGGTTGGCGAGCTCCCGATTGCCGACCAGCAACCAGGCGGTGGCGCCCTGGGCCTTGTTCTTGAGCTCGTCGCCGAATCGTTTGTAGAAAACCCCGAGTCGATCGACATCCCCGACCCGCTTGCCGTAGGGAGGGTTGGCAACGATCATGCCGCCTTCGGACCAGGGCAGATCGAGATCGAGAGCGTCGCGCTGCTCGACCTCGACCCAGCGGTTCATCCACGCCGCCTTGAGGTTGCGCTTGGCGGCCTCGACGGCGCGTTCGTCCCGGTCGCGGGCGACGATGGGCGCAGGAGCGTCGCGTTGCTCGCGGCCGGCGCTGCGGACGATTTCCTGATAGAGCTGCACATCGTGCGTGGTCCAACGCTCGAACGCGAACTCCCGGCGCAGGCCGGGGGGGGTCCGGGTGGCGATCAATGCCGCCTCGGCGGCAAAGGTCCCGGTCCCGCACAGGGGATCGAGCAACGGCTGCGATCCGTCATACCCGGCGAGCAGCAGGACGCCGGCGGCGAGGGTCTCGGCAAGGGGCGCCGGGCCGCCGCGCGGCCGATATCCGCGGTGGGAAAGCTGCTCACCCGTGCTGTCGAGGCTCAGGGATGTCAGTCCGTCGGACAGGTGGAGGTGGAGGCGCATGTCGGGATTCGACCGATCCACCGACGGACGCCACCCCTGCCGGCTGCGAAGGGTGTCGACCAGCGCATCCTTGACCACCTGGGCGGCGAAGTTGGTGTTTTGGAAAACGTGCGACCGCCCGGCCACGTCGACGCCGATGGTCTGTCCCCGTTGGACGATCTTGTGCCAGGAAACCGTCGCCGCCAGATTGTAAAGCTCTTCTTTGGTCTTGACCTGGCCGCGCACCATGGGGATGACCACCCGGGCGGCCGTTCGCAGACGGAGATTGGCCTCGTAGACCGCCCGCAGCCCGCCGGTGAAGCCGACGAACCCCCGGCCCGCCGCCACTCCCTTGACATCGAGCGCTCGAAGCTCTTCGGCCAGGACTTCCTCGAGGCCGCGGCTGCAGGTGGCCACGAGCGGCTGCGGCGGAGACTTCGCATCGATCATCCGAGCACGCTACACCGGTCATCCCCGCGGAGCAACCCGGGCCCGCGGGTATCGGGACGGCGCGGCGCTACTTTTTCTCGATGAACTCGATGGTGTATCCGTCGGGATCCTTGACGAAGGCGATCACGGTGGTCCCGTGCTTCATCGGCCCCGGCTCCCGGGTGACCTTGCCGCCATACTCGCGGACCCGCTCACACGCGCCGACGATGTCGTCGGTGCCGATGGCGATGTGGCCGAAGCCGTTGCCGAGATCGTAGCTCGCGGTGTCCCAGTTGTGGGTCAGCTCGATGACCGCCGTCGAAGCCTCGTCGCCATAGCCGAGAAAAGCGAGCGTGAACCTGCCTTCGGGATAATCGTGGCGGCGGATCAGCGTCATCCCCAGCGCCTCGGTGTAGAACGCGATCGCCTTCTCGAGATCGCCGACTCTGATCATCGTATGTAACAGCCTCACCGCCTTGTCCTTTCAGCCTTTTCAATTCTCACCGGATTCTCCGAGAGAATCCGGTGAGAATTGAAGGAGCGTGACCCCGAAGCCCCATCAGTAGTCACTAGTCATGATGAAGACCGGCGCGCCTTCAAACTTCTCGTATGTCGGCCGAAGCCGTTCCCTGTTGTAGTACTTCTTGACATCGAGGGTCTTCTTCCGGCTGGTGACCACCTCGATGGGGACGTTGTCGTAGCGGCCGTTGCGGATGTTGACCAGCCGGCCCGAGGTGCCCTGGAGGATGAGGTCCATGGCGAGATTGCCGAACGCCATGGGCACGATCGAATCCATGGCGTCGGGGTCGCCGCAGCGCACGAGGTAGCCGAGCCGCTGGTTGATGACGTTGACCCGGTGACCGTTGTTGTACTTGGGTGAAATCTCCTTGAGGACGCGCGCCACCCGGTCGCCGACGCCACCGAGCTTCTTGTGGCCGAACATGTCGGTCTCCTGGTCTTCGAAGACCATTTCGTCCGTGCCCGTGAACGTGGCGCCCTCGGAGACCAGCACCACGCTGTAATTCGACGGGTTCCGGTTGCGGTCGAAGGTGAGCAGCTCGCAGAGATTCTCGATCTCGAACGGGTGTTCGGGGATGACGCACCGGTTGGCGGCGCCGGCCAGCGTCGGCAGCAGCGCGGTGAACCCGGCGTAGCGGCCGAAGACCTCGAGCACGAGAAAGCGTTCGTGGCTCCCCGCCGAGGTCCGCAGGGCGTGGGTCATGGCGATGGTCCGCGTGACGCAGGTCGAGAACCCGATGCAGTAATCGGTGCCGGGAACGTCGTTGTCCATGGTCTTGGGAATGGCGATGACGGGGACTCCCTTCTTGTGGAGGTGGACCCCGTAGGACAGGGTGTCGTCGCCGCCGATGGGAATGAGTATGTCGATCCCGAGGTGTTCGAGGTTGGCGAGCACCTCCTTCGTCATGTCGTTCAACTCATCGGTGTAACTGTCCCGGAGATGGATCGGGACCGAGGTCGGCGGGACGTGGCTCGGACGGGTCCTCGACGTGTGCAGGAAGGTGCCACCGGTGCGACCCACCTTGTTGACCACACTTTCGGTGAGATCCACGACCAGATCCGCCGATGGGGCTTCGTCGCGGTTCAACTCGATGAGCCCGGCCCACCCGCGGCGGATGCCGAGCACCCGATAACCCTCACGCAGGGCACGGACGGTGACCCCGCGGATCGCCGGGTTCAGCCCCGGGACATCGCCGCCGCCGGTCAGAATCCCGATGGTTCCCTTGTGTTTGTTCACGTTTGCCATGCAACCCCCAAACCCTTCAATTCTCGATTCTTGATTCTAAATTTCGTCGCAGCCGTTCCCGGAGCCCATGCGATGGACAATTGAGAATTGAAAACCAAAAATCAAGAATTTCGTCATTTTCGACTCTTCATTCAACCCGTTCGACCCGCCATGTGATTTCCTCGCCGGCGCGGAGCGGCACGACCACGTCATCGCCGAACGGGTAGCTCTCGGGAACCGTCCACGAATCCCTCACCAACCGGATGCGGTCTCGATTGCGCGGCAGACCGTAGAAGTCGGCGCCGTGTAAGGAGGCGAATCCCTCGAGTCGCTCGAGAGCGCCGGCGGCGTCGAAGACCTCGGCGTAGAGCGCCAGCGCGGCGTGAGCGCTGTAACACCCGGCGCATCCGCAGTGGTTCTCCTTGGTCGACCTCCCGTGCGGCGCGCTGTCGGTCCCGAGAAAGAACCGCCGGTCAGCGCCGGTGGCCGCCGCCAGCAACGCCTGGCGGTCGGCCTCCCGCTTGAGTACCGGCAGACAGTAGTGGTGCGGTTTCACGCCGCCGACGAGCATGTCGTTCCGATTGAGCAGCAGGTGTTGCGGGGTGATGGTGGCGCCGATTCTCGGCGATGACGCCTGAACAAACTCCACCGCATCCTTGGTCGTGACGTGTTCGAAGACCACTCTCAGGCCTTCGTGCCGGCGGAGGAGCGGGGCGAGAACCCGGTCGATGAAGACCTTCTCCCGATCGAAGATGTCGACCTCGGGATTCGTGACCTCACCGTGAACCAGCAGCGCCAGCCCGCATGCTTCCATGGCCTCGAGGACCGGTGCGACGCGGTCGAAGTCGGTGACCCCGGCGTCCGAGTTGGTCGTGGCGCCGGCCGGGTAGAGCTTGAACCCGACGAACCCGGCGTCTCGGGCCCTGGGGACCTCGTCGAGGCAGGTGAGTTCGGTGAGGTAGAGGGTCATTAACGGCTCGAACACGGACCCCGCGGGCAGCGCGGCGAGAATCCGACCCCGATAGTCCAACGCCTGATCGACCGAGGTCACCGGTGGGCGGAGATTCGGCATCACCACCGCACGACCGAAGACGGCGGCCGTCGCGCCCACGACATCCGCCATGGCCCGGCCGTCGCGCAGGTGAAGGTGCCAGTCGTCGGGTCGGGTGATGGTGAGATTCATCTTCAGACTCCGCACCCATGATCGCATGGCGGGCTCGGAGTCGGATGCAGGATTCGGTCCGCCGACCCTCCCGCCCATCGATCACACGGACGGACACGGGCCCCACTGCAGCGCCGGTCGCGGATGAGGCCGTCGGCCGCGGCAAGCGGTCGCAATCACGTGGCCGCGGGCCCTGCGGCAGGGATCGCGGTCGGGGGCGGAAGATCGCTGCCGACCACCGCGGTCGACCGTTCCCCACGGTTGTCCTCCGCCTCCGCCGCCGGCGTCGGCGCTGAACCGACATCCACGATTGCTCAATGTGCTCGCCCGGCGTTTCAGCTATGGTGGTTCCCGGAGGCGTCCGTGACCACACCCGACCAGCTCCGCGCCATCGCCGAGTACCTTCAAGACCGGGTGATCCTGGTGAATGATGACGAACCGGCGATCGCCTTCGATCCGCCCACGGCCGGGGAGATGGCGGGTGCCGGTCTCGACCGAGCGACCGCTACTCGCCTGACCTCGGCTCCCTGGTGGCAGGAGATGGTGGACGAGATCATCGACACGCCCGCTTTCGCCGAACCGGAAGCGACGCCGGCGGTGGTTCTCGGCTACGCCAAAGACCTGATCCGGGAGTACATCGGCAAGCGGTTCGAACTGGATTCCTGAATCAGTACGGGTTCGGATAGAATCTCAAACGCAGGAAAGGCGAACGCAACCCATGGCGCAGGACCCCCTTATCGAAAAACTCGCAAAGGCAAACGGCAACGTCAACAAGCTGTGTGAGTTCTTTTCAGCCCGGCGGAACTGGACCCTGGCGGCGGATTCCGAGCCGTCCGCTCGCGCCGTCACGACCGCGGCGACCAAGCTCGGCGAGCACCTCCTGGTGTTGATCCGGTCCGCCGGCGCCGATCCGCTGAGCCCGTTCGAGCCGACGGTGGAATCGCACGAAATCGGCACCCACGATCGACCCCGGCTGGACCGGTTCACCGGATTCCTGAGCGACCTCGACGCCTGGCTGGTCGCCCAACCCGGTCCGTCCAGGGATCCTGAGGTCATCACCGCGCTCCGGGAGATGGAGAGCTACGTTCGCTGCATCATCGAGGTCACCGGCGCCATCAAGGGTGAAGCTGAAGCTCCCGCGCCGGCGGCCCCTGCGCCGCCGGACGACGGCGCCATCCGGCCTGCCGAGACCGGCGATTCGAGCGACGAAGCCGTCGCCTCCACCCCGGAGGGAGGTCCGCAGCAACTGGCGCTCGACGACACCGATGAGCATCCCATGGTGCAGGAATTCCGGGGCATGAATGAGTTGACCAAGGAGTGCACGGAGAAGATCGACGAATTCCTCACCGCATGGGGCATCGAGTACAGTTATTACAATCGCAAGAAGCTCCTCGAGAGAATCCTCCGTTGGATCAACTCCGCGCCGGAGGGCCACGTGCTGGTGATCAAGATGAAGACCGTCGAGAAGCCCTTCCAGCCGTACCCGAGTTATATCTCGCGGGATGTCCTCGCCGGCAACCCGCCACGGAAGGACCCATGGTCCTGACATCCCCCGTCACCGTCCTCATCAACAAGCTGATTCCCGGGATCCGCTTCCCCTGGCTCTTCGCGATTCTCGCCGGTCTTCTGGCCGTCGACCTGGTGACGCCGGATCCGATCCCGCTGCTCGACGAGGTCGTCCTCGGAGTCCTCACCTTTCTCGCGGCCTCCTGGCGGATTCGCCGTGACGACGCCACCCCGCCACCGAAGGATGTCACACCGCCGGACGAGGCCGGAGGGGTTCTCCCTGCGGCGGGCGTCAAGTCACACGACAGCGACGAGCCGCAACCGCGTTGAGCATCCAAGGGAAACGCGCTGCCGCTACGCCGGAACGATCTCGGGCCGGGTGATTTCGAATCCGACGGCGACGGCATCCTCGTTGATCTCGAGCGAGATCTCAAACCAACCCGCGTGATCCGCCAGATACTGTCGAACCACCCCTCTCGCTTTCTTTCGCGCGACCAGGGATTTGCGGCACATGTAGTCGAGCCCGTAGCGACTGGCGACTCGAGCCACCGTCAAGTTGCAGCGGGCCGGGCTCCGCCGCTCGCCGAATCGATAGCCGAACTCCATGAATGAGCCCGCGTTGTGCGCCCGGAAACGCAGCACGAGATTGCCCGGAGCCAGCACCCTGATCCGGTCGCCGACGGTTTCGACCAGCACGGCGCCGTCGGCGGCGACGATCCTGCTGCCGTCGACGACGTCGACCGCTGCTTCGGAAACCACCGCGATCGACGGGTCCGCAGGCGTGAAGACCATCTCCACGCCGTTTTCTTCGATGAGATTCCGATAGTTACCGTAGAGAATCACGACCACGACATCCGCCAGCGCCACCAGGGCGAAAAGCGAGAACACGACGGCCGGAAGCCACCGTGTCCGGCGCGGCTCGCTCGCGTTCGCCTCAGTGCTCATCGTCGGTCAACGCCGCCAGGAGATCGGCAACCCGGTAACCGCTCGCTGCATCGGCCTCGAGCAACCGCGCCAGGGCGTCCTCGACCGATACGGCGGTATCGGCATCGCCCCGGCTGTCGAGAATTGCGGCAACTTCGAGCCATCCGATCAGTGTCGTCAGGGCCTCGGCCCGGTACCAGAGCTCCCCTCCCCACCTGTTGACGCCGAGGAAGGTCCGCCCCGGTTCGCGTGAGACGAGCTCGGACACCAGCGCCGACATCTCGATGCCGTCGCCGCCATCGACCGCCCACCAACCATCCACCTCGAGGAGGAGTCGGACAGCGGCAACGACCTCGTCAGCCCCGGCCGGTCCGAGACCCAGCTCGCGGGCGTGCCGCTTGATGACGCGCCCGAGCAACCAGTCATCGAACCAGTCGATCACCCGGTTGTGCGGAGCCGGCCGCCGCTCGACGCCACCGATCCGGCGGGTCAGCAACCAGAACAGAACCGCCGCCCACCACCCGAGATCGGTCGACGTCCATACCTTCGAATCACGATCATCGCTGAGACGCAGCACCCGCTCGAGATCACGGCGCAGCGCCAGCACGACCTCGTCGGGATCATCCTCGGTTCCCTCCCGCTCCGCCACCGCCGCCAGCACATCGACAAAGAGCGGGAGTACCTCACCCACCGCGGTGGATCGGTCTCCGGCACCCGCCTGATCGGAGCCGGCCGCGTGCAGGGCGAGGATGTTTTCCGCCGACACCAACTCGGCAAAGGGCGCCAGCACATCTCGATGATCGAGCTCGGCCAGCGCGAGGTCGATACTGTCGACCCCCCTGCCGCCGAGTTCGGCCTCGAGTCGGCGCAGGCGACCCTCGTCGTCATCCACGAGTTCCCTGAGATCGAGGAAAACGTGACAGCGGTAGGCATCGAGTTCGACGTAGAGCCCGTGCTCGGCTAGGTGCCGGCACCCACGCAGATACTCGAGCCCGTCGACGACATCCCGGAAGGCGAGGAAGCGGTCCTCGGCATCGGTCATCCCGAGACCCTGGGCAAGGCTGAAGCGCTCGAGTCGCTCGGAGCCGTCGGCGGCGCGCACCACCTTGGCCGTTGACAGCTGGAGCCGGCCCGCGGTCTCGGCAAAGGTGTTGTGGAAGATCACCAGGCTCTTTTCGCCGCCGACCTCGTTGGAGTAGGCGAAGACGTTCTCATCCACGTTTCCATGATCATCCACGAGGTCATAAAGCAGAAATCGGTCCACTTCCGCAAAACTCCCCCGGCGGTGGAGCAACGGGAAGAGCTGGCGCTCGTGGCGCTGGATCAGGTGCTCGTCGGGCTCCTCGGCCCAGCGCGGACGGCGGAACTCCATGCCGTACTTCTCGGTAAAACCCTCGATCTGTCCGTGACCGAACATGGGCAGACCCGGCAGGGTCGCCATCAGGGTGGCCGCCCCGAAGTACTTGCCGTCGGAGCCGAACTGATCGACGGCGGTCCGCTCATCGGGGTTGGACATGAAGTTGACGTATCGTTTGAGGATCTGCGGGTCATACTCCAGGGTGCTCTTGATGAGCAAACGGTAGTCGGCGTTTCGCTCGTCGCGCAACATGTTCATGAAGGCCGAGTTGTAGACCCGGTGCATCCCCAGGGTGCGGACGAAATAGCCCTCGAGAAGCCAGAACGCCTCGGCGAGGAGCAGGGTGTCCGGCGCCTCGGCCGCGACCCGGTCCACGACCTCGCGCCAGAACTCCTCGGGCATGACCGCATCGAACTCGGCGCGGGTCATACCGTGCTCGGCCCGGGAGGGAATGTCGCCACCCGTACCCGGCGCGGGAAACCACAGACGGTGGTAGTGCTGCTTGGCCAGGGTCATGGCGGCATCGAAGCGGATGATGGGCGACCTTCGGGCGACGTGAAGGATGGTCTGGATCACCGCCTCGCGGACCTCGGCCCGACGGTAGTCGAGCTGGGCGGTGTCGTTCCACGGCATGGTGGTGCCGTCGTTGCCGTGGTAGATGAACCGCGTGTCGCCGGTCCAATGATCGACCCGTTTGAAGACCACCGCGGCATCGCTTCGGTCCCAGTAGCCGTCCTCGATGTAGATCCCGACCCGACCGTCGTCGCAGAGATCGGCGCCGGAGAACCTGTAGGCGGGGAACGGCGATTGATCGAGCCCGATGAACCAACTCGGGTGTTCGACGACCCACCGTGAGTCGATCCCCATGTGGTTGGGGACCATGTCGGTCGAGAGACGGATGCCCCGATCCCAGGCCCGGGCCTTGAAGCTGTCGTAGGCCGCTTCGCCGCCGAGGTCGTCGGCGATGGCGTAGTCGGCCAGGGAGTAGGCCGATGCCACCGCTTCTTCGTCGCCCATCCACTTCTTGATCGTCTCCGACGCCCGGCTGCGCTGCCAGACCCCGATGAGCCAGAGCCCGGTGAAACCCCACCCGGCGAGCCGGTCGAGTTCGTCATCGGGGATCCGGTCGAGGGTCGTGATCTCCCGACCGTAGCGCTTGGACAACTGGTCGAGCCAGACGTGGACATTCTTGGCGAGCAGCACCAATCGCGGCATCCAGTCACGGTCGGCCGAGTAGCGTTCGGGAGCGTCGCCGAGATCGCCGAAGTCCGGGGGCGCCACCGGACCGGGACCGAAACCGAAAAACGGTTTCGACTCTTCGGCGACAAAATCGAGACTGGAAAGCACCCGCACGATCACATCGCCGAGATAACCCGCCCAGCTCGCGCGCATGAAGGCCAACTGACCCTCGAGAGTGGTCGGCGACGCCCAAACCGGCGCCAGGAGCAGATCGAGCAGGGTCTGCCCACCCTTTTCGAGGCCCGGCCGTCCGGCAAAGATCGTCTCGATCTTCTGAACGCACCGCGAATAGGCGGTCTCGCCGCGCAGGCGGTGGTCGTCGAAGAGCTCGCGGAAGGGCGCGAAGGCGGGGTTGGTGTTGGCGAGCCGGAGGAGGACCAGCTCCTCGAGCACGATCTCACGATGGGGTGTTCCGTCGGTGACCCCGTCGAGATAGACCTCGGCGGCGATCTCACCGCGGTAGACCGCGAGCGGCGGAAACTCGTCGACAAAGGTCACCAGGATCTTGGAGACCTCGGCTTCTCCGAGGTCGTGTTCGAGTTCGGCGAGAGATTCGGCCATGAGAGTCGGACGCACCCGCTCACGGTATTGAGCGAAAATGACGTGGAGCATCTCGTCGATCAGCCCCATGGCGTTGATCTCGCTCGCCTTGACCGCCTGCTCGGGGTGGGCCGCCAGATCGCGCTGACGGTTCATCTGATCGGCAAAGATCCTCGCCGCCCGGAAGTCGGCGAAAACCACGTTGCCCGTCGTGCCGAAGAGTCCCTGATCAAAGCCGTAGCGATCGCGTGCTCGGCGCGAGACGTGGAACTCACAGCGAGGCGTCTGCCGGAAAGTGTTGCGGCTCATTCGGTGTGGATGATACCCCGGAAACGTCCGCCGGGGATCCGATGGCTCCCCGGCGGGCGTTTTCGGGAGTGAGGGGTTAGGAGTGAGGAGTGAGGAGTGAGGATGCTAGGAGTTGAGATCTCCACTTCTCACAGCGGGTAAAACGAGCGCTGACCTCCTCACTCCTCACCCATCCGCACCTCAAACGTCACCGGACAGTGATCGCTCACATCGAAAAAGGTCCCATCCTCCTCGCCCGCCCGGGAAATCAGATCTCCGCACTGCTGTCGCTCGCAGTGGAGCCACGATCTCGCCGGGCCGGTGGCCTGCAGACCGCTCAGGTAGACAAGATCGAGGAGTGAAGACCGGAAGACCCCCTCGAAACCGCCTGGCCCTTCCCGGTACTGGCTGCATCCGGTGGCATTGTCGAGGCGATCGAGGCCGACCTCGGCGAGGATGGCGTCGACCTGCTGCAACTCATCCTCCGCCGAGACATGACGACCACCCATGGTGTTGAAATCGCCCTGAAGGATGAGATCCGGATCTCCGGTCAGCTCGAACCACGCCTTCAACCAGTTCGCCAGGAGCCTGACCTGATCGAGCCGGTGTTGGAGATCGTCGCGGCCCGAGTCCAGATGCACTTCGACCACCGTGAAGTCCAGCTTGGAATCGAGCCTGGACCTCAGACGGACCGCGAGCGCCGGACGCAGACCCGGCTTGACGACGACGGCGTCGATCTCGACGGGGCCCTCGACCAGCTCGAAGGCGTCTCCGTCCCAGGCCACCGCGAGGTGCTGTCCGCCGTCGCCGCCGCCCTGCGAAAAGAGGATCCTCATGGGTCGCTCGCCACCGGCGCGCCGAAGAATCGGCGGAAACCGGCGGGTGTCGCAGACCTCGACGAATCCCATCACCTGGGCGCCGAGACCGGCCAGGACGTCCTCCATGTCACAGATATTGGTCCGCCGGCTGAAACCGAGGTTCGCCGATGGCGGGCGTTCATCGAGGGGAAAGTTGCGGAGATTGAAGTGGGCGATCCGCAGCTCTCCGGCATCCGGCTGCCCCGGCGGCAGTTCAGCCGCGGTGACGCCCGGTCCCGCGAAACCCGCGCAGCGCAGCTTCACCCGCAAGTGGAGAGCCAGAGCCACGACGCCGATCACCGCCACAACCACGATCGCCACGAGCAGTTTGGATCTTCGCATCGGGAAAGTGTGGCGCACGGATCTGCCCCTGGCAAGTCCGTGCGCCATCTATTACATTGTTATGTCGAATAAGAACATTGACGATTTGAGCAAGAACGGTGATCATTCATCACAGAAATGTCATCGGAAACCCGCCGCCGGGAAATCCGGTGCGACAGGGAGGCCTCACCATGCACATGATGAAACGCGGCATCACACTTCTGGTCGTATTGGGACTCGCGTCTTTGGCGACCGCAGGGTTGACAGGACACCAGCTCGGGACGCCCGCCGGCGCCAACACTCAGTCGTCCACCGACATCGAGATGGTCTCGGCGCACGGCTACACCAAGAACCAGGTGGAGTACTACCTCACCGATGACGAAAAAACCTACGCCCGACCGGGTCTCACGGTGGAAATCGTCAACGCCGAGATCCCCGCCGATCGCCGTCCGGTAGTCGAGGTCACCTTTGTCGACGACATGGGTCTCCCGCTCGACCGAGAGGGCCGCCTGACGCCCGGCACGATCAGCATGAGCTTTGTCATTGCCTGGTACGACGGTGGGCTCAGCCAGTACACCGCCTACACGACCCGGCCGCAGACCAGCCCGATCACCGGCGAAACCGCGGTGCAGGCGTCGACGGACTCCGGCGGATCCTGGGACGATGTCGAAATCGGACGCTCCTTCTACACCTTCGGCACCCAGCTGCCCGCGGGCTATGACATGTCCAAGACGCACACCGTTTATGTCTATGCCACCCGCAACACCGCCGACATTCTCGACAAGAATTACTACTCCGACCCGACTCATGATTTTCGGCCGGACGGCGGCGCCATCACCGACCGCTGGGGGTTGATTCTCACCGAGACCTGCAACGCCTGCCACGATCCGCTGGCGCTCCACGGCGGCAGCCGCCGTGCCGTTCAGGGTTGCGCCATGTGCCACAACCCGCAATCGTGGGATCCCGACACCGGGAACACGGTCGACCTCAAGGTCATGATCCACAAGATCCACTTCGGCGCCTCGCTGCCGAGCGTGCAGGCCGGGACCCCCTATCAGATCATCGGCTACCGCCAGTCGGTCCACGACTACTCCGACGTGGTCTTCCCGCAGGATGTCCGCAACTGCTGGAACTGCCACTCGCCCGACGCCGAACAGGGCTCGAACTGGTTCACCAACCCAACCCGCGCGGTCTGTGCTTCATGCCACGACGACATCAACTGGGAGACCGGCGAGAACCACCCCGGCGGCGCGGCGACCAGCGACAACTTCTGCGCCAACTGCCACCAGCCCGAGGGATCGCGGGAATTCGACGCCTCAGTCAAGGGCGCCCACACCATTCCCAACAAATCGACCCAGCTTCAGGGCATCAACATGGAGATCGTCGATGTGACCGGCGCCGAGCCGGGCGGGATGCCGACGGTCTCGTTCACGCTCACCAATGACGACGGCTCGGTGGTCGAGGACATCGCCGGCCTCCGCACCCTGACCCTCCGTGCCGCCGGTCCCATCGGCGAGACCATCGACCACACCGTGGACATCTCCGAAGACGCCCGCGATGCGACGCTTTCCGACGGCGTGTTCACCGACACCTTCTCGGCGCCCATCCCGGGCGACGCCACCGGCAGCTGGGGTTTCTCCGCCGACGTCCGCCGGGACACCACGATCGACGACGGCACGGCGGCGGGAACCGGGGTCACCGAAGGCGCGTTCAACCCGATCTTCTATGCGGCCGTGACCGACGACGAACCGATGCCGAGACGTGAAGTCGTCTCCATCGACAAGTGCAACGTCTGCCACGACACGCTCTCGCTCCACGGCGGCCAGCGATTCAACACCACCGAGTGCGTGATGTGTCACCGTCCCAACAACGACGACTCCGGCCGCCGGCCCGAGGGCGAGAATCCGCCCGAGTCGGTGGACATGCGTTGGATGATCCACCGCATCCACACCGGTGAGGGCCTGGTCAACGACTTCACCGTCTACGGCTACGGCGGGACGGCGCACAACTACAACGAGGTCGTGTATCCCGGTGATCTGCGGAACTGCGTCAGCTGTCACGAATCCGGAACCTACTCGGTGCCGCTGCCCGCGGGGACCCAGTCGGTCCAGACGCTGCGGGATTGGTACGCCCCGATGCTTCCGGCCGCCGCCTCGTGCCTCGCGTGCCACAGCTCGATCGACGCCGCCGCACACGCGTGGACCAACACCGCCCCATTCGGCGAATCCTGCGCTTCGTGCCACGGCGACAACCGGGCCTTCTCGGTGGATCAGGTCCACGCGAGGTAGCGTGAGATGACTATTACCGCAATCCTCCGATCCGCCCAGCGGGTCGGAGGCGACACCGCAGAGCGAAAGGTGGGACGGGCATGAAACAGTCCATCCGAGTGTTGGGCCTCGTCGGCTTGTTCATCCTCGCCGGCGTCGCCACCCACGCCCAGTCCAACGACGACGGGTCGGAAGACTGCGCCATGTGCCACGAAGAAGTCGCGGCAGCCTTCCACGGGACCATTCACGGCATCGCGAAACGGGGCGCGCCGTCCTGCGTCGCATGCCACGGAAACGGCGCGGAACATATGGAAGCGGGTGGCGATCCCGAACTGATCTCCAAACCTACCGGAACGGCAGGCGTCAAGCTCTGCCTCGGGTGCCACGGCCAGACCCAGGCGATGTTCTCGGCGCGCTCGGCGCACGCGGACTTGGGCATCGACTGCAACGCCTGTCACAGCATCCACAATCCCGACCACGGCCGGCGAGCCCTCCTGAAGGACGACGCCAAGACGCTCTGCGCAGGCTGCCACGCGAGCCAGGCCAACTCCTTCCGCAGGCCCTACGGTCACCGCCTCGATCTCGGCGGTCTCGACTGCGCCTCGTGCCACGATCCGCACGCGGGCGCCGGCGACCACAGCCTCAGGATCGACCGCGCCGGCGACGGCCCCTGCGTCACCTGCCATGCCGAAAAGCGGGGACCGTTCGCGTTCTCGCACGTCTCGGGGGTGACCGGGGACTGCATGACCTGCCACCAGCCGCACGGGTCGACGAATCCGATGGCGCTGACCCGATCCAGGGTCGAACAGCTCTGCCTCGAGTGCCACAGCCGGATCCTTCCACCCGACACCCTGGGCTCGCAGACGCCTTCGTCGCACGACCTCGTGGATCCGCGCTACCGAAACTGCACCGTCTGCCACGTCGCCATCCACGGTTCGAACACCTCACCCGCGTTGTTGAAGTAGGAGGAGGCTGATGAACAAACGCACCATCACGTTCGTCGCCGTCACCATCATCGCGCTGGTGGGCCTTGGAACCCCGCGGGCGGAAGCGCAGTCCACCCACTTTGATGTCGAACTCGGCTATCAGTGGGTCGATGTCGATGGAAACGAGGACCTCTACCGCACTCAGATCAACCAGAGCAGCGGTTTCGTGCTCAAGGACTTTTCCCTGAGCCACATCGATTCATCGGACGGCGCCAAGTTTGCCGACAACTTCAGAATCGACGCCGCCGGGTTCGGCGGCAACCCCGCCGGCCGTTTCCGGCTCTGGGCGGGTCTCGGGAAGATCTACCGCTTCCGGCTCTTCTACAGCGAGTTCGAGAACTTCAGCGCGCTGCCGGCCTACGCCAACCCCGAGATCGAAAACGGTGTGACGCCCGGACAGCACACCTGGAATCGCGATCGCCAGACCATCGACATCGAACTCGAGCTTCTTCCCAACCGGACGGTGACACCGCTCATCGGCTACCGGCGAAACGTCATCGAGGGACCGCGGACCACCACCTACCGCGTCGGTCAGAACGAGTACCGCCTGTCTTCCGATCTCAAAGAGACCGAGCAGGAACTCTACGCCGGAATCACCTTCAAAGCGGGAGACTTCTTCGGCACCCTGATCCAGGGGTGGCGTGAGTACGAGGCCAAAGACGGTCTCTCCCTCGCTCCCGGCGAACGCGACGGCAACATCGGTGTGCCGGTTCTCGGGGTCGGTCAGTACGTCGACGAGTTTTCCCGCTCCATGACCTCGACGGCCGAGACCCCGGTGACCACCGCCAATCTCCAGGGCAAGATCGGCGACGATGTCGATGTTGCCCTGAGCTACATTCGAGCCGATCTCGAAGGCGAGACCTCGTCGTCGGAACTGCTCTCGGGTTCGTTGGTCTCCTACCGGATCAGCCGGTTCTTCGGCGGTCTCGACCAGACCATCGCGAGCCGGACCGACAATCCCTATTGGCGCGCCGAGGGGAGATTCAAAATCCATCTCGGTGAGTCGGTCCGCCTCGATCTGGGACTCGAGGAAAATCACCGTTCGCTCCAGGGCTGGTCGCTGATCTCCAGCCTCTACCTCGACACCCTCAATTTCGGCGGTCACGACCCGCAGGACATCCAGACCCTGGTCGATGCTCACAACGGCTACCAACGCGACGATCAGATCGTCACCGGCCGGCTCAACGTCGACAACCTGGGACCCCTGGTCCTGTGGGCCGAAGCCGGGTACAAAAAGACCGATCTGAGTCTGTCGGAAGATGTCTCCGAGATCGTGACGCCCGGTGGTCAGGAGGGCGACTACCACCGCACCACCAAACTCCTCGGCGCCGGTGCGGCATTG
>JAHECW010000027.1 GCA_024641545.1 Acidobacteriota bacterium
ACGATTCTCGGCCATCTGGAGAAGTTCAAGCAGCACATGTCGAAGATTTCCTGAGTTTCGGCCCAGGCAACAGCAACGCAGTGAGGAGACGCGTCCCATGGGTCTACTGAAAAAGAAAGAGACAAAGAAATCGGGCAAGTTCGAGTCCCGACTCAAAGGCGGCGGCGGTGGCGGCGGCAGTCAGCTTTCGGCGTTGCGGCCGCGGTATGTCGAGAGCCTCCCGCCGTGCACCGGCAACTGCCCGAGCGGAAACGACATTCGCGGCTGGCTGACGGTCATCCAACTGCGCGAGAAGCTCGGACTGACCCTCGACCAGGCCTGCGAGCAGGCATTTCAGGTGGAGATGGAGACCAACCCGTTCCCGGCCGTCATGGGTCGGGTCTGCCCACACCCGTGCGAGACCGCGTGCAACCGCGGCAAAAAGGACGGTTCGGTCGGGATCAACTCGGTTGAGCGTCATCTCGGTGACTACGCCCTCGAGCATCACCTCAAGGCGCGGATGATCGACGGTGAGGGTCCGAAGAAAGAGAAGATCGCTGTGGTCGGCGCCGGTCCTTCCGGTTTGTCGTGCGCGTATCACCTCGCTCGGCGCGGATACAAGGTCACGGTCTTCGAGAGTCTTCCGAAGCCGGGCGGAATGCTCCGCTACGGGATCCCGGTCTACCGATTGCCGCGCGAGATCATCGACGCCGAGGTCCAGCGCATCGTCGATCTCGGTGTCGAGCTCAAATGCGACTGCAAGATCGGCAAAGACGTCTCGTTCGCGGACATCAAGAAAGACTACGACGCAATCTATGTCGCCATCGGGGCCCATCAGGGCAAGGCGATGGGGATCCCCGGTGAGGACGGCCCCGGTCTGTGGACCGGAACCGAGTTCCTCAACCACGCCAACTCGGGAAAGAAGGTCGACATCGGCACCAACGTGGTTGTCATCGGTGGTGGCGACACCGCCATCGACGCCGCCCGTGTGTCCAAGCGAATCATCGGCGACACGGCCGCCATGGCGTCGAAAATGGGCGCCCGGGTGACCATCCTCTATCGCCGCACGCGAGCCGAAATGCCGGCCATCGACCGCGAGATCGATGAGGCCATCGAGGAGGACATCAACATCGAGTACCTCGCGGCCCCCATCGAGATCCTCCGCGACGACGAGGGCGCGGTTCGCGCCATGGTGGTCCAGCGCATGGAACTCGGTGAGCCGGATGCCTCCGGCCGCCGGCGCCCGGTGCCCATCAAGGGCGATACCTACGAGCTCCCGATTCAAACCGTGATCACGGCGGTCAGTCAAAAGCCGGATCTCGCCGCCATGAAGAGCTCAGAGCTCGGTGACGGCTGGCTCAACGGCGATGAGTGGGGATTCACCGGAGTCGACGGCGTCTGGACCGGCGGCGACAACATCAACCTCGGCATCGCCACGACCTCCATCGGTCAGGCGCGCTTGGCTGCCGAAGCGATCCACGCCAAGCTGCAGGGCAAAGAGCCCCACAAGGTTGATCCGGGTCCGATGATCCGCAGCGAGAAACTCAAGCTCGATTGGTACAAGAACATCGACCGCACCCAACGGCAGGTGAAGTCGCCGGCAGACCGCCTCGCCAATCCGTTCGACGAGGTCGATCTCGGTTTGACGGCGGACGACGCGTTGATCGAGTGCACCCGTTGCTTCAGCTGCGGCAAGTGCTTCGGCTGCGAGAATTGCTGGATGTACTGTCAGGCGAATGTCTTTGCTGCCGTTGATCCACCATCGCAGGGTCACTTCTTCAAGATCAAGAAGATGGAAGTCTGCGACGGCTGTAAGAAGTGCTGGGAGGAATGTCCCTGCGGCTTCATCGTGGGCGAGTAGCGAGAAGCGCGCGGACGGTCGATCCATGCAACTGCGAACCCCACGACTGGTGGTCGCCGGTTTATCCGGGGATGGCGGGAAGACCCTGGTCAGCCTCGGCTTGTGCCGGGCATTGGCCGATCGGGGTCGAGTGGTGCAGGCCTTCAAGAAGGGCCCGGACTATATCGACGCCGCCTGGTTGACCGCCGCCACCGGCCGCCCGTGCCGCAATCTCGATTCGTATCTCTTCGATCAACCGGCCATTGGGCGGGCCGTCCGGGCCGCGGGCGGCGCCGATCTCCTGCTCGTTGAAGGCAACCGTGGTCTCTTCGACGGCGTCGACGCTGCCGGGAGCCACTCGACCGCGACCCTCGCCAAGCTCCTCGGCGCTCCGGTGATCCTCGTCGTCAACGTCACGAAGATGACGCGGACCGCCGCCGCCGCGGTGCTGGGCTCCATACACCTCGATCCGGCGCTCAACCTCGCCGGCGTCATTCTCAACCGCGTCGGCACCGCCCGCCAGGAGCGGGTGATTCGCGAAGCGATCGAGACCGCCACCGGGGTGCCCGTGGTCGGCGCCATCCCGCGTCTTCGGGGCGAGGACCCGCTTCCGGATCGTCATCTCGGTCTTGTCACCGCGGTCGAGCACCCCCGTCGGGACGAGGCGATCGCACGAGCCGCTGCCGCCATCAGCGAGCATGTCGATCTCGAGCTTGTCGAAAGCATCGCCGCCGCCGCCCCCGAGGTCGTGCTCGAGGTGGGCGATGTCCTTCCCGGTCGATCCAGGGTCATCATCGGCTACTTCTCAGACCAGGCGTTCAGCTTCTATTATCCGGAGAATCTCGAGACACTCGAAGCCGCGGGGGCTCGACTGGTCGCGGTGTCGCCGAGCAGCGATGCCGCCCTTCCCGAGGTCGATGGTCTGTATATCGGCGGCGGATTTCCCGAGGTCCACGCTGCACGACTTGCCGAAAACCGCGGATTCGCCAAATCGGTGACGGCGCGGGTCGACAGCGGGCTGCCCGTCTACGCGGAGTGCGGCGGTCTCATGTATCTCGCCCGGGAACTCCGGGTGGGTGGCATCGGCCACCCGATGGCGGGGGTGCTCGATCTCACCATCGAACAGACCGGTCGACCGCAGGGTCACGGCTACGAAACAGTCGTCATCGACCGAGAAAACCCTTTCTATCCAGTAGGGACCGAACTCAGAGGCCATGAGTTTCACTATTCGAAAATCTCTTCGGGCGGCGATCTGGCGAGAACCGTGGCCGAGGTGAAGCGAGGTTCGGGCACCGGAGGCGGTCGCGACGGGATCGTCGCCGGCCGGGTCTGGGCGTCCTACCTTCACATCCACGCCTCCGCCAGCCCGAACTGGGCGACCGGGTTTTTGGCCCAGGCCTCGATCCACGCCGCCGAGTTCACCCAACCGGCGGCGGCATGGGGCTGAAGGGACGAGTGATGGAGTTGCTCCAGGTCGGAGACGAGAGGAGATTGGGCGCGCTGGCGTCTCTGCAGCCGCATGCGACCCGTTTCCTGATGGGCCGCTTGTGGGACGCTGACGAAGCGCTTCGTCGGCGCGCAGCCCGGGCTCTGGGAATCGTCGCCGGCGCTCATCCCGAGATCGGAACTGACCTCCTGCGCCGGCTTATGTGGGCGCTGAATGATGAGTCGGCCACCAACGGTATTTTCGGCATCCCCGCGGTGGCGGAAATCGGATTCAACAACCCTGTACTGGTCGCTCCGTTCATCGCACCGCTCGCCTCGCTGTCGTGGGACGATGGGCTCCGCCGGGAGATCATCAGTGCCCTGACAAGAATCGCAGAGGCGGCGCCCGAAGCGGTTCGGCCGGTTTGCACGATCGTTGCCGAGCATGTCGATTTCGAGGATCCGGATGAGCGCCGGGCGTTCATGCGTCTCCTCGAGGTGTCTGGAGGGATCGATGAGTCGTGAAAGCCAGAAGCACCGCATCGAAAGGTGCCTCAAGGCGATCGAAGAGAGCCCCGAGTCCGCTCCGGCGTACTACAACCTGGGGCTCGCCTATACCATCTCGGGACGGGTCAAGAGCGCGGAAGAGGCCTACCTCAAGGCTGTCGAGTTGGATCCCGAGATGATCCAGGCCTGGGTCAACCTGGGCGGGGTCCGATTGATGAGATGGGAATTCGAAGGCTGTCGGGATGCGAATCTCGAGGCCCTGCAGCTCGACGACTCGCTCGTCATCGCCCACTACAACCTCGGGCAGGCATATCTCTACCTCAATGATCCTGAAAACCTGGTGAAATGCAACGAGAGGGTGCTCGGGCTCGAGCGCGATCATCCGGCGGCTCACTACCACCTGGCGGTAGGCAATCTGGCCCTCGGCAACCACGGTGCGGCTGAACGCCATTTGGCGCGCGCCATCGAACTCGGTCATGCCCCGACACAGGATTTCGTCAAGGCCCTTGAAAAGGCTCAGATCAAGAAGTCCCGCAACACAAACACGACACTGGTGGAAATTACCGGGGCCGATGGCCCGGGAAAGAAAAGGGAGGAATGAGTAATGGCGACTTTTGAACAAGGCAGCGTTTCGATCACCGTCGATGAAGACGGCTTCATGATGGAGCCTGAAGCTTGGAATGAGGACGTTGCGAACGCGCTGGCGACCACCGAGGGCGTGAATGACCTCACCGAAGACCATTGGAAAGTCGTAAACTACCTTCGCGACTACTACCTCCAGTTCGGTGTGGCGCCGATGATTCGCAAGCTCTGCAAGCAGACCGGATTCCAGCTCAAGGAAATCTACGAGCTGTTCCCGTCGGGCCCGGCGAAGGGCGCCTGCAAAGTTGCCGGTCTGCCGAAACCGACCGGCTGCGTCTGAACTTTCGACGATCCGGTGTATTTCCCTGTCGTCTCTGCTCCGTTCGGGGGCGGGGCGGCAGGGCTTTTTTTTCGGATGGGTCGTCGAAGGGGTTTTCTCACCGTCTGATCGGCGGGGTCGCCGAGGCCCGACGCCATGCCGACTTCGTCGGGATTTCGGGTGAGAAATTCGGGTGAAAGGGGCCGGTCGTTACGCGACCGAAACACGTGAACGGATCCGGGCACCTCGCGCGATGGATCGGACCGACCCAGGTCGCGCAGGATGAGTGTTTTGCAGCGTCCGTTCAAAGTCGCGCCACTGGCACAGCGGTTGCAGTAGGAAACTCGGTTCGGGAGGGGTCGATGTCTCTGAATCTCAGCCGGGATGAGCGAACGAAGATGGTCGCGCGGTGGTTTGATCTCATCGTCGACGGCTATCCGGCCGAGACGGCGCGTTTCCTTCGTGAGCAGTCGGACCCTTTTGCCAACCCGGTTGGCGCCGGCCTGAGGGAGGAGCTTGCGCCCATTCTCGACTGGATCGTCGATGGCGGGGATGGAGCGGCGGTCGAGTCGGCGCTCGACCGCATCGTGAGGATTCGGGCTCTGCAGGACATGTCGCCGTCGCAGGCGGTGTCGTTTGTCCTGATCCTGAAGGATGTTCATGAAGAGATCGCGGCCGACACGACGGCGGGTGCCAAGGGCAAGTTCGACTCTCGGGTCGATGGAGCGCTCCTGATCGCATTCGACGTCTTCAGTCGCTGCCGTCAGCAGGTGTACGACATTCGGGTGAAAGAAGTTCGAAATCGATCCCTCAAGGTGATGGAACGCCTCAACTCGTGGCGCGAAGAACGAGCGGGCGGGCCATCAACCACGTGAGCTGCATGGGCTGCCGGCGACTTCCCGTGAGCCGACGGCGGTGGTGCACGACGTGTGGGGATCATCCGGAGGGCCGGTCCCGGGTTGGAGCCGGTCAACGATCTCCGGTTACTTAGGAAGGAGGATTCGAGTCGATGGGTGCCTTGGTTTCCCTCGTCGCGGTTGCCGTCCTGGCACTGCTCGCCGTCACGGCGGTCGCTTCTGACAACCTGCGTTTGGTGTTCGGGGCGGTGATCCCGGGCGTCGCGTTTGCGGTCTTTCTGGTCGGTGTTGTGGCCAGGGTGACTCGTTGGGCGCGCGCGCCGGTGCCGTTCCGAATCCCGACCACTGCGGGTCAACAGAAGTCGCTGCCGTGGATCAAGAACTCCGAGCTGGACAATCCCAGCGGCACTTTGGGTGTCGTGGGACGAATGTTCCTCGAGGTGTTGTTCTTCAGGTCCTTGTTCCGCAACACCAAAGTCGAGCTCATCACCGACAAGGAGAAGGTCAACTACATCGGCACCAAGTACCTCTGGGCCGCCGCCATGGCTTTCCACTGGTCGATGCTGATCGTGGTCTTCCGGCATTTCCGGTTCTTTGTCGAGCCGGTGCCGCGCGTCGTCGAGATCATCCAGAGTCTGGACGGCTTCTTCCAGGTCGGTGTGCCCGTGATCTACGCGACCTCGGTCCTGCTCATCGTGTCGTTGGGCTACCTGCTGCTGCGGCGGCTGGCCGACGCCAAGGTGAAATACATCTCGCTGCCGACGGACTACTTCGCCCTCTATCTGCTGCTCGGGATTGCGATTTCGGGTTTCCTGATGCGGCACCTGGAGAAGGTCGACATCGTCAATGTCAAGGCGGCCATCGCGGGTTGGGCCTCGTTCCAACTCGTGGCGCCCGAGGGCGTCGGTGCGCTCTACTTCATCCACGTCTTTCTGGTCAGTGTGCTGTTTGTCTACTTCCCGTTCTCGAAGCTGCTGCACGCGCCCGGGGTCTTTCTCTCGCCGACCCGAAATCTGGCCAACAACAACCGCGCCAAGCGCCACGTCAACCCGTGGAACCCGCCCATCGTCGGCCACACCTACGCCGAGTGGGAGGAGGAGTTCCATGACAAGTTGGTGGCCTCCGGCTTCGTCCTGGACAAGGAGTAGGCCATGTCGGAGAAGTCACCCCAAGAACTGATTCAGATCGATCTCAATCCGCCTCGAAAGAAGTGGATGGACCCGTCCGTTGACTTCGAATCCCGGCGCGGCACCTGGTCCTACCCGGGTGGTGTCAAGAGTATCGAATACATGGGATTCGCCAACCCGCGAGAGTGGTCGCCCACCGACGAGGACTGGAAGCTGCCGGAGAACTGGCAGCAGATCATCCACGACGGTTTCAAAGAGCGGCTCGGAAAATACCGTTCGTTGCGGGTTTTCATGGAAACCTGTGTTCGCTGCGGCGCCTGCGCCGACAAATGCCACTTCTTCATCGGTTCCGGCGATCCGAAAAACATGCCCGTCCTGCGGTCGGAGCTGTTGCGCTCCATCTACCGCAATGACTTCACCCTGGCCGGCAAGATCCTCGGCGCCTTTGCCGGGGGTCGGAAACTGACGTTGGACGTGCTCAAGGAGTGGTTCTACTACTTCTTCCAGTGCACCGAGTGCCGCCGCTGCAGCGTCTATTGCCCCTACGGAATCGACACCGCAGAGGTCACCATGATGGCCCGCGAGCTGATGATGCTGGTGGGCGTCAACATCAACTGGATCTGCGAACCGGTCGCCAACTGCCACCGCACCGGCAACCACCTCGGGATCCAACCTCACACCTTCAAGGACAACATCGAGTTTCTCTGCGAGGAGCTCGAGGACGACCTCGGTATCACCGTCAATCCCGTGATCAACAAGAAGGGCGCCGAGGTTCTCTTCATCATCCCGTCGGCCGACTACTTCGCCGATCCCGGGACCTATACTTTTATCGGCTATCTCATGCTCTTCCAGCAGATCGGGCTCGACTACACCATGTCGGCCTATGCCTCGGAGGGCGGCAACTTCGGCCTCTTCACCTCGCACGACACCATCAAGAAACTCAACTACAAGATCTACCACGAAGCCAAGAGACTCGGCGTCAAGTGGATCATCGGTGGTGAGTGCGGCCACATGTGGCGGGTCATGCATCAGTACATGGACACGATGAACGGGCCCACCGATTTCCTCGAAGTACCCCGTTCACCGATCACCGGGACGGTCTTCGAAAACGCGAGATCGACCAAGATGGTCCACATCTGCGAGTTCACCGCCGACTTGATCCGTAACAAGAAGATCAAGCTCGACCCGAGCCGCAACGACAAGTACCGCGTGACCTTCCACGACTCGTGCAATCCCTCGCGGGCCCTCGGGCTCTTCGAGGAGCCGCGCTACATTCTCAAAAACGTCTGCAACAACTTCTTCGAGATGCCGGAGAACACCATCCGCGAACACACCTTCTGTTGCGCGGGCGGCGCCGGCCTCGGCAACGACGAGAACATGGAGATGCGCCTGCGGGGCGGGTTGCCTCGGGGCAATGCCCTCAAGCACGTCCGTGACGCGCACGACGTCAACCTCATGAGCTGTATCTGCGCCATCGATCGCGCGACGCTGCCGCCCCTCGCCGAGTACTGGGCGCCCGGGGTGGAGATCAGCGGCGTTCACGAACTCGTGGCCAACGCACTGGTGATGGACGGCGAGACCGAACGCACGAAGAACCTGCGGGGAGAATCGCTGAAGGCGGAAACGGAGGAGACCACCGATGTATGACGCCGGCAAGATCATCGTCGGAATCGTGGTCTTCGTGGTCCTGGCCACGTCACCGCTGTGGTTCAACGCCCTGACCGAGGCAACCCCCGAGGCTCCCAAGCTCACGTTGCCGACCAACGGCTCGACCGAGTGCGTCGAGGCCACAGGGTACATGCGCGCGAGTCACATGGACCTGCTCAACCAGTGGCGCGAACAGGTGGTGAGGACCGGACAACGGGACTATGTCAGCAGCTCGAGCGGAAAGGTCTTCGACATGAGCCTTTCCCGGACCTGCATGGACTGTCACTCCAACAAGGCTGATTTCTGCGACGCCTGCCACACCTACATGGCGGTTTCACCCTATTGCTGGGACTGCCATGTGGAACCGAAAGGGGCCAACTGATGGATGGGAACAGACGTGATTTCCTGAAGCTGGCAGGCCTCACCGCCTTGGGAGCGACCGGGGCGTCGTCGATCAATGCCACAACCGCGGCAGCATCGACCGTCGAGAGCCAGGCCGAGGCGTCGACGGGCGGTGTCCGCTTGGGCATGGTCATCGACCTTCGCAAGTTCTCCAAGAACGACGCGCTCATCGAGCGCTGCATCGAGGCCTGCCACGCGGCTCACAATGTCCCCGATTTCGGGGACGATGCCAAGAACGAGGTCAAGTGGATCTGGTCGGAAGACTTCGAGACGGCATTCCACTCGCAGGAGTTCCACTACATCCGCGAGGATCTCAAGGGCAAGCCGACCCTGCTGCTGTGCAACCACTGCAACAACCCGCCGTGCACCCGGGTCTGCCCCACACAGGCGACCTGGAAGCGTGAGGCGGACGGCATCGTCATGATGGACTGGCACCGCTGCATCGGATGCCGATACTGCGTCGTGGCCTGCCCGTACGGATCGCGCTCCTTCAACTGGAAGGACCCGCGCCCGGCCATCGACGAAATCACTCCCGACTATCCCACGCGGATGCGGGGAGTGGTCGAGAAGTGCACCTTCTGCGAGGAGCGCATCTCCCGCGGCCTCGAACCGGCGTGCGTCGAGGCCTGCTCGAACGACGAGATCGTCTTCGGCAACCTCAACGATCCGGACTCGAAGGTGCGGCAGCTGCTCGCCGAGCGGATGGCGATCCGACGCAAATCCGGTCTCGGAACCCAACCCGAGGTCTACTACATCATCGACGACCCGCGGACCTTGCAGGAGACCGCGCCGGCGGCCGTGGTCGAGGTGGCGGAAGGGGGCGACCATGCTTGAGAAGGCGCTCACTGGAAACCGCACGTACTGGACGTGGATGTTCTTCCTCCTCGCCATCATCGGGGCGGGTGCCGCGTGCTGGTTCTGGCAGTTCCGTACCGGTCTGACCGTCACGGGCTTGAGTCGTGACGTGGTCTGGGGCCTCTACATCGCTCAGTTCACCTTCCTGGTGGGCGTCGCCGCTTCGGCGGTGATGGTGGTGCTGCCGTACTACCTGCACAACTACAAGGCATTCGGCAAGATGACCATCCTCGGCGAGTTCCTCGCCATCGCGGCGGTCATCATGTGCATGCTCTTCATCTTCGTCGACATGGGCAGACCCGACCGGATCTTCAATGTCTTCCTCCATCCGACGCCGCACTCGATGATGTTCTGGGACACGGTGGCCCTCGGCGGTTATCTGGTGCTCAACATCCTGATCAGCCGGGTGTCGCTGAGCTGCGAACGGCGGGGCGAGCCGCCGCCAAAGTGGATCAAGCCGATCATCATTCTCTCCATCCCCTGGGCGGTCAGCATCCACACCGTTACGGCATTTCTTTATGCCGGTCTCGCAGCCCGGCCGTTCTGGATGACGGCGATTCTGGCCCCGCGGTTCCTGGCGTCGGCCTTTGCGGCCGGCCCGGCCCTGCTCATTCTGCTGGCGCTGATCGTCCGCAGGCTGACGACATTCGATCCCGGCAAGGAAGCGATCCAGAAGCTCGCCGAAATCGTCACCTACGCCATGCTTCTCAACGTCTTCTTCGTCGCCATGGAGCTTTTTACGGCGCTCTACAGCGATATCCCGGAACACGTTCTTCACTTCCAGTTCCTCTTCATGGGACTCGAAGGCAACAACACCCTGGCGCCGTGGATGTGGCTGTCGGTGGTGCTGGCCGTGGTGGCGTTGGTGATCCTGGTCAATCCCTCGACCCGTCGCTCGGAGACCACTCTCGTGGTCGGCTGCATCGCCGTTTTCGGTTCGCTCTGGATCGACAAGGGTCTCGGCATGGTCATCGCGGGGTTCATCCCTTCGCCTCTGGGAAAGGTGACCCAATACTCACCGACCGCGCCCGAGCTCACCATCTCGCTGGCGATCTACGCCATCGGAATTCTGATCGTGACCGGTCTCTACAAGATCGCTCTTGAAGTTCGGGGACAGATGAAGACCGAGCCCTAGCTCGGGCGGATCTCCGTAACTGTGAATTCGTTCGCCCCCGTCCGATCGCGGCCGGGGGCGATTTTTTGGAGCAACCATGAGCGAGACATCAAAGAGAATCGTGATCGTCGGCGCCTCCGCCGCGGGGCTGCGCTGCGCGTGCCGCGTCAAACGGCTGCAGCCGGGCTGGTCGGTGGTGGTGGTTGAAGCCAGGGAGGTGTTCTCGTACGGCGCCTGCGGGATGCCCTATGTGCTGTCCGGCGACATCGAGGAGCTCGGCGTGCTCAGGAAAACCCCGTACGGAACCGACCGGGATGCCGGCTATTTCGCTTCCGTCAAGGGCGTCGAAGTCGTCGCGCCATGGCGAGCCGTCGCGATCGACACCGAGTCTCGGACGCTCACGATCACGAACACGGGCGACGAGCGCGTCCTCGAGTGGGATGAACTGGTGCTGGCGACCGGAGCAACGCCCCGGACGCTCCCCGGTCAGCCCGTCCACGAACGGGTGCGGGCCTTTCATGTCTGGGATGACGTCAAACCGCTCAAGATCGGTCTCATGCGGGGCGAAATCGGCGAGGTGGCGGTGGTCGGCGCCGGGTTGGTGGGCTGCGAGGTTGCGGAGGCGTTTTCGTCGCTCTGGGGCGCCGATGTGACCCTCATCGAGGCGGCGCCCACGCCGCTGCCCGAGATCCTCGACCCGGAGCTCGGCAGAGTCGTGGCGAAGCACCTCGAGAGCCGCGACGTGAAGGTGTTGACCGGTTGTCCGGTTGAGCGGTTCGAGCCGGATGACGAGGGCGTCACCGTCCACGCCGGCGGCAACGAAATCCGCGTCGACGTGGCGGTGGTTGCCGTGGGCGTGAGGCCGAAGGTCGATTTGGCCCGGACCGCCGGCGTCAGTCTCGGGCCGACCGGGGCGATCCGCGTCGACGAGAAGCTCGGGACCTCGGTGCCGCACATCTGGGCCGCCGGTGACTGCGCGGAGGTGCACCACGTGGTCACCGGCGGGCCGGCATACACCCCGCTCGGTTCGCTGGCCAACCGACAAGGGCGAATCGTCGGTACGTTGATCGCCGGTGGAGAGGGATCATTCGGTCCCATCGCCGGTGCAGCCGCGGTCAAGGTCTTCGACCTCAATGTCGCCTCCGTGGGGTGCACCGAGTACCGGCTCGGCGCCGACGGCCAGGGGGTTCGCTCGGTCTGGATCAGCGCAGAAGATCGTGCTCACTACTGGCCCGAATCCAAGCTCGTCCTGCTCGGGATGGTCTATGACCCGGCGAGCCGCCGCGTCCTCGGGGTCCAGGGAGTGGGCGAGGGGGGAGAGGTCGCCAAGCGGATCGACGTCGCCGCACAGCTGATCCTCCGTCACGCCACCATCGAAGACTTCATCGAGCTCGAGCACGCCTACGCGCCGCCCTACGCTCCCGCTCTCGACCCGTTGACGGTCCTCGCCTGCGCGGCCCAGAACGAGCTCGACGGGATCGAGGCCGAGTCCCCGCTGACCGATCTCTCTCGGGCCACGGTCCTCGATGTCCGGATCGACGAGGAACGCAAGGAGCGGCCCGTCGAGGCCGGAACCGTGGTCTCAATCGAGATCGGCGAGCTCAGAGACCGGGCCGACGAGATCCCGGGCGGTCCGCTGATCGTCGTCTGCGCCCACGGCACGCGCTCGGCCGAGGCGGTGCGCTATCTCGCCAGCCGGGGCATCCAGGCGCGGTATCTCGGAGGAGGGATGAGTTGGCGGGTGCGGGCGAAGTAGGTTCAATCAGTGGCGGGCAGATGCGCACACGCCATCAGTGCGCGTGGCCAGCGGCAGCGCTGGAAGGTGCCCTCGATGGTCGATATCGAGCCTTCCATTCCATCGACTGCGTCGAGGAGAATCCGTGCCTGATCCGGGTCATGGATCAGGCCGGAAGGGCCCTCAACGAATCCGCAGCCGGCACGAACGCGCTGAACGTCCGACACTGAGGGCCACCTGTCGTGTGGCGAGAGATACGACCGGCCGCCGTGAAATTCGGGCTCGATCGTTGCCCGTGGATGTGGTCAGGCTGGAGTTCGTGCCCTTCTGAGAAGCGCCACCATGGTCAAGATGACGAGCGCCTGAATGAGCAGGAGAACAGTCGCGAAACCGGCGAACTCGGGTCGGCCGAGGATTGTCACCGAAACCACCAGGGCGAGGGCGAGGTTCCGGCAGGGAAACTCGATGAGATAGGTCAGCCGGTCGGCCGGTGGCCGGCCGGTGACCCAGGCCAGCGAGTACCCGGAAGCCATGGCGAGCGAGGTGAACACCACCGCCGCCAGCACAAGCTCACCCAGGGCGGATGCCATCGCGACCCTCTGGTCGTAGACGATATAGGTCACCAGCGCGACCAAAGCGACCAGGCTCACCCGCCGCAGGGCCTTGTCTCGGCTTTCGTTTGTCTTCGGCCGCCAACGCCGGAGGATCATGCCTAGACAGGTGGGGAGCGCGACGAGGAAGAGCAACTGGATGACGAGGGCCGTGATCGGGGTCTCGATCTCGGGTTGGTCGTTGAGCCAGAAGAAGAACCCTGCCGCCACGAGAAAAGGCAGCGTGACGAACGCCAGGAGGCACGATATTGCGGTGAGCGTGATGGACAGCGCCGAGTTGGCTCCGGCGAGGCAGGCGTAGAAGTTCGAAATCGTCCCGCCGGGGCAGGCGGCCACGAGCACGAGGCCGGCAATGACGGCCGGTGGGGGGTTGAAGACAAGGATAATGACCGTCGCGATGAGAGGGAGCAGAACCAGCTGGCCGAGGGTGGCGGTGATCAAGGCGCGGAGATCGGTCGCCGATCGGCGCAGTTCCGAGGTCGTAAGGCCGTGGCCCACCGCAACCATCATGAGGAAGGTCACGGTCGGAACGGCGGCATCGACCAGCGGTCCCATCGGCGATCATTCTGCGCCATTGCAAGGGCAGGACGCAACGGAAACCTGCATTTGTTTCGATGCTAAACTTCGCGGCGTGCGTTCGCTGGTCGCCGGACCGCGGGAGGATGGATCGAGATGTATCCGGTCATGTTGGATGTCACCGATCGCTCATGTCTGGTCGTGGGTGGCGGTGGGATCGCCCTGCGCAAGGCGCAAGGGCTGGTCGAGGACGGCGCCCGGGTCACGGTCGTCGCCCCCGAGGTTGTCGATCCCCTGGCGAGGATGGCCGAAGCAGGTCGGCTCCGCCTCGAGCGCCGCGTCTACGAGACCGGTGAGGCCGTGACCTATGCGCTGGTCTTCGCCGCGACCGACGACCGAGAGGTCAATGCGGAGGTGTTTGCCGACGCCAACGATGCGGGCGTATGGGTCAACGTGGCGGATGATCCGGAACTGTGCTCCTTCCACCTTCCGGGCCGGGTCCGGCGAGGTCCGCTCCAGATCGCCGTCGCATCGGCCGGCGAGGCGCCGTTCGCCGTTCGTCGCCTGCGCCAGCTCCTCGAGCGTCGTTTTGGCGCCGAGTGGTCGGAGTGGGTTGCTGCGGCGAGCCGCTTTCGCAATCGAGTCTACGAACTCGGCGTTGCGCCCGCCGATTCCGAGGCGCTCTTCGATCGGTTCTTCTCGTCGACGGTCGATGCCGAGAGTTGGAAGGCTCGGGTCCCTACCGCCACCGAGGAGGCCGAGTGGATCTCGGCCCCGGTGAGTCATCTCGACCGCGGCCCGACTGCCGAGGACGGCGGGGCGAAGGCGTGCCGCGACGGTGAGTCGAACCGGGGATTCGTGTCCCTCGTGGGTGCCGGACCGGGTTGCTCCGGGTTGCTCACGGTCCGCGGACGACAGCGGCTCTTCGAGGCGGACGCGGTGGTGTACGACCGCCTCGCGGCGCCTGCCCTCCCTTGTGAACTCGGGCCGGAGGTCCAGCTTCACCCGGTCGGCAAGGAAGCTGGGGTCCACCCCATCCCGCAGGAGGAGATCAATTCCCTCCTGGTGCGGCTCGCGCGGCAGGGTCTCCGGGTGGTTCGACTCAAGGGCGGCGATCCCTATGTTTTTGGCCGGGGCGGGGAAGAGGCCGAGGTTCTCGACAGCGAAGGAATCGCCTTCGAGGTCATCCCGGGGGTCACCTCCGGGGTCGCCGCCATGGCTTGGGCCGGAATCCCGGTGACCCACCGGCGGGAAGCGGTGCGGTTGACGCTGCTGACCGCCCATGAGGCGGTGAAATCAGACGGGCCGCAGGTTCGATGGGATCTCCTCGCGCAGGACAAACACGCGACCATCGTCGGCTATATGGGAGTGACGGCTTTGCCCGAGGTGGTGCACCAGCTCCTCGGCGGAGGGATGGATCCATCGACGCCCGCGGCCATGGTCGAACAGGGCACGACGGCCTCGCAGCGGAAGGTGATCTCGACCCTCGCAGAGTTGCCAGCCGCCATCGTCGAGGCCGGGCTTCGACCTCCTGCGCTCTTCGCGATCGGGCCGACCATCGGCCGCTCGGACAAGCTCGACTGGTTCAGCCGCCTGCCGTTGGCCGGTGAGCGACTGGTGGTTCCCGACGCCGCCGGGGTCGTGGTGCGTCGGCTCGAAGCAGCCGGCGCCGATGTCGTGCCGGTACCGTTTCCGGTGACCCCGGCGGCGCGGGTGGTGATGGCGGCTCTGCCGGTCACCGGCTGCGTTGTGACCAGCCCAGCCGAGGTCGATTGGGTGGACGATGAACGCGGCGGTCCCGGTTGGATTGACGCGGCTCGGAGTTGGTGCGTCGGCGAAGCAGCGGCGGAGCGCGCGCGGCAACGAGGATGGCGGCACGTCCACGAGCTGTCGGCGGGGTTGGATTGCAGCGACCTGGTGGCGGAAATTGCCGGTACTCGTCGCTGACGGCCGGCGCCGGCGTCCGGTCGGCTGCCCGATGGAGGTCGCCGTCGCCCTGGCGAATCACGGGTGGGCGCGATGATTCGTCTCGGTCTCCGGGCCAGGTTTTTTCTCTATTCGAACTCGCTGATCGCGGCCACCATGACCATCGTGACCCTCTTCGCCATGGTCCACGAGCGGAATTCGCAGCATGAGGCCATCGACCAACGGGGGCGGAGCATCGCCGATGCCATGGGAATCCTCATCACCGAAGCCCTGGTCCAGGAAGAGCTCGGTCATGTCGAGAATCCGGATTACATCGACAACAGCATCTCGCAGATCGTCAATCGGAATCAGGATCTGATGCGCTACGTGGTGGTCTGTGATCCCGACGGGAGGGTGTTCCACGCGACCGATCGGCCGCTCGTCGGAGGATTCTTCCCGCGAGCGCTCGGACCCGACGCCGTCGCCGGTTCGCCGGTGACGAGCTTCCGGCTCGGGGCGGGTGGCGACCGCATTCTCGAAGTCCGAGCGACCCTCGGCACGGCGCCGGACTTCAGAGGATCGCTGGCCATCGGTATCTCGCTCGAGCCCGTCGAGCGACGGGTGGAGGATCTCGCACGCCGGGCCATGGTGGCGGCGATGATTCTCATGCTGGTCAACTCGGTTCTCACCGCCGTCTATGTCGAGACCCTCATCCGTCCGATCCTCAGCCTCAACCAGACCATGAAACGCGCCGCGCTCGGCAATCTCGGTGTCCGTGCGACGGCGCGGACGGGTGATGAGGTGGGTGAGTTGGCCGACTCCTTCAATCGCATGATGGACGAACTCGAGGCCGCGCGCGACCGAGAGAAGGTCCAGCGCGCTCAGCTTGCCCACACCGAGAAGATGGCCGCGGTCGGGACCCTCGCCGCCGGTGTCGCCCACGAAGTCAACAACCCGCTCGCCGGTATTCTCGCCTGCATCGAGAACATGAAGGCGGATCCCGAGAACGCGGAAATCAGGAACCGCTACCTCGATCTGATTGTCGACGGCCTCAATCGAATCGAACGCACGGTCACGACGCTGCTCAATTTCTCCCGCCAGCGTGAGATGGCTCTCGAAGAGACCTCGCTCAACCACAACCTCAAGCACGTCGTGGAACTGGTAGGCTATCAACTGCGCCGCGCCGGCATCGAAGTGAAGTTCGACCTCGACGCGAGCGGTGCGGTCGTGATGGCTGATCACTTCCAGATGGAGCAGTTATTCCTCAATCTCGTTCTCAATGCGGTGCAATCCATGCCACGCGGGGGTGAACTCTTGCTCCGGACGCGGGTGGGCGAAAATTCGGTTGTCGCAGAGGTGCATGACAGCGGCGGCGGCATCCCTGAGGAGATCCGCGACCGGATCTTCGACCCGTTCTTCACAACCCGGGAGGTCGGAGAGGGGACCGGGCTCGGGCTCTCGGTGAGTGACAGCATCACCGCTGCGCACGGAGGAACGATCGAGGTCAAGTCCACGCTCGATGTCGGGACCATTTTCAAGGTGGAACTCCCGCTGCTGCCGGAGGATGGAGCCAGAGGAGAGGTCTCATGAAGATCGGTGGTCACCGTCTCTTGATCGTCGAGGATGAACCTCTACTCAGAATCACCATGGCGGACGCGCTGCGCAAGGAGGGCTGGACCGTCGACGTCGCCGAGGACGGTGTCAAGGGAGCGGCTCTTTTCGAGCAGCACCTTCACGACACGGTGCTCTCCGACCTCGTGATGCCGAAGCTCGGGGGGATGGAGCTGCTCAAGAGGATCAAGGCGCTCCAACCCGACACCACGGTGGTGATCATCACCGCCCACGGCACGGTCGACCGCGCGGTGGAAGCCATGCGCGAAGGGGCGTCGGATTTCATCACCAAGCCGTTCTCCATGGCGCAGGTGGTGGTTCGAATCGCAAATGTATGCTCGGTCCGCCTGCTTCGCGAACAGAATGTCCGTCTCCAGGAGCAGTTGGAGCAGCGGCACTCCTTTTCGTCGATCATCGGCCGCTCCAAGGCGATGCACGAGGTCTTCGACCTGATCCGGTTGGTGGCCGACTCCGAAGCTTCGGTGCTCATTCACGGCGAGAGCGGAACCGGCAAGGAGATGGTGGCGTCGGCGATCCACTTCAACTCGGGGCGCCGGGCCAAACCCTACATCCGAGTGAGCTGCGCCTCTCTGCCGGAATCGCTCATCGAGTCCGAGCTCTTCGGGTACGAGAAGGGCGCCTTCACCGGAGCCAGCGAGCGCCGGATCGGGCGATTCGAGGCGGCGAGCAGCGGCACGCTCTTCCTCGACGAGATCGGTGAGCTCCCCCTGAGCTTCCAGGTCAAGCTGCTCCGCGTGCTCCAGGAACGCCAGATCGAGCGTCTCGGTTCTAACCGGCCCATCGATGTCGATGTACGATTCGTGTCGGCATCCCTGCGCCCCCTGGAAGAAGAAATCAAAGCTGGTCGTTTTCGCGAGGATCTCTATTTCAGGGTGAACACCGTCGCCATCCACCTGCCCCCGCTGCGCGATCGGCGGGAGGATATCTCCCTCCTGGCGCAGGCCTTTCTCGTCGAATTCTCGAACGAGCGGGCACGAGACATCGAAGGATTCTCGGACGAAGTGATCGGTCTCTTCGAGGCCCACTCCTGGCCCGGCAACGTCCGCGAGTTGCGGAACGTCGTCGAAAGAGCGGTGCTCTTTTGTCGCGGCCCCGTGATCACGGCCGACGACCTGCCCATCGCCCTTCGCGGCGAGGACCGCAAGGTCCTGCGGCCCTCTCAGGGCCGGATCGAGCCGCTCCAGATGGCGGTCGAGCGAGCCGAGGTCGAGGCGATCCAGGCGGCGCTGCAATCGACCAACGGGCGGCGGGCCGAAGCTGCCGAGCTCCTCGGTATCTCGCGCAAGACCCTGTGGGAGAAGATCAAGAACCTCGACATCTCGGTCGACTTCTGATTCTCGATTGGATCTTGTGAAAACGGAGACAAGGGCGACTATACTTGCCCGGTGAGGGGCACTATGCGGTCTTTCTTGGGTATTGCACTCGTTCTTTTGTTGGCGTTATCAGTCCTGGTTCTGCCGGCGGCGGCAGAAGAGGGTAGCGAGGAGAAGGCGCCCAACTCCATCCTCGCGAAGTACGACAAGGGCTTCCGCTTCACCACCCGAGACGGTCGCTACGCGCTCCGCATCAACGGTCTGCTTCAGGCCCGGTACACCTATGTCGACTACGACCCCGAGATCCGCTACAACCAGGAGGATTACTCCAACCTGTACCTCCGCCGCGCCCGGCTCTTCTTTTCCGGCAACGCCGGCGGCAAGCGGCTGACCTACCTGTTCCACGTCCAGCTCGAGCCCAGCCAGGGGCTCAGCGCCAACGACCTCTGGGTCGAGTACGAGTTCACCGACCTGCTCCGGGTCGGGATCGGGCGCAACAAGATCTCGTACGGCCTCGAGATGCTCAACTCGGGCTCGGCGCTGGGGATGGTCGAGCGCTCGCTGATGTACGGCGAGACGGACATCGACGTCGGCTCGGACTCGGCGCCGGGGCCGAGGTACCCGGGCGGCGGCACCCAGCGCTTCGGATTGAGCTGGATCGCGCCGAACGGTTTCGCCACCGGCGGCCTGAACCTGTTCCGGTCGCAGGGGATCCAGCTCCGGGGCGAGCGCGGCGCCGACAACCGGCCGGGCTTCGAGTACCAGCTCGGTATCTGGCAGGGACGCGGCACCAATTCGGCGGCCAACCAGGGCAACGACCACCTGGTGTCGCTGCGGGTCGGCTTCCACCCGTTCGGGTGGATCGACTGGAAGGTCGTCGGCGACGTCGACTTCACCGAGCGGTTCAAGCTCGCGGTCATCGGCTCGATCTACCGCGACAGCACCGACCAACCGGTGGCGTTCGAAGAGAGCGGCTACAACCTGGCGTTGCTCGCCCGTTGGCGCGGCTGGTCGGTCGACATGGAGTGGGCCACCGAGTCGTTCGACTACCGGGAACCACGCGCCACCTACGACCGCGACGGCTGGCGGGCGAGCCTCGGCTGGTTCGTGGTGCCGAAGAAGTGGGAGCTGAGGACCCGCTACGCCGAGATTGAGCGACTCAACGACCCGACCTACCGCCGGGCGGTGGACTCGCAGCTCGGGGTCCCCCAGGTGTGGGACGGCAGCGACTGGACGCCCGCGCTCGAGGCCAAGATCTCGGAGATCACCGTCGCCGCGAGCGTCTTCGTCCTGGAGTGGCGAAACCGGCTGATCGTCGATGTGTCGCAGCTGCGGCGCGAGTTCGCGGCCGACCCGGAAGCGGTCATCGACGGTGAGCCGGGGCCGATCACCAAGGCGCGCGACCAGGTCGACCACCGGATTCGCCTGATGGTGCAGCTGGGCTTTTGACCCTCCCGCCGCAGCCGATCCGCCTGCGATGTTCGGCGACCGTTGCGTCTTTGCGGTTTCCTAATCTCCCAGACCCAGGCGCGAGCCGTCGTAGCGGTCGCGGGTGACCTCGTCGCACCACGCTCGATTGGCGAGGTACCACTCGACCGTGGTTCGCAGGCCCGCGCCGAAATCGTGGTCGGGCGTCCAGCCGAGCTCCTTCTCGATCCTCGACGCATCAATGGCGTAACGCTGGTCGTGCCCCGGCCTGTCGGTCACGAAAGTGACGAGATCGCGACGCGAGGAGCCATCGGGCCGCGGCACCAGTTCGTCCACCAGATCACAGATCGTGTGGACCACGTCGAGGTTGGTCTTCTCGTTGTGGCCGCCGATGTTGTAGGTCCGGCCGACCTCTCCACGGCGAACGATGAGGTCGATGGCGCGGCAGTGGTCCTCGACAAAGAGCCAGTCGCGGACGTTGGATCCGTCGCCGTAGACCGGGAGCGAGCGCTCCGCGACCGCATTGGCGATGATGAGCGGAATGAGTTTTTCCGGGAACTGATACGGCCCGTAGTTGTTCGAGCAATTGGACAGGGTCACGGGAAGCCGGTAGGTCCGGTGCCATGCTCGGACCAGGTGATCGGAGGCCGCTTTGGACGCCGAGTAAGGGCTCGACGGGTCGTAGGGTGTGCCCTCGGTGAAAAACCCGTCGGTGCCGAGCGAGCCGAAGACCTCATCGGTCGAGATGTGGTGAAAGCGAACATCGTTGCGGTCGCCCCAGAGCGCGCGGGCGGCCTCGAGGAGATTGGCGGTGCCGCGAATATTGGTGTCGATGAAGTCCAGGGGACCGTCGATGGAGCGATCGACGTGGCTCTCGGCGGCGAAATGGACCACCGTATCGACGGCATGATCCGAGAAGATGCGGCGGACGAACCCGGCGTCGCGGATGTCACCCTCGACGAAGACGTATCTCTCGCCGTAGGTCTCCACGACCCGGCGCTGGCTCGCCGGGTGACCGGCGTAGGTCAGGGCATCGAGATTGACCACATGAAGCCCGGGGTCGGCCTCGAGAGCGATCGGCAGGTAGTTGCAGCCGATGAATCCGGCGCCGCCGGTGACCAGCATGTGGCGGGGAGTGTGGGTCATGGGCTGTACCTCGGAAGATCGCTGTCCGACGTGTCCTCGAGGCGGGGCCAGGCGAGGTCGCGATCCGACAACACGAGTTCGAGACCATCGAAAGGCCAGTCGATGGCGATGGACCGGTCGTCCCAACGGATCCCGCGTTCCTCTTCGGGGGCGTAGAAATCCGAACACTTGTACTGGAACTCGGCGATCTCGGAGAGAACCAGAAATCCGTGGCCGAAACCGGGCGGTGCAAAGAGCATCCGCCGGTTGTCTTCGCTGAGTTCCGCACCCACCCAGCGCCCGAACGACGGACTGCCGCGGCGCAGGTCGACCACCACGTCGAAAACCCGGCCCCGGGTTGCCCGGACGAGCTTGGCCTGGGGTCGGCCGAGTTGGTAGTGGAGGCCGCGAAGCACGCCCGCCCGAGAACGCGAGTGATTGTCCTGGACAAAGTCGTGTTCGATGCCGAGCGCGGCGAAGCGGTCCTTGTGATAGCTCTCCATGAAGAAGCCCCGGTGGTCGCCGTGAACCACCGGCTCGATCAGGCAGACGCCGTCAATGGCGGTGTCGATCCTTCGCATTCAGCTCTCCGCGCGGGCGAGCACCTCTCTGAGGTAGTCGCCGTAGCTCGATGTGCCGGCCGCTTCGGCTTCGCTGCGGAACTCGTCGGTGGTGATCCAACCGCGGGACCACGCGATTTCTTGGAGACAGCCGACCTTGAGCCCCTGTCGTTCCTCGATCGCCTGGATAAAGCTCGACGCCTCGATCAGGCTCTTGTGGGTGCCGGCGTCGAGCCAGGCATAGCCGCGACCGAGCACTTCGACCTCGAGCTCGGCGCGATCGAGATAGAGCCGGTTCAAGTCGGTGATTTCGAGTTCACCGCGGGAGCTCGGCTCGAGCTCGGCCGCGAGGGCACAGACATCGGGACCGTAGAAGTAGAGTCCGGGCACGGCGTAGTTGCTGCGCGGTTTGGCGGGCTTTTCCTCCAGCGACAGGGCGCGCCCGTTCTCGTCGAACTCGACAACCCCATAGCTTCGCGGGTCGCGGACCCAGTATCCGAAGATCCGCGCGCCGCTCACGAGTCTGGCGGATCGCTGGAGCATTTCCGAAAGACCGTGTCCATAGAGGACGTTGTCGCCGAGGACCAGGCACACGGTGTCGCCGTCGAGAAACTCCCGGCCGAGGATAAAGGCCTGAGCGAGACCTTCCGGTCGCGGCTGCTCGCAGTAGGCGAAACGCATCCCGAACCGACTCCCGTCGCCGAGCAGCTCGCGGTAGTCGGGCAGGTCCTTCGGGGTCGAGATGATCAGGACTTCACGAATCCCGGCGAGCATGAGAAGGCTCAGCGGGTAGTAGATCATGGGCTTGTCGTAAACCGGCAAAAGCTGCTTGCTGACCACGCGGGTGACCGGATGAAGCCGGGTGCCGGAGCCCCCGGCAAGGACTATGCCTTTCATGCAATCCTCCATCAAGACGCCGGCCCTTCGGCTCGGTTCTGCCGCTCGCAACGCAAAGCGATGTCAGCGCTTTTCCGAGTGGCTCGTCTGCCGTGCCGCAAGGTGCGGGATGCGACCTCGGAGTCTAACACGTCCTTTTCTCCGGCAGCAGATCAGACCGGGAGCTTCCATCGGACCCGCGGGAGAGTGTAAAATAGGCCATCCGTTTGATCGAGTTGCTGTTACCATAAGGACGAGGGGGCGATGAGCGAAAGCCGCGGAACCGTACTGGCAGTCGACGACGACCCGGGCGCCTTGTCCGCACTTGCCGACGCGCTTGGCACGCTGGGCTTCGATGTGGTTCAAGCGGCTGACGGAGCCACGGCTCTCGAGGTCGCCAAAGCGCAGCAGCCCGATGTCGTTCTCCTCGACGTCCAGATGCCCGGGATGGACGGGTTCGAAGTCTGTCGCCGACTCAAATCACAGCCTGAGCTTCTCCTCGTGCCGGTGGTGTTTCTCACCGGCCACGGATCGCGGCGGGCGAGGCTCGAGGGACTCGAGGCCGGCGCCACCGATTTTCTCAACAAACCGTGTGATCTTGTCGAGCTCGAGGTTCGGGTTCGGAATCTGGTCAATTTTCGCCGGCTCACCACCGAGCTCGACTCGGCGGAGCAGATGGTTTTCTCCATCGCCCGGGTGGTCGAGGCGCGGGACCAGGACACCGGCGACCACTGCGAGCGGCTGACCCGGCTGGGTGTCGGTCTCGGCGAGCGGCTCGGTCTCGACCCGGAGCTGATCACGGCCCTGCGGCGGGGCGGCTATCTCCATGATCTCGGCAAGATCGGCATTCCCGACGAGGTCCTGCTCAAACCCGGCAAGCTGACCCCCGACGAGTGGACGGTGATGAAACGGCACGTCGAGATCGGCGTCGAGATCTGTTCGCCGTTGCGCAGCCTCAAGCCGGTGCTGCCACTGATCCGCCATCACCATGAGCGGTTTGACGGATCCGGGTACCCCGATGGCCTGTCGGGAGAGGAGATCCCCCTCTTGGCCAGGGTCTTTCAGGTTGTCGACGTCTACGATGCCCTGACTGTGGACCGCTGCTACCGTGACGCCATGTCGGTCGATGAAGCCGTGTCGGTGGTCAGGGAAGAAACCGAAAAGGGCTTCTGGGACCCGCAGATCGTCGACGAATTCTTCGCCATGCTCGAGGAGGATGAGCACGCGCCACCGTCCAAGGTCAGTTGATCGGCCTCGGCGCCGTCATCGCCTCCGGTGACAGAATCCGATCGAGTTCCTCGGCGGAGAGAACGCCCCGGTCGAGGAGAATCTCGCGCACCGAACGGCTCGTGGCGAGCGCCTCCTTGGCGACCTCCGAAGCGAGCTCGTACCCCACCGCCGGAACGATGGCGGTGACCAGGCCGATGGATCCCTCCACCATCTCTCGACAACGATCGGCGTTGGCGGTGACGCCTCTGATACAGCGCTCGGAGAGAGTCTTGACCGCGGCGGTCAGCATATCGAGGGATTCGAAGATCGCGAAGCTGATGATGGGTTCCATGACGTTGAGCTGGAGCTGACCGGCCTCGGCGGCAAGGGTGATGGTGAGGTCGTTGCCGATGACCTGGAAGGCGACCTGGTTGACGACTTCGGGGATCACCGGATTGACCTTGCCGGGCATGATGGAAGAACCCGGCTGGACCGCCGGAAGATTGATTTCATTGAATCCGCATCGCGGCCCCGACGACAACAGCCGGAGATCGTTGCAGAGCTTGGAGAGCTTGACCGCCACCCGCTTGAGCACACCGGAAAACATGACGAAGGCGCCGGTGTCCGGGGTTGCCTCGACCAGGTTCGGCGCCAGCAGGAGCTCGAGTCCGCTGATGTCGGCGAGCTTTGCCACCGCCAGCTCGGGATAGCGCGGGTCGGCGTTGATCCCGGTGCCGATGGCGGTACCGCCGAGATTGACCTCGAGAAACAACCGGGCGGTCTCTTCGAGGCGGGCGATGTCCTCGGCGGTGGTGACCGCAAATGCGTCGAACTCCTGACCCATGGTCATGGGGACGGCGTCCTGGAGCTGGGTGCGCCCCATCTTGAGCACCGGGTGGAACTCGGCGGCCTTGGCGCGGAGATCGTCTTCGAGGCCGCGCAACGCCGCCAGGAGGTCCGCGAGTTCGAGGACCACCGCCACCCGGACGGCGGTGGGGTAGGCGTCATTGGTCGACTGCGAAAGGTTGACGTGGTTGTTGGGGTGGCAATGGACATAGTCGCCCCGTTCGTGGCCGAGCAGCTCGAGCGCGCGGTTGGCGATGACCTCGTTGGCGTTCATGTTGGTCGAGGTTCCGGCGCCGCCCTGGACGACATCGACAACGAAGTGGCCGTGCCAGTGGCCGTCGATGATTTCGGAGCAGGCCCGGTCGATGGCAGCGGCGATCTCGGCGTCGAGGAGGCCGAGCTCGCGGTTGGCCCGGGCCGCCGCCTGCTTGACCATGGCCAGTGAACGGATGAGGTGGGGAAAGTGGCCGAGACGGATCCCGGTGATGGGGAAGTTCTCCACCGCGCGCAGGGTCTGAACGCCGTAGAGCGCGTCGGCAGGGACCTCGCGGTCGCCGAGGAGGTCGTGCTCCGAGCGGGTCAGACCCGGCCGGTAGATGAGGTCCCATCCGGCCCGCCGCGAGCTCGAGTACTGCAACCGACGGACCATGACGTGGGCGACGGCGGCAAAGAGCTGCATCGCGGCTTTGGCGTCATGCTCGAGCCCACGGCGAATGGCCGCCACCGGGAGCTGAAGGACATCGACCGCGCTTGCCGCTCGTGCGGTGGCGGAGTGGATGCCGGGCTCGAGCAGGCCGGCCTCGCCGAGGGCGTCTCCGGGTCCGAGGATCACTACGGTCCCGCTGGTATCGCCGCCCTCGACCCGAACTTCGATCTGACCGCCGACGATGAGCCAGAAGTTGAGGCGCTCGTCGCCCGAGACAAAGAGGGCCTCGCCAAGAGCATAGTGCCGTTGCTCGGCCACTCCCGCGAGCATCTCGAGGGTCTTTCCATCGAGACCGCCGAGGATCTCGCAGCTCCGCAGCACCTTGATGGTGTCGTTCATCTGAAGGCCTCCGGGCGACACGCTAGCACGACAGCACGTTCGGCGGCGCGTGCCTGGCGTTCGGGGCACAAAGGGCAGCGTGCGGCGGCGGTGCCTGGCTCTCATTTTCGTCCGAAGAAAATGGTGCCTGGCATCTGCTCGGGAACACCGATGAAAGAGTCATGTTCGGGAACGCGCTCCGGGAAACGTCAATCCGAACCCGGTCTCCTCATCGCGGTTGCCCGTGACTGCCCCCCCCCAACGATATTTGGGCCCGGGACGATTTGCGTGCTGGCAAGGGGATGGTTCCCAAAATCGTTCGAGACGGCACGTCCGATCGAGGCGAGGTGTGCATGCTCTCGAGGTCACGCGACCGCCCCCTTGACATTCGGTTATCGGTGACATAGTGTATTACATCAGCGACACACTAAGGAGTCTTCCATGCTCGGCCTGCTTGACATCGACCCCGCCGCCGCCGCCCCGATCTGGCGCCAGATCGAGGACGGGATGCGGCGGTTGGTGGCGTCCGGCGCGCTTCCGGTGGGAACTGCGGTCCCGTCGGTGCGCGAGCTCGCCCGCGAGCTGCGGATCAACCCGGCGACGGTCTCCAAGGCCTACCAACGGTTGACCGCCGACGGCGCCCTCGAGGTCAGGCGTGGCGAGGGGACGTTCGTCGCGGAAAGACCGGCCGGGGCCCTGGCCGATGAACGCGAACGGCTGCTCGCGGACGGCGCGACGAGTTTTGTCGAGGCCGCGATCTCCATGGGTGTCGCCAAAAACGATGCGATCGCTGCGATTTCGGCGGCGTGGAGGGAAATCAAAGACGCCGCCGATGGAGGAAAGCCATGAGCACCACCGCCGATCCACTGGTCATCGACCACCTGACGGTGCGCTACGGAAGGGTCACCGCCGTCGATGATCTGAGTTTCTCGGTTCCGCGGGGCGAGGTCTACACGCTTCTCGGCCGCAACGGCGCCGGAAAGTCGTCGACGATCTCCTGCCTCGTGGGTCAACGCAAGGCTGCGTCCGGTGGGTGCCGGATCTTCGGTATCGACACGTGGCGGGGCCGGCGGCACGTGATGGCGCGGGTCGGCCTCGTTCCCGAGACGCCCGACATGCCCCCCGGCGCCTCGGCCCGGGAGCTCGGTCGTTTTCTCGGCCGGATCCGACCGGTGTGGAACGCCGAAGACTACGAAAAACGGCTCGACCGGGTCGGCGTTCCGCGTCGCCTGCCGTCGGGCAGCCTCTCGAAGGGTCAACGGCGTCAGCTCGCCCTGGCCGCCGCGCTGGCGGCCGAACCCGAGGTGCTCATCCTCGACGACCCGACCCTGGGCCTCGACGCAGTGGTGAGGAGAACCCTCTTCGAGGAGCTCGTCGGCGAGCTCGCGGATCGCGGCACCACCGTTCTCGTGACCACCCACGACCTCACCGGGATCGAGGGCATCGCCGACCGGGTGGGCATCATGCAGCACGGGAAGCTCGTCTACGACGAGACCATGGACGGGCTCAAGGCACGGTTTCGTCGTCTCCGCTGTGTACGCGGCGCGGCGACAACGACCGATGAGGTCGAGCGGGCGCTCGCCGCCCTCGAGCCGACGGAAACGCGTCTTGTCGGCGCCCGCGTGGATGCGGTCATCGGCCGGGCCGATCACGCCGCCGTCGCCCGGTTCAAGGAGACGGTCGGGATCACCGAGGTGGAAGTGGAACCCCTCTCGCTCGAGGAGATCTTCGTCGCCCTGTGCGGCGATGGTCAAGGGGGTGCGTGATGCGCGCCTTCATTGCCCTCGTCTTGCGCGAGATCAATGAGCGCAAGGCACTCCTCGCCGCCGCGGCGGTGGCGTCGGTCCTGCCGCTGCTCGCGCCGCTGTTGCCGTCCACCGGGTCGAACCCGGCGGCGGATATACGTGAAGCCGTGATGTGGGTGGTCCTCGGTGGTTTGCCGCCGCTGTTTGCCCTCCTCCTCGGGGTCGGTTTCATCGGTCGTGACCTCGCCGAGGGCCGGATGGGCTTCTACTATGCCCAGCCCCTGTCGGGGTCGACCATCTGGTTCGGCAAGCTGACCGCGGTGGTGGTGCTCATTTGGGCGGTGGAGCTCATCGTCATGCTTCCCACCGTGCTCCTGGCGCCGGACCCGGGGCGGTTCTTCGCGGCTCCTGAAGTCTTCGATCGATTCACGCCGAATTGGTTCGCGCCGCTGGTTTTCTGGATTGCATCCGTCGCCGTCGTCCTCCTCGCCCACGCCGTCGGCGTCGTCTGGCGCGCCCGGTCGGCCTGGCTGGTTGTCGATCTCTTCGCGTTTTTGACGGTGGTCGGCGCTGGTTGGATCGCCTTGAGTCCGTTTCTGCCGATTGTCGCACCCGAGGTCGGCGTCACCGGCTTGGGAATTCTGACCGCCGCGGGGCTCGCCGGTCTCATCGCCGGGGGCGCGGTCCAGGTCTCGCAGGGACGGGTCGATCTGCGCCGCTGCCACCGGACGCTGTCCACGACCCTGTGGACCGTCCTCGGGGCGTGTTCAATCGCCGTACTCGGTTGGTCCGTCTGGATTCGGTCGGGGACCATCGAGGACATCCGCAGCTTCAACCGTCTAGCGGTCGGTTCGGGCAATTGGATTGGTGTCGATGGAGTTTCCGACGGGCGGATGGACTACCTGCCGAGGTTCCTGCTCAATGTAAACGATGGACGTTCGCTATTCATCGGCCCGGCGGTCGACTGGAATTGGAACGAGGTCCAGTTCTCCGCCGATGGCACCCGCGCGGTGTGGACCGAGTTCTCCGCCATCGACCAGTGGCCGATGATGTACGCGGATCTCGGGGTTTCAGATCCGCAACCGGCGTTCACGGGGGTGGTCCTCGGTGCCGACCGGGACGAATTTTCGGTTTCGCCGGACGGGTCTCGGATTGCCGTCCTGGAACACAACACGGTTGCGGTCTATCAGATCGATCCTCCGGAGCAGTTGATGGCTGCGCACATCGAAGGTGAGTTCACCCCGATCGATCTTCGATTCGACGATGCGAACTCGGTTCGAGTTCTTGCCTCCTCGACGCCGGAAGGACGCGGCGGTGATCTTCATTGGCACCTCTTCTTCGTTGAACTCGAAACTCGACAGCTGATCGAGAGTGCCGAGTTCGATTCCCCCTTGAGGTGGGGAAGTCGATCCCTCGACGGCAGGTTTCCGGACCGGTTGGCACGGATCGACGTCGACGGTGAGGAGCATCTTGTCATTCTCGGCAATGGGAACGGCGAGGTCGCAGTCGATCTCGGGCGGGCGCCGAGATGGTCAGGGTTGCGAACGATGGCCGACGGGCGCATCGCCGTCTTTCAAGATCGGGATGATGACCACTGCATCGATGTCTTCACCCCGGACGGATCATTGATCCATCGCATCGAACTGCCCGCAGCGGAGGAAATTTATGACGGGGCAGAGGTGGGCCCCGATCAGTTCCTGGTCGGTCTTTGGTCCTGGGAAGGTGAGTTTCCCAATCGAACGCGACACCTCATGACCGGTCTCATCAATCTCAAGACGGGGAAGACGGAACGCACTTTGAGCGGCCATGCTCCGGTTCTCGGCTATTGGGGAGTGTGGAGTTCTCCGGGTTCCTGGGAGGTCGGCTCCGTCGCCGGTCGCCTGATCCAGAGCGAGGACCGTGTCCTCTCCCTCTGGGATCCGGAGACCAACGAGCTCGAACAGCTCATCCCAGTGCTCCAATGAGTGAACCGCCGAACCCCGTTCTTCGTACATCTGGACGGAGGCGATGAACATGTGGACCTTTATTCTCTGGCTGATTCTCCTGGTGGTGTGCTGGCCCCTGGCTCTGCTCGCCCTGGTGCTCTACCCGCTCGTGTGGTTGCTGATGCTCCCGTTCAAGCTCGTCGGGATCACCGTCGACGCGGTCTTCAAGTTTCTGCACGCCGTGCTGATGCTGCCCGCACGGGTGTTGAAGGGACCGTCGGCGGCGAAGGTTTAGGCTCGCAGCGGCGCCGATCCGAACATGGTGTTTTCATCGGTGTTGCCCGAGGGAGCCACCTTTTGCATTGTTCGGGATCAGGATTGCACAGTAGTTCGGCGATTTACCCCCGAACAATGGCAAAAGACGGCACCCCGTTCGAGGTTGGATCCGAGTTCTCTCTAGGCTGTCGATTGTTCCGGAACGGCAAAGAACGCGTGCGGTGGCGGTGCCTGGCTCCAACTTTGTGGGTCGCGCACAAAGTTGCGTGCCTGGCATCCGCTCGGGAACATCGAGGACAGCACCATGTTTTGAAGAACGCTCCGGGTCAGTTCGACGTTTTCCTTCGCTACTTCGCCAGCAGCCACCCCGTGAGCCCGCGCAGCACCTGCTCATCGGTGTGCGCGTAGGCCGGCATCTCGATGGGGTACTTCTCGGCCATGTAGGCGAGCCGCGGCGTCGCCGCCTGGACCGCCTGAGGATTGCGCAGATAGGCGATGAGGTCATCTTCAGACCAACGGGTAGCGAGCCCGGTCAGCCTGGGCGCCGTGCGTTGACCCTCGAGTCCGGCGCCGTGGCACTTGGCGCACTTGAGAGCCACGAAGGCGACTTCGGGCGGCTGACCGGTCAGATCGACGATCTCCTGCTGAAACTCGTCTTTGCCCTGACCACAGCCGAGGATGACGGCGATGGCAATCCCGGTGACGGCGGTTCCGATGGCTTTCATTGCTCCCCCCGCGAGCTCAGTCGCCAACGAGATGATCCACGTTGGCAGCGCAGATGAAGTCGTTTTCGGACAGACCGCCGATCGAGTGGGTCGAGTACGACACCATGCAGGTGTTGTACCCGACCATCATCTCGGGGTGGTGGTCCTCACGGTGCGAAACCCACGCTACGGCGTTGACGAACGCGATGGTCTGGAAGTGGTCTTCGAACTGGAAGACCTTTGTCAGAACGCCGTTGTCGACCTCCCAGCCGGCGGTGTGGGAGAGCAGGTGCTCGAGATCATGGCCGGTGATGGGCGGGGTGCCCTCGGGGATCGGTCGGCAGGTCTTCATCAGCATATGATTGTCACACATGGGTCCTCCCAGACGATCGCCATCATACCCGATTCGGAGGTGCGCTGGAGCTTGCGTGGGGGCGATTTTTAGCCTAGACTAAAAATATGTCCATCAGCGAAATGCCGACCGACCGCAGCAGACCCGAGAGGCAGGTCCTGTCCCCGTCCCAGGAGGATTATCTCAAGCAGATCTTTCTTCTCGGCGACGGCGGGGGGGCGGTGTCGACGCGGGACCTCGCGCTGCGCCTCGATGTCCGTCCGGCGTCGGTGACCGGGATGGTCCAACGGTTGGCTGAACAGGGGCTCGTCCGTCACGAACCCTACCGCGGCGTCAGGTTGACCGAAGATGGGCGCCGGGTCGCGCTCGAGATGCTGCGCCACCACCGTCTCCTCGAGACCTTTCTCGAGCGGGTTCTGGGTTATGGATGGGACGAGGTCCACGACGAGGCCGAGCGGCTCGAGCACGTGATCTCGGAGCGCTTCGAGGCCAGGATCGCCGAAACCATGGGTCACCCGACTCGCGACCCGCACGGTGACCCGATCCCGGACGCGGATCTGCGACTCCCGTCGGCGGTGCCTGAGATCCGGCTCACCGAGCTTTCGGTCGGTGTGTCGGCGACCCTGTCGCGGGTGGGCACCCAAGATCGGGACAGCCTGAGCCTGCTCGGCCGTCTCGGGCTGGTCCCGGGGGTCGAGATGACGGTGGTGGAAAGCCGGGTGACGGGGGTCCGCCTGGCCGTCGAAGAGCAGCGATGCCTGATCCCGCGGCAGCTCGCGGACGAGCTCTGGTTTGTGGAGGATGTATGACGAGGGGACGACGGACGCTGGTGTCGATCGGGCTTCTGGTTGTGGCTTCCGGCTGCGGAGGCGGACAGCCGACGGGTGGAACGGACGGTCCGCTGCGGGTGGTTGCGACGACTTCCATCGTCGGCGATCTCGTGCGCTCCATCGGCGGCGACGCCGTCGAGCTCCGGACCCTCATGGGCGCCGGCGTCGATCCTCACCTCTACAAGCCGTCGGCCGGGAATGTGCGGGCGATGGCTTCGGCCGAGTTTCTGGTTTACAGCGGCCTTCACCTCGAGGGGAAAATGACCGAGGTGCTGACCGAAATGGGGACCCGCGGGGTGGAGACCCTGGCGGTCGCGGAGTGCGTGCCCGCGGACCGGCTCCTCGGGATCGAAGGCTACGACACTCTTCACGATCCGCACGTCTGGTTCGATGTCGGTCTTTGGGAGTATGCCGCGGCCTGTCTTCGCGACGGGTTGATCCGAGTCGATCCCGAACACGAGACCGGCTACCGGGAGCGGGGCGATGCGCTGATCGCCGACTTCGCCGCTCTCGACGCCTGGGTCCGCGAACGGATCGCCGAGGTGCCCGAGGAACGGCGGGTGTTGGTGACGGCACACGATGCCTTCTCCTACTTCGGGCAGGCCTACGGGATGGAGGTCCGCGGCCTGCTCGGGGTCAGCACCGCGGCCGAGGCGGGAACGGCCGATGTCCAGGAACTCGCCGGGTTCATTGCCGACCGGGGCCTTCCTGCGGTCTTTGTCGAAACCTCGGTGCCGCCGCGGTTCATCGAGGCCCTGACCGAGGCGGTGGTGGCGAGGGGCGGTCGGGTGACCATCGGCGGCAGCCTCTACTCCGACGCGCTCGGGAGTCCGGGCGGACCTGCCGAGACCTATGTCGGGACGGTTCGCGCCAACGTCGACACCATCGTCGGCGCGCTGTCCGGGAGTGCCGAGTGATGCAGGATCGAAGATTCGCGCTCGAGGTCGAGGATCTCACCGTCGCCTACTCGGATCAGCCGGTGCTCTGGGACATCGATCTCACGGTGCCGGCAGGTGACAAGATGGCCATCGTCGGACCCAACGGCGCCGGCAAGAGCACCCTGATCAAAGCCGCAATGGGTCTGGTGCCTTCGGTCGCCGGCGAGGTCAGGGTCTTCGGCCGGCCCTTTGCCAAGGGTCGCGGCGAGATCGCCTATGTGCCGCAGCGCTCGAGCCTCGAGTGGGACTTTCCCACCGACGTGCTCGACGTCGTCACCATGGGCACCTACGGCAGCCTCGGCTGGTTCCGTCGTCCGGGTGCGGCCGAACGCCGTCGCGCGCAGGCGGCGCTCGAGGTGGTCGCCATGGAGGCGTTCGAACGACGCCCGATCGCCCAGCTCTCGGGAGGCCAACAGCAGCGCGTCCTGCTCGCCCGCGCGTTGGTTCAGGAGGCGCCGATCCTCATGCTCGACGAACCCTTCCAGGGCGTCGACGCGCCCACCGAGCGGGCCATCGCCGCGGTCCTCGACCGGCTCTCGGATGAGGGCAAGACGGTAATCGTCGTCCACCACGACCTGCAAACGGTGCCCGAGTACTTCGACTCGGTCCTGCTGCTCAATGTGCGTGCCATCGAATCAGGGCCGGTGGCCGATGTCTTCACCGAGGACAACCTCCGTCTGACCTTCGGCGGCCGGGTCGGGGTCCTCGCCCAGCTGGCGGCGGCGGAGACCGGCGGCTGATGGAGCTCTTCGGCGACTACACGCTGCGGGTCGTCGCCCTCGGTTCGGGGGTGCTCGGCGCCGCCGCCGGCGCCCTCGGCTCGTTCGCCTACCTCCGCCGTCAAAGTCTGGTGGGAGATGCGCTCAGCCACGCCGCGCTGCCGGGGATCGCGCTCGTGTTTCTACTCACGGGAAGCAAGGCGCCGCTGCCGATCATGCTCGGGGCCGCCCTGGCGGGTTGGACGGCAACCCTCGCGGTACGGTTGGTGGTGCGTCGCAGCCGGGTGCCCTACGATTCGGCCCTCGGGATGGCCCTCGCGGTGTTCTTCGGCTTCGGCCTGGTGCTGTTGACCGCGATCCAGAAGCGACCCGACGCCGCCCAGGCCGGGCTCGAGTCGTTTCTTTTCGGTCAGGCCGCGTCGCTGCTCCGCGAGGACGTCGTCGTCATGAGCCTGCTCGGCGCCGCCTGCCTGGTGGCGCTCGCCGTGCTGTGGAAGGAGTTCAAGCTGCTGAGCTTCGACAGCGAGTTCGGCTCGAGCCTCGGCCGGCCCATGCGACGGCTCGACGGGCTGTTCACCCTGCTGCTGGTCGTGGCGGTGGTCATCGGCCTGCGGACCGTCGGGGTCGTGCTCATGTCGGCAATGGTGGTGGCGCCCGCCGCGGCGGCGCGACAGCTCACCAACCGGCTCGCGACCATGGTCGGGCTCGCCGCCGGGATCGGGGCGTTCTCGGGCGTCACCGGCGCGGTCCTGAGCTCGGTCGTCCCGCGGCTCCCCACCGGTCCCACCATCGTCCTGGTCCTGAGCACCGTGGTTGTGCTTTCTCTCGTGGCCGCACCCCGGCGGGGGCTGCTCTGGCGTTGGATCCGGCTCGGCCGTCTGCAGCCGGCCGCTGCCCTCGACCCGGTGCTGATGCACCTCTATGCGCTGTCGCAGCAACACCCCGGCGAACCCGATCACGGGCACCCCCTGGCGGTGTTGCGGACCATGAGCCCGGCGGGCGCCGACCTCGATCGCGCGCTCGCCGATCTCGAACAGCGGGGACTGGTCCATACGGTGGGCGACACCCTCTGGGCTCCGACCCCCATCGGTCGCCGCGAGGCCGAGAAGATCCTCGACGACAGCGATGAGGTGAGTCCATGAGCGCCGAGTTCGAGATCCTCGCCATCGCCGTGGTGACGGCGGTCGCGGCCGCCCTCCCGGGAACCTATCTGGTACTGCGCCGGACGGCCATGGTTTCCGACGCCATCTCGCACGCCATCCTGCCGGGGATCGTCGTCGCGTTCTTTCTCACTCACGACCTCAACTCGCCGCTGCTGTTGTTGGCGGCGGCCGCCACTGGCGTCCTGACGGTGGTGCTCATCGAAGCCCTGGTCCGCAGCCGTCTGGTTCCCGAAGACGCCTCCATCGGACTCGTTTTTCCGGCGTTGTTCAGCATCGGCGTGATTCTCATCTCGCGCGGGGCCTCGGGTGTCCATCTCGACACCGATGCGGTCCTGCTCGGCGAGCTCGCCTTTGCGCCCTTCCACCGTCTGACCGTCGCCGGCGTCGATCTCGGGCCGGCGGCGCTGTGGAGCATGGGGGCGATTCTCGCGGTCAACGCGGTGCTGATTCTCCTGGCCTGGAAGGAGCTCAAGCTCGCAACCGTCGATGCCGGGCTCGCGGCCCTTCTGGGTTTCCATCCGCTGGTGATCCACTACGGGCTCATGTCCATGGTTTCGGTGACCGCGGTCGGGGCTTTCGATGCCGTCGGTTCGATTCTGGTAGTGGCGCTGATGATCGCCCCGCCGGCGACCGCGTATCTGCTGGCCGAGCGGCTCGGATCCATGATCGGCCTCGCTGTCGCGATAGCCGCCGCCGGCGCCGCATTGGGTTGGGCCGCCGCATTGGCCCTGGACGTGTCCATCGCCGGTTCCATTGCCACCGCCTGTGGACTGGTCTTTGCGGTCGCATTCCTCACGGCGCCGGAGCGCGGGCTTCTGGCTCAGGTGCGACGGCGGTCGGGCCAGCGGCTCGATTTCGCCGTCCGACTGCTGCTGGTCCACCTGCTCCACCACGAGGGGACGCCCGAAGCTGCCGAGGAGTGTCGCGAGAGCGGGCTCCACCGCCACCTCGGTTGGCGCGAGTCGTGGACCAGGAGGGTCGTGGCCAAGGCGCGGCAACGGGCGCTGGTGGACCGCAGAGGGGGATTGGTGCTGCCGACCGACGCCGGCCGCCACCTCGGCGACCATGCCGTGATCGGCTTCAGCGATTGACGACCGACGCCGGGCCTGCGATGTGACGCGACCCGCGACCTGTCCCCGGCATCGAGCATCGACCCGCTCCAATGGCCTCGCAAAGCCAATCGGGCTACAATAAACCTCTGGAGGATCGCATGCGGGTTATCGAAGGCAAATTGGATGCGAAGGGTCTGCGGTTCGCGCTCGTCGTCAGCCGTTTCAACGAAGCGTTGACCTCTCGTCTCGAGTCCGGAGCCGTGGATTGTCTTGAACGCCACGGCGCATCGAGCGACGACATCACCATCTACCGGGTCCCCGGCGCGTGGGAGATTCCTCTGGTTGCGAGCCGGCTCGCTTCGTCCGGCAAGCACGCTGCGGTGGTCTGTCTCGGAGCTCTGGTTCGCGGCGGAACCGCTCACTTCGATCTGATCGCTGCCGAAGTTGCCAAGGGCATCGCCCAAAGCGCCATGACTTCCGGCGTACCCATGACTTTCGGCGTCATCACCGCCGAAAATCTCGAGCAGGCTGTCGAACGTGCCGGAACGAAGATGGGCAACAAGGGTTGGGAGGCCGCCCTCGCCGCCATCGAGATGGCGCGGTTGTTCGAGGGTTTCGATGGGAGCGACAAGCACGCATGATTGGGGTGCACTAGATGGGAACGCGCCGCCGCGCCAGAGAGCTCGCTCTGCAACTGCTCTATCAACACGAACACACCGGCGCCGATCTCGAAGCCATGCAGACCGATTTCGACGAGTGGACGAGCGCGACCGACGGGGTCCGTGAGTTTGCCGATTTCCTGCTCCGCGGGACTCTGGCCAGCCTGGAAAAGCTCGACGAGGAGCTGAGCCTTCAGACGACTCACTGGCGTCTCGAACGGCTCGCCGCGGTGGATCGCAACATCTTGAGGCTGGCGCTGTTCGAGCTGACCCATGTACCCGACACGCCGCCGGCCGTGGTCATTGACGAGGCGATTGAAATCGCCAAGAAGTACGGCGCCGAGGAGTCCGGTCGATTTGTCAACGGGGTTCTCGACGGTTACGTCAAACGAAGGCACGACGGTCGGTGAAGCCGATTCTCTTCGGCCTGGTGATTGCTGCAGCCGTCGCGGTCAACGCCGACGAGGCCGTGTATCTCATGCGCGGGCCGATCCTTCCTCTCCCGCACTCGGTCAACGGCTATGTTCTCGATATCCGTGACCGTGCCGACGGAGAGGTCGAGGTGCACGTCGAGACGTCGCTCAACCCCATCGGCGCGAGCGGCTCCTTCGCCGAGGTCGAAGCCGGAGAGGGCCCGACCGTGCCTCGAGGGTTCGAAGTGCCGAGGAGCCTGCGGTCGAGCGTGCGCGCTGAAATGGGCGCCTGGGATGCGGCGACCGCGGTGCTGAAGTGGGTTTCCAACCATCTCGCCCTGGTCGATGACGACAGCTTTCCGCAGGACGCCGCGTCGGTTCTCAAGCGGCGCGGTGGACGGTGTTCGGGGCTTGCAAATGCCACCGCGGCGCTGCTCATGGCCACGGGATTCGAGGCGCGAACCGTGAGCGGTCTCTTGATCACCGGGCGACAGGCGATTCCTCATCGGTGGGTGGAATGCCGGTTGCCGGGAGCCGGGTGGGTCCCGACCGATCCGACCCTCGGCTGGTGGGTCGTCACCCCCCGGCACGTCGCCTTCGCCCGGGCCGTTGACCAGGTTCCGTCGATCGAGGTTCTCGCGCCGGCCGCCGGCGAGCTGCACCGGCTGCCTCGGGTCGGCAATACCCTGGTTCGCCCGAACCTCGGCGCCGAACTCGTCTGCCGTTTGACGGACATGAGTGACGATCGTCGGGCGATCGCGTGGCTCTCCCGGGGGTCGGACCAGCGGCAGGCGGTTTTGGGGTACGAAGTGCGTTTTGCCAGCCTCCTTCCCGGGCGGTGGTTGCTCGAGATCGAGCTCGAGGGAAAGGTCGTCGAGCGGCGTGAATTCGACCTCCGGTCGGGAGTGGTTCACAGTTATGTCGTTCACCTGCCTTCGGTCGGGAATGAGGAGGTCGGGTCATGAAACGGATTCTCTCTGGCAGCCTCACTCATCTCGGACCGCCCGCCCTCATGAGATTGTTGTCAGCCACGGCCACCAGCGGTGTTTTGGAGTTGGTGACGGACGAGGGCTCCTTCCGGATGGAGATCGACCATGGCTGGACCGCGGTGCCTCCGCCCGATCAGCTCGATGCGGCGGGTCGCATCCTGTCGTGCGTCGAAGGAGCCTTTCGATTCGAACCGGGCGATGTCTCACCCGTCGATGGGCCGTCGTTGAGTCTCGGCGCTTTTGCCGATGCGGTTCGGTCGGGTTTGCGGGAACTCGATCACAGCCAACTGACCGAGATCGAGGTCGAAAGACTGGTGGCGGGGGAAATCGTCGAGCTCGCTCAATCGGCGACCCTGCCGAATATTCACCTCCTCGGAGCCAAACCTCCGGCCAATCCCCTCGATGATCTGCTCCAGGGTCTCGCGGATCAGGCGCCCGAAGAGCTGCTCTTCGCTCAGGTCGGTGTCGTGGCGCCGGATCCCCGCCTCTGGCGTGGCGCGTTGGAGAACGAGTGGCGCCGACGCGGATGGGAGGTCAGACAGATCGGCAAAAGCGGCGATGTCGATCTTGCCGAGTTCGACGTGATCGTCGTGCACCAGGCTGCGGGTGTCTCGCGCGGCGGCGGGTCGTCCAAGAGGCTCGATTTGGTACGGCGGGCGCGGGAGATCGAGCCACCCCTGCCCGTCGTGTGGGCAGCGCCTCTCGGTGATCCGCTGTGGGTGCACGAACTGGTCAAGGCCGGAGTCAGCTTCCTGCTCCCGGTTCCTCCCGGCGACGGTGGCGAGATCCAGAGTCGGTTTGTCGAAGACCTGACCCTGGTGGTTGACCGACAACTCAGATCTCTCCGACCCGCCAGCCGGTCGGTGCTGCCGCCGGCGGTGACCGAACTTGTCGATGCGCTTCTCCACGAGGCGGATTCTGAGCAAGCCGTGGGGGTCTTGTTGCAGCTGGCTTCGGGACACCTTCTCCGCGGGGCGGTGCTGATGGTCGAGGAGACGGCGATCCGCTGTCGGGCCGGATTCGGCTACCCGCTTGTGCGCGGCACGCAGGCGCTGCCTCGGGGTCTGAGCATCCTCGAGCTGGTGATCAGATCCAACAACCCCACCATCGGTATCGACCCGGCGGCGGGAGGTTCCCATCGACTCGCGGAATTGCTCGGCCTCGAAGAGCTTCCGTCGGCGACCGCGGTCATCCCTCTCGGGATCGGGGCGTCGGTCGCGGGGATTCTCGTCGGAGATCGCGAGGGCGAAGGTCTCCCGGATCTCTCGGAGTTGGTGGTTCTTGCCGGTCGCCTCGGTGGGGTGGCGCTGCACTCATAGCTCATCGCAGGTCGGAATCGCGGGCGGCGGGCAGGTTCTCTCTCAACTCGCGGAGGTCGACGAATCAAGGGTCGCGGTCCGGGCGAAGAGTGGATGAGTCCGGTCTTTCGATCCGACCTGTTCTTCAACTGGACGTTTTCTTCGGTGTTGGCAGCCCACGCGAACCGACCTGGGTGATTCACCGGGGCACTGTGCTATGAATTGACAGACTGTCGACTCTTGGATATCGTCGAGGAGTCATCATCCGGTCTGAGCGATCTCGAGCACGATCGGGCTCGGGTTTCGTGCCTCAAGGGTAAGAAGAACGTGTCCAGGAACAAACCACGTCGGGCGCTCGCATGGTGACCTTGGTCATCGAGGGCACGGGAGACTCCCAGCTGACCTATCAGTTGGACAAGCAGAGCGTGTCCGTAGGCGCATCCAGCCACAACGATGTCGTTCTTCGTTTGCCCGGGGTTGCTCCCCAGCACGTCGTGATTCAGCGCAACGGCGCGGTCTACACCTTTCTCGGTCAGAATCGGCAGGTCGTGGTTCTCAATGGCGAACGTCGATCGCGCGGTGTGCTCAAAGTCGGCGACAAGATCCGGATCGGCACCGCGACCATCGTCTTCAAGGGCGGTGATGAAGGCGAAACCGATGTCGCGGTGGTCGAGGGAACCCGGGATCGAGACATCGAGAGTGAACCGGCGGCGGTGCTGCCGGCCGCCGACCAAAAGGAGCGCTCTGAGGTCGTCCTGTATCGTGAGCCCCACAGGCTGAGCGATGCTCGCCAGCACCTCGTGGAGATCTTCAGATCTCGGGTGCGATCGGATCTCGTGCCCTCGTTGCGCACCTTTTTTGCAACCGTTTTCACCGACCGCAAAGCGCTTTTGGCGTTGATCGACGACGAGGGACGTTTTCAGCCGGTCATCTCCCAGTGGGAAGGAGACCTCCCGCGGCTGCCGGCTCGAACTTTCGAAGAGCTGGCGTCGACGGGGCGGTATGCGGTCCTCAGGCTGGCCGGTCAGGTCCTCCTCGTCTACCCTGTCGACCGGGGTTCGGGTCAACCTAACGCGTATGTGCTGGTCGAGTCCACTTCCGAGGACCAGGACGAGGACCGCGAGCTGCTCGGCGAGTTCTCCCGGCAGCTCTCGGTCCATTGGGACCGGGTTGAACGATCGACTCTGGCCTACGGAGCCTGGGTCAAGAAGGCGCAACAGCTCTTGGAGACCCACCTGCCCGGAACTTCCCAGGCCGTCCACATACTGCGGGACACCGTGGGGGTCGCGGCCCGCTCCGCTTCGCCGGTGATGCTGTGCGGACCGGTCGGCGTGGGTCGGATGTTCCTCGCGAATCTGATCGCCTCGCTCCGCCCCGCGGGAGAGGCCCCGGTCCGCGTCTTTCAGGCGCGATCAGGCGACGACGCCGCCCTTCGGGTCGAGCTCTTCGGCGCCGATCGTGAGAGCGACGGAGAGAGTCTGGGAGAGCGCTCGCGGGGCGCGGTCGTCGTTGTCCGCGATGTCCACCTCATGACACCGGGGCTGCAGCGCGAGTTGGCCGCGGCGGTGACCCGGGATCTCGATTCCGCTTTCGGACCCTCCGTGCGTTGGATCGCCACAACCGGTGAGGACGCCATGGCAATGGTCAATGAGGGTGTCCTCGATGCGACGCTTTTCCGGCTCTTCGACCGCCAACTGATCCGAGTCCCGTCGCTGGATGACCGACGGGAGGATCTCCCGCTGATCATCGTTCGACTCCTCGAGCGGATCGGCGCCGAACAGGGCAAGGAGATCAGGGGGATCGAGCTGGAGACCTTGAACTCGCTCCTCGACTACGCCTTCGACGGGCAGATGACCGAACTCCTGGGCGAGCTTCAACGACTGGTGTCGGCCGCGCAGGACGGCGAGATGGTCAGGGGCGTGGTACCACGCCGAGCTTCGGCCGCACGCGGCGACCACGTTGACGAAGGCGATGCGCTCTACACATCGCTCATGACCAACGATGACCTCAAGCTCGTGATTCCGGGGGTCGAAGCACTCATCATCGACAGGGTTCTTCGTCGTTTCAAGGGCAACCAGAGTCAGGCCGCGCGGACCTTGAATCTGTCCCGGGGCGCCCTGATCTCGAAGATCAAGGACTACGAGATTCCCGACTATCGCTCGCTCCGTCGGAACCGGTAACGGGAGCGGGGGTCGGCGACCCCGCGGAAAACCCCGGGCTACACCTGCGTTTTCTTCTTCTTGCCGGTGCTGGGGGTTTCATCAACCGGGTCGGTCCTCGGCCCGAGCAACTGGATGACAAGATCCCAGTTGAACCCCAGCCAAATCAGGAATGGGAATGAGAACCGCCCGGGGAGGTCGGTGAAATAGCGCCAGAACCCATAGAAATCGCGCGAAAAATTCGAGTAGTTCTGCAGGCTCCAGTCGGCGAGCGAGAGCGCGTAGAGACACTTGACGTGGAGCAACAGATTGATGCTCTGGGTGAGATAGAGGATGCACCAACCCATGAAGAGCCGTTCCAGCTGACGCCTTGAAAACGGTCGCGGCAGCGCCAGATAGAGGGCGAGCAGGACGATGGTGTTGAAGTGTTTCTCGGTGAGGGGGATCGCCGGGATGCCCGAATCGGTTCGGAAATCTGCGCGCCGGACCTGCGCCCTGTGATCGTCCACGACGAGGCGCGTCACCCTGGGGACCTCGAACGACCTGATCAGCAGTTGGGCAAACCCCGAGATCGCAGTATCGAGCACCGGGCGGAGGAGCAACCACACCGCCATCGCCGCCAGCAAGGTCAACGGCAGCCGCTTGAGGAAACGACGGTAAAGCTCGACCTCTTCGCTCATCAGGAGCCCTCCCCGACCGACGAGTCGACCATTCGATCCCCGTTGATCAACCTGCCTCTCGCTTCGGCGGCGCGGCAAAGAGGTGCGCCCAGACGATCCAAAGCGCCACCCCTGCCAGAATCACCAGCGACTGCCAGATGAAGATGTGAGATGAATTGAAGAGCTTTGGTAGGAAGATGCCGATATAAAAGAGCGAGATGATGCGCACCAGGTTGATTGCCTGGATGGCCAGCAGACCGCCGGCGACGCCGATGAGTTTGGCCGACCACCGTGCCGGAAACGCGAGGACGCCGGAGACAAAGATCAAGCTGGTGATGAGCCCGTTACAACCGTTGTAGATGGTGACGGCAAAACGAGGTGACCGGAGAACACAGCCGTTGATGGTGATGTCCTCACCCATGAGGCCGAGAATGACGCCCGACACCCTGGCGATGAGGGTTGTGTAGGGGACGACGAACGCGTCGTTCACCGGTCGCAGGGCGATCACCGTGAAGCTGATCCCCAGGATGCTGAGAAAAACGATGAGAAATCGTGACTCTGGACGTCGCCAGAGGGTTCGTGGATCCATTCGGACTGACCTCCCCACCTGCGCGCTCCGCGCCCGGCGCAGCGGTCATGATACCTGAACTCGCGGATGGCGATGGTTCCCCGGGGTTCCGGCCTTCCGGGCCGCTTCCGACGTCCCAGCGTCGCGCATTGTGGTGCGGGCGTCCCGCCCGCAGGATGCCGTTGGGGTTCGCCACCATCGCGGACTGGCGCGGGCAGGGCACGCGGCTTCCCGGGGCTCCGGCCTTCCGGGCCGCCTGCGGCGGCCACGCCGCTCGCATGCTCGGATGGTCCGACGTAGGGTGGGCCTGGGCCCACCTTCAGCGGCATCGATGCAGCCGAGTCGTTCCACGCGAGTCCCTAGGAGGATGCGGCCGCTGCCCGGGTCGCTGTCGCGGTTGTACCGGGAGGCTGGGATCCATTGTGGGGCCGGCGCCCCCGCCGGCCTGCCCGGCCTTGCGGGTGGCCTATTGTGGTGCGGGCGTCCCGCCCGCAGGATGGTCTGTGTCTTGGCACCATCGGGCACTGGCTCGGGCAGGGCAGGTGGCTTCCTGGGGCTCCGGCCTTCCGGGCCGCCTCCGGCGGCCCGGCGTCGCGCGATCAGCGTGGTCGGAGAGCAGAACGGGAAGGGCTGCGACCACGCCGATCGCGC